>NZ_JFBD01000055.1 GCF_000709085.1 Virgibacillus alimentarius | reverse complement strand
CTTAGGTATTCCTATTTTCATGATAATCCCACCTTTTATTTTGATGTTATGTAGTAGATTGTTAAATTAAAAACACATCCATCTATCAATATATATGATAGTTTAATTCTTTGTCAATCTACATGCCAGTTTATTTCTCAAATGAGCCTCCTGCTGCTTATTACTTGTTATGAGCTTTTCAGCTCCTTAGTAATAGGATCAGCAAAATAATTATCTGTCTCTTCTTTTACAATTTTATATAACAACAATAGACCGATGAGGTTCGGTATCATCATCAAAGCATTAGCCATATCAGCGAAAGCCCAAACAGTTGTTAAACTAGCAATAGTTCCTATAAAAGTTGCTCCAACATAAATGACTCGATAAATTTTAATATGTTTTACTCCAAACATATACTCAAAACATTTTACTCCATACACATACCAAGCAATAATAGTTGAAAAACCAAAAAATACAACAGACAATGAAACAATATATTCGCCAACGACTCCCAAAGAAGAGCCAAACGCTGCGCTTGTTAAAGCACCAGCTTCTAATGTAGGATCATGTGCTACTCCAGATATTAAACCTCCAGAGGCATCCCAAAAACCAGTGACAATCAATACAAGCCCCGTCATTGTACAAACGATGATGGTTACAATAAATGTCCCTGTCATTGCTACTAATGCCTGTTTTACAGGGTGGCTAGTTTTGGCATTTCCTGCGATCAAAGCAACTGTACCAAGACCTGCTTCGTTAGAAAAAATTCCTTTTGAAACACCATGTCGTATTGCCTCTGTTACGACAATTCCCGAAAATCCACCTGCTGCTGATATAGGGGAAAATGCATGTTTAAATATTAACGCAAATGCCGGAATAATTTGGTCGTAATTTATACCGATAATAATGATGGCTGCAACAATATAAAACACCGCCATTACCGGAACAAACACACCAGCTACTGCACTTATTCGCTTTAACCCACCAAAAATGATCAATGAAGTTAATATAACAAGAATAATACCTGTTGTTAAACCATTAACATGAAAACTATTGCTCATTACGTCTGCTATTGTATTAGACTGTACACTATTTCCGATACCAAGTGCAGCAAAAGCTCCAAAGATCGCAAAAGCATAGGCTAAAAGTCTCCACTTTTTGCCTAACCCTCTTTCTATATAATACATCGGACCACTGGAATACTCCCCTGTTTCATTCTTAACGCGGTATTTCATAGCGAGTAGAGCTTCAGCATATTTTGTTGCCATGCCAAGCAGTCCAACTACCCACATCCAAAATATAGCACCAGGGCCCCCTAACGTGATGGCTGTTGCTACACCAGCAATATTTCCATTACCTATCATACCTGCAAGGGAAGTCATTAATGCTTTAAAATTGCTAACATCCCCTTCTGCTGATTTATCTTTATCTTTTGTAAATGCTAATTTAAAAGCATAACCAAGTTTTTGTATTTGTAAGCCTTTTAATACAAAGGTTAAAAATAAACCGGTTCCGGCTAATAATAGTAAACTTGGAGCCCCCCAAAGAAATCCGTTAATTTTTTCAAGTATATTGAGCAATGCATATCCTCTCCTATTAATTCGTGTTAGTGATTTGTATTTCCCTGTTTGGATAAGCACATACAATTATTTTCAATTACAGTATAATGCAGTTATAATGTCACTAGAGAAATAAAGCTGGGTTTAAACGCTTTCATTCATTTCAGTTTTACAAAAAATCCCCCTTATAAATAAAGTTGTTATAATCGAGACATAAATATATTACTGAAGATGTCGTTTTTCGTCAAATTTTGTATTATTATAAAAAATAAGTCATCTCTTTAAGAAACGAGATGACTTATCTTAAAAACGCATTCTCTTTCATGTTACTTCTTTTGGTTGTTAAATGTATATATGCCCTTATTGTTCTTCAATTGATCCTCAATCACACCACTCTGATAACTCTCATTTAATTGATTTTGCACAGCTGAAACACCTTTTTCGTCAAAAAAGTTTTTTCGCTGTTTTTTATTTTTTTCAGACATACCTTCACCTCCATTAACTATTATGTACACATATTTGTAACAAAAACGGTTAAAAATTTTCCAACTTATGATAAATAAAGATTATAATAGAGATAGAAGGGGAATTGTTCTATGAAAGGGGAGAGCATATATGAATTTAGATTATAAAAATATTGTTGTGGCTGTTGACGGATCGGAAGCATCGGAAAAGGCTTTTAAAAAATCGCTCAATATTGTTAAAAATAATAATGCCCGTTTAATCATTGCCCATGTAGTCGATTCGAGAACCTTCGCAACAGCTGAAGCATATGATAGGACATTGGCCGAGCGTGCAGATGAATATGCAGCAGAGTTATTAGATCGTTATATTGATGAAGCAAAAGCAGCCAATCTGGACGATTTAGTAAAATGTGTGGAATACGGTTCTCCAAAAATTAAAATTGCAAAAGATATTGCAAAAAATTTTGATGCAGATTTAATTATTTGTGGAGCTACGGGGTTAAATGCGGTGGAACGCTTTTTAATCGGCAGTGTATCGGAAAACATAGCAAGGCATGCCTCATGTGATGTACTTGTTGTCCGATAATTAAGAACAGTTTACCCCGAATTAAAGTTACTTCAAGTTAAAAACATGATTTCCCCTTCTTGAACATTATGTTTTAGAAGAGAAAAATAACGCCTCTCTTGCAGGCGCTATTTTTCTTCTGTGGTTAAATCCTTTTTAATTTCTGTTACAACATGTGAAAGCTCAGGTAAAATTAATTTATTCATTGCTAGTTTTACCGCACCTGATGAACCTGGTGTTGCAAAAATTGCAGTGTGGTGAATAACGCCTGCTACAGCACGAGACATCATGGCAGCGGAACCAATATCCTCTTGGTAGCTTAACATTCGAAACAACTCACCAAACCCTGGTATCTCTTTATCCAGCATATTTCGAATTGTTTCAATAGTAACATCACGAAAAGATATTCCAGTTCCACCATTCGTTAAAATAACATCAACCTCAGGACTTTCACAACCTTCGCTCACACTCCTTTGAATGGCTTTAACATCATCTGATACAATATCTTTTTTTATTACTCTGTGACCTTCTTTTTCCAAGCGTTCAACCATCAAATTTCCACTTTTATCTGTAGAAGATGCACGCGTATCACTGATTGTAAGTATCATACAGGCAACTGATTTTTTTCTACTTTTATGACTATGAACAGACATTCCTAACATACCCTCCCTTAAAGTAATGTATTCTTACACGGTTAAACGAAATGTATCACGAGCGATCATGATTTCTTCATTAGTGGGTATAACGACCACTTTCACTGGAGAATGTGAATAATTTATGAATGCTTCTTTTCCACGAATTTGATTCAACACAGGATCCCAGTATACCCCCATGAATTCTAAGCCTTTTAGCACTTTTTCACGTACCAGATCACTGTTTTCACCAACCCCAGCGGTAAATATAATCGCATCTACTCCCGACATTCGTGCAGCATAAGAACCTAAATAACTATGTATTCTTCCTGCAAAAACTTCCAGTGCCAGTTCCGCACGCTTATCTTTTTCTTCAGCACGTGCCTCTATATCCCTTAGATCACTTGAAAACCCAGATAATGCAAGCATACCGCTCTCTTCATTCAAAACATGAATAACTTCATCTGCCGATTTTCCCGTTCTTTCCATAATATATGGAATTAAAGCTGGATCTAAATCTCCAGATCGTGTTCCCATTGTAACACCTGCAAGTGGAGTAAATCCCATGGATGTATCTAGGGATTTTCCGTTTTGCACAGCTGTAATACTAACTCCATTACCAAGATGACAAGATATAAGCCGCAGCTGTTCAAGAGGCATCCCAAGTAATTCAGCTGCACGTTCGCTAACGTATTGATGAGATATGCCATGGAACCCGTATTTACGAATGCCATATTCCTCATAATATCTGTATGGCAAACTGTATAAAAATGAACTTTCGGGCATTGTTTGATGAAAAGCAGTGTCAAAGACAACAACCATTGGTACAGTCGGCAAAACGTTCTGAAATGCACGAATACCTGTTAGATTTGCTGGATTGTGCAACGGGGCAAATGAAGAAATCTCATCAATATTTTTAATTACTTGGTCATCAATGATGACAGATTCTTTAAATCGCTCCCCACCATGCACAACCCTATGTCCAACCGCATGAATTTCCTTAAGTGATTTAATAATGCCAGAAGCCTGTAACTTTCTAAGTAATATAGTAACAGCTTCCTCATGATTAGAAATATTACTTACTTCTTCATCTTTTTCATCTGCTTTTTCGATTGTAAAAACAGCATTTGGCAATCCAATTCTTTCAATTTGCCCTTTTGCTAATACCTTTTCGTCTGGCATTTGAAACAACTGAAACTTCAGTGATGAGCTTCCTGCGTTAATCGCCAATATATTATTCATAATTATCCCCTTCATCGTCACTTCAAATATACTGCTTAAACCACCCGTTCATTTGGTCTAAAATGTCTCCCATTTCCCTTGTATTGTTAAAGGAGGGAAGATTAGCAAGCAGTGGTTGCTTTGGTCCTTGTGTATCCTTCCCTTTCTTTTGGAGAATGAAAATACTTTTCACATTTTTCTTGGATTTAAATGCACTTTCAGGAAGACGAATAACCCCAATGATATGGGCATATTCTTGAATATAAGCATGAAGCTTGTCTGACTGATCGCTATCAAATAAAAAGTCAGGGATAACAAAAATTAAATAACCTGCCTCTTTCGTATAATTCATGCCCTGTTCTATTAATAAGTGATGGGCATAAGAATGACCTTTATCTGCGCTCAATTGAAAATCGTTTGCCCGGATATCATCTGGATAATACCCTACCGGTAAGTCGGCAATGATTAGATCTATTGGGTCCACTAAAAACGGCCGTAAACTATCTTGATGGAAGAATTCTACTTGTTTTTGCTGCAAATTAGCGTTTAATACTCCTAACTTAATGAGTGTAGGATCTATTTCGCTGGCGAAGGCTTCTGCTGGCTGTTCAAGTTGATTCATTACAGTTAACAAGAGGTTTGCCGTCCCACTTACAAGATCAAAAATACGTATTTTATCTTTTCCTTTCATAAGCTTTTCTGAAATATAACCTACAAACAGAGCCACTGCTTCCGGTGTCATTAGATGTTGTTGCTGCGTAGAACCCTTCATTCCTTTTAAAATTGCTAACTGGGTTGCTTTTCGAATGTCTTCTATTTGGTATGTAGTTAAGTCAACCTTTTTTAAAGCAGATTGCAATTTATACTTCAGTAAATCATCTATTTCTGCAGAAACATCTTGATAAAAAAGAGTTTCTAATGTTACTGCCAAACTATCTAAATATGGCTCGTCTTGTTGTTCATGTATTATTTGGGTTGTTCTATCTAACCACTCGAAAAGTGATTCAACTTTTATTTCATCCATTCAAATTTGTCCCCCATTCTTTCCTGTAAAGAGGTTATCAATCCTCTCTATTGTATCAAATGTAGCATACTAATGTACAAACGAATGATAGTATGAAACACTTTCTGTTTATAGAAGAAAAAGCCTCCCCCCATTGTAAGATGAGAGAGACTTTATCCAAGTGTTTACTTCGCCTGTTTTACTGCATTAATTGCTTTTTCGTAGTCAGGATGGTTCGTAACTTCATCTACATACTCTATATAAGTTACTTTATCGTTTGAATCAACTACAAAAATAGCTCTAGTCAATAAACGTAACTCCTTAATGAGAACTCCATATTTTTCCCCTAGTTCTGCATCCCTGTGGTCTGATAAAGTGTCAAGGTTTTTAATTCCATTAGCAGCACACCAACGTGTTTGTGCAAATGGCAAGTCCATACTTATCGTTAAAATCTGCACGTTTTCTAATTTACTGGCTTCCTCATTAAAACGCTTTGTTTCTTCAGAACATACACCAGTATCAAGAGAGGGGACTGTACTGATCAACTTCACCTTACCTTTATAATCGTTTAGATTTACTTCCTTAAGATCGTTCGATAAGACAGTAAAGTTTGGTGCTTGATCTCCTTCTTTAATTTCTTGACCAAGTAGAGTAACTGGATCTTGCTGAAATGTAACTTTAGCCATCAATTATCCCTCCTATAATTATGATAATCTTCTTTCATTATGATAAAATAACTGGAAGATGTCCAATAATAGGATAGATAATCTTTACTTTTAAATATCATAGTCTGTATTAAAGTTCATGGAATCTTTCTTTTTTACTTTTTGTTTATGATCATTTTTAGATTTATTTGATTCTTGTATGATTTCCTGAATTTTGTCCGCAGCCTTAGGAGCAAAATCTAACATTTTTTCATAAATATGTGTGCTTTCATTTAAATGAATCATTTTTATTCCTCGGCTATTTACAATTAAAAATGCTACAGGAGTAATAGAAACACCCCCACCGCTTCCACCTCCAAATGGTAACGTAGCTTCACCAGAATTGTCTTCACTTTGATTTGAGTTAAATTCACTTCCACCTGCAGCAAACCCGAAACCTAATTTTGATACAGGTATTATTACACTACCGTCTGGTGATTCTACCGGATCCCCAATAATAGTATTTACTTCAACCATATTTTTTATATTTTCCATTGCTGTCGTCATTAAACCTTGTATTGGATGTTCCTCCATAAAGTGAGCCTCCTAACATATTTATTTTATAAAAGCAGCTTCTTTTCTAAACGAAGTTTTCCGCATTGCTTTCAGAAATACGTGTATAGCTTGTCCTATTTTAACGGAGACAATGCAATTAAAAGTAGACTGAATACATTTAAATTGGAAATGTGGATGTACGCCTATCTTCGGTTTACAATAAATTTTACTTTGGTTAGAAATAAATCCAACCAAAACTTCTTTAAAAGCCCATATGCTGCCTGCAGCTAAACCAGTCGTACTTGCCTCTCCTGTTCCAACATGTGTAAACCATTTCAATTCATGCACACTTATTTTTTGAAAAATAGACCGAACAAAACAATTCAAATCACCCATTTTTTGAAAAACATTGCGACAATCGGCTTGAAACACATCAATTAGTTCCTGTAAACTTTTGTCTTTCCAAATACGCCAGATTTCATTATCCTCATTGTTATCATCTAACTTAATCTCTTGTTGAAATATACGCAAACGATACAAATATATTTCTATGGTACACACCAATTGATGACTTGTATATGTAAACCGGAATGAAAAATACATATTGGAATAAAAGAAAAGGAAAACAATAATGACAAGAATAAAAATTATCCACATCAACACCATCAATCTTACCCCTTTATTTTTAAAGGTATTAAAAATAATGAATCATATATAACTATTTTGCTACAATTTATCAATTTTAAACCTTTTAATAAAAAACATGTGATATGCCTTCATTGGTCTTTATAACCAGCTCAGTGTAAAATGAATGAAAGTAGATACTTTATTTTGGAGGAGATGATACCGAGTGCCTGAAAGAAATAAAATATATTTTTACTATAAGAAAAACAATAAATTGGAAAGTATCATTCAGTCATTGTTTAAACGAACACAACAAAATAATTTTACAATTGTTGAGGAAGCCAACGATGCTGATATTATCGTTAGCATCGGCGGAGAGGGCACATTTTTACAGGCTGTAAGAAAGACAGGTTTCCGTCAAGACTGTTTATATACGGGCATAACTTACGCTGAAGAAGCTGGACTCTATTGTGATTTTAATTTGGAAAACTTTGATAAGATGCTTTATACAATTGAACATGAAGAATTAGAAATACGCCGTTTTCCGGTTATTAATGTGGAAGTTAATGGGAATACTTTATTCCACTGCCTTAATGAAGTAAGTATACGATCAACGATTATAAAAACAATTGTAATCGATGTGTTTATTGATGATAAGTATTTCGAAACATTTCGAGGTGATGGATTGGTTGTGGCCACACCTACCGGAAGCACAGGCTACAATAAGTCCACGAATGGTGCTGTTATCGATCCGCTTCTTCCATGTTTTCAAGTATCTGAACTAGCATCCATCAATAATAATCGTTATCGTACACTAGGGTCGTCCTTTGTATTAAACCAAAACAGAAAATTATCCCTGCGTATTTTACAGGATGGTAACGATTACCCGATTATTGGATTAGATAATGAAGCTTATTCCATACAAAATATTAAAAGTATTAATGTAAGACTAAGTGATAAATTAATAAAAACCGTGAAATTAAAAAATAATTCATTTTGGGATCGAGTAAAAAGAACTTTCTTGTAAGAAGCTTAGTAAAACGAATTAACGAAGGGCTATCCCCTCTTGAGGAATAGCCCTTAAGCCATTTCATATTTATTTATTGTTGATTCATGCCGCCAAATTGTTGTTCAGCCATTTGAACGAGACGTTTTGTAATTTCCCCACCAACAGATCCGTTAGCGCGAGAAGTAGAATCAGCACCAAGTTGTACACCAAACTCTTGTGCAATTTCAGTTTTCATTTGGTTTAATGCTTGTTCCGCACCAGGAACCACCAATTGATTTGAATTGTTACTATTATTGTTTGCCATGATGTTTCACCTCCTTGGTACTTTTATATTGTGCGACAAGGAGGGAATTCATTCATATTTTAGACTGGAAGTTGTTGTAATTTTTCCGTAAAAAAAGTATTTATATAATGCTATACTCGCTTCTTTTCAAACCTTATAGAAGATGATCGAATACATCTTTTGAATTTACTTGGTCATCATTTATTTTCATTACTTCAATGCCATTAATTGCTTCTTCAAGTAGAAACGTATAATTACATTTGGATTCCATGTTATTCACTTTATCTCGCTTTGGTCTAGTCTTTGGAGATTTAGGTACAAATATCGTACAACAATCCTCATGTGGTCTAATTGAAATATCATACGTATTAATTTTTTTGGAGAGTTGTATAATATCATCTTTATCCATTGTAATTAACGGTCGAATAATCGGGTAGTTTGTCACTTCATTAATTGTATTCATACTTTCCATCGTTTGACTTGCAACTTGACCTAGATTTTCTCCTGTAGTAATGGATAGGATTGATTCTTTTTCACAGACCTTTTGAGCAATACGCATCATCATACGCCGCATAACAGTCATCGCATAACCTTCAGGAATATCATGAAAAATCTGTTGTTGTAACTTTGTGAAAGGTACAAAATGAATATTAATTGTATTTCCAAAGGCAGTCAATTTTTCAGCAATATCAATTACTTTTTGTTTCGCTCTCTCACTTGTAAATGGCGGAGAGTGAAAATGTATTGCTTCAATTTGAACACCGCGCTTCATTGCCAAGTAACCTGCGACTGGACTATCAATACCACCTGATAATAATAATAAAGACTTTCCGGATGTCCCTACTGGAAGTCCACCTAATCCTAAAATTATATCAGACGTAATGTACGTTGCTTCGTTTCTTATTTCGACTCTTATGGTCAAATCAGGATGATGAACATCTACTGTATAATCGGACGTGTTTGCAAGTAAGTGACCGCCTAATACTTGATTCATTTCCTGTGAAGATATTGGAAAATTTTTATTGATTCTTTTTACAGATATTTTAAACGTTTGAACATCTTTCCCGTTCTTCAATGCAAATAAAGCTGCATCCTTTATTTTTTGAATATCATTATCCACCTTTATTGCTAAGCTAAGACTTCGAATACCGAAAATGTCCCTGCACTTTGTTATAACTGGCTCTGGATCATGACCATTTAACAAAACAAACATTCTTCCTTGGGTTCGTTTCACTTTAACATCGGGAAATTCTTTTAATTTATGTTGAATATTTTCTTGTAACTTTACAATAAACTTCTTGATATTTTTCCCTTTCAGTCCCAATTCTCCATACCGTATTAATATATGATCGTATTGCATGATTATCTACTCCATTATTTCTTTTAATTGTTGTATTGCTTCTTTTAATTCTTCTAAAAAACATGAAATTTCCTCTTTTGTTGTATCATAGGATAAGCTAATTCGTAAAGCGGATGTCGTCCTCTTTTCATCTAATCCGCATGCAGCTAGTACTTTACTCTCCTCTTTCTGCTTTGATGAGCAAGCGGATTTTGTGGAAATAAAAATATCTTTTTCTCCTAGCGTATGAATCATCACTTCCGGTTTCAGTCCTGGTATAGATATGTTTATAATATGTGGTGCAACATTTTGACAAGGTGTATTCATTTTCACATCATCTATTTCTTCCAATCTTTTTCGTAAGTTCTGATGTATATCGTATAAGTCCGCCAGTTCTTTTTTTTTCGCGTTCTTTCATTAACCTTAGTGCTTTCACCAATGATACTGATCCAGCTAAATTTTCAGTGCCAGAACGTATGCCACTTTCTTGATTTCCGCCATGAAATAGTGGAAATAACGTGGTACCGTTTTTTACATACAAGATCCCAGTGCCTTTTAATCCGTGAATTTTATGTCCTGAAAATGTACATAGGTCGATTCCGCTATTATCTAATGATAAAGGGACTTTTCCTAAACCTTGTACGCCATCCACATGCAAAAATAGTTTGGGATGCTTTTTAGCAATTTGACTGATTTCCTCAATTGGCTGAATCGTACCAAGTTCATTATTAACATGCATAATACTTATTAGTATAGTGTCATTGCGAATGGCACTTTTAAGTTCTTTTGTAGATACTTCTCCCTTTTCATTGACAGGTAAATAAGTTATTTCAAATCCTAAGGATTCTAAACTATTACATGTATTATATACGGAAGGATGTTCGATTGTTGAGGTTATAATATGTTTTCCACGTTTTTGGTGTTTTAATGCAATTCCTTTTATAGCTAAATTATTTCCTTCCGTCCCCCCGGAAGTAAAAATTATTTCACCTCGGCTCACCCCTAGTAAGTATGATGCTTGATCTTTAGCCTTAAATAACAATTTTTCCGATTCACCGCCAAATTGGTGAATCGAGGAGGGATTAGCAAACATCATTTCTGATATGTGTCTATAACTTTCTAATACAGCAGGATTTGGTTTTGTTGTTGCACTATTATCTAAATAAATCATTGTTTAAACTCCTTACCAATTTTCTCTAAGATCTATATAAATAATCAAGGCTGACTTATAAATTGGGATTTTCCCTCTCCCCTTCTATAAGACAGCCTATGTCAATCATTTTTAATTCAAAACTTCCTGAGGCACTTCAATCTTTTGTAAAGCACCTGGTTCTATTTCTTCCACTGCATTTGCAGCCTGCTCTAAAGCAAGTTCATATTCAAATGATCTAAATAATCTTTCAGCTTCATTTAATTTTGCAGCTAGTTCTGGATAACTGCTTCGATATCTATTTGCATATTGAATCACTTGTTCGGTTAATGCAGCTTGTTCAAGAAGCAAATCCGTTTGTTCCATCGTTTTATCAACAGTTAATTTGGCTTCAGTAAGCGCTTGTTGCACTTCAGCAATTTCAAGCGGCTGCTTCTCTAACGCCTTCATTACTATTTTATTTTTCCCGGCTGCCGTTTCCATCATGTTCCAAATGAAGTTTGGTACTCCAGGTATATTGCTTTTTTTCAATTTACGATTTGTATCATAAATATTATTTTGTATTTCTGCTAACGTTTCTTTTGCTTCGATTTCGTCTTTACGCAAATTGTGGATACGTTTCTTAAATGCTTCATGTTTTTCTTGTAACTCTGCCATTTGCTGAAAACCTTCATCTAGTCGTTCTCTTAATTCGGAGTGGGCAATATTCTCATTTTCCATAGCATTTGAAAATTCTTCTAGCTGTTTTTCTAAATGAGCTATTGTTTTATCTAATGCTAAATACCTTTCCATATCACTATCTTCAAAGTAGTAAGCCTTTTTCATGTTTTCCACTTCGGTTTTTGTATCATAAAAGGAAGCACCTAATTCATCTAATGTTGATTGATATTTTGGAATTTTAGCTTCCATATAACTTTTAGCAATTGCTTCTTTTTCCAGAAGTTGATACATCTCCAAAATTCTATTTTCAATTTCTTCTATAAGAATTTTCACCTCGGATATATTTCCTTTTTCCAGGGACGAAATACCATCCAACAAGCGCTTTTGGTAGTCATGAATCTCTTTTTTTAAACCAAGATGACTGACGCGATACCCATCACTTTTCATTTCTTTTAAACCAGTGAGCAGCTCATCCAATTGCGCAGGTAAGTCATGTTTACATTTCCTATATATTTCAGGGAATTCATCGATTTGAGAAATCAATTGTTCCAATTCTTGTTTTAAATTGTTTACTAAATCCTTAGCTTCAAAATAATTACCACAACCCGCCAATTCATCGTATTTAATAAATGCTTGCTCCATCTCGTCAATTCTTGATTCAAAAACAGACTCTGCTTTTCCATATTGATAGCGGTGTTGAGATAGTTTTCGGCGAAGATATTTAATGTTTGGTCGTAGTGTTTCAACATCTTCACGGCTGGACTTTTCTGATTCTAGGAGCTCTTCTAGTTCATTAAGTATTTTTTCAATATCATTTTCAATCGTATTTAGATCTTGTTCATTTTTTCGCAGTAATTTTTTAGCATTTGAAAACCGGTAACGATCTGCGAACTCCTCTGCCTTAACTAACATATCTTCAACGTTGGATAATTCTTTTGTTATTATTATCTCCCAGCGTTCTTTCCAAGATTCAAATTTTTCTTGTGTTTCGCCGGATAAATTTAATTTCTTTATTTTTGAAAGCTCAGCAGCAACATCTCTATCTAGTATATCCATCTTCCAATTTTCTTGTTGATCAACTTCATCGTATACCCGTTTTCTTAATATAAGCCCTACAATAATTAGTGCAATAATTAATAGTATGATTCCTATGATATATGCCATAAGCTGCCTCCTAACTATATTCCTGTATAAGAGGATTTTTTCGTTTGAGTCTCTCTTGAAAAACAGGTATCAAAAACCGACAATTTTAGCATGGCTAATCCTATAATACCATGTTCATATCATTTTTGGCTAAAAAAAATGAATAAAATAGTGCTTTATTCATTTTTTGAAACGAAATTATTTGTTGTGTAATTTTCATCTTTTGTAACGAGAATAAAATCTAACCATTGATGTATTGTTTGCACATATTTTTTCACAAAATAATTTTGTGAAGATTCACCTACAACATGGTCTTTCCATTCATTTTGCAGAACATATGGAGTAATAAGCATACCTTTTAATTGCATTAACAAAAATTGCGAGTTTTCCACTTTCTGCTTATTTTGTTTAAGTATATCAAAAAATGTATTGCTTATAAAATAATTTTCTTTTGCTAAATAGGTAACTGCCATTTCTCTTACAAAAACAGAATCTAAGGATAATTCCCGGTGGATAAAGCAGGTGAATTGATGATTACTCTGTTTATACTGTATAATGGCAAATATTAATTTTTTTAATTTTTCCATAGATGTTAATGAGTTTGCTTGTTTTAACGTATTTTCTATTATTTCTAAATAAGCTTCATAATATTGAGTGACTGCATACTCTAATAAACCCTGTTTACTTTTGAAATAATAGCTTATTAAAGAGACATTAACAGAAGCTCTATCGGCAATATCCCTCACGGATGTTCCATGGAAACCATTTTGAAAAAATAGTACAGAAGCAGCATCAATAACCTTTTGTTTCGATGAGTTAGCTTTCATTGCAATTCAACTCCTTAATTCACAATTACGACAAAGATTGTAGATATCCTTCCATTTTCCCTCGACAAATACTTTTAGAATTTGTCGAAGTACATCAAAAGAAAGGAAGATTTTTTGTTTGAAACTGTTACATACTCTGGAAATAGAGTAAACGATTATACTTTATTACTGAAGCAATTAACTGCATTATCAAAAGATGAGGAAGACCCTATTGCAATACTATCAAATGCAACCGCGTTACTAAATCAGTTTTTATCGGAAGTAAATTGGGTGGGCTTCTATCTCTGGAAAGATAATGAGTTAGTACTTGGTCCGTTTCAAGGCTTACCAGCATGCATAAGAATACCGTTTGGAAAGGGAGTTTGCGGGACAGCTGTTAAAGAGCGTAAAACACTAAGAGTCAACGATGTCACGCAGTTTCCAGGACACATCGCTTGTGATAGTGCAAGTAAATCGGAAATTGTCGTCCCTATCTTTGTTCAAGATACGATATATGGTGTTTTAGATGTTGATAGCCCAGTAACAAATCGTTTTGATGAACTGGACGAAACACACCTTCAAAAA
>NZ_JFBD01000054.1 GCF_000709085.1 Virgibacillus alimentarius | reverse complement strand
ATGAGGTAAAGCCTACAAAAGATATTATTATTATAGCCAGGCAGCCAACGAAAGATATGAATTTTCATCAGATAAAAAAAAGTCTAATTCATTTATTATCTCGTGAACATTTATTAAGGAAATAACATTGAATAGTTAGTTGTTTACATAGAGTCCCAATCTCATTATAATAGGTAGGGACATTACAATTTATTACATAAATAAAAAGTTAACGTTTTTTATGTGAATTGTTTTTTGACAGTTAGGAGGAAAAATGTTGCGAAAAAAGGTCTTTTTGCTTGTGGCCTTAATTGGTATAATAACCATACTTTCTGGTTGTACGCAGATTAATGAAGATATTACCCCTGAAAGTACTGGGATTTGGAATAAATATTTTGTTTATCCAATGTCATGGTTTATTACGTATTTTGCTGAATTATTCGATGGAAATTATGGATTAGCAATCGTGATCGTTACGATCATCGTTCGGTTAATTTTACTGCCGTTAAACGTTAAACAGTTAAAAAGTTCAAAGGCAATGCAAGATATCCAGCCTGAATTGAAGGAAATACAGAAAAAATATAGTTCAAAAGATGCAAATACACAACAGAAGTTACAACAAGAAACAATGGCATTATTCCAAAAGCACGGTGTAAACCCACTCGCTGGCTGTTTACCTATATTCGTACAAATGCCGATTTTAATTGCAATGTATCATGCAATTATGCGTACGCACGATATAAAAACAGGAAGTTTTCTTTGGTTTGAATTAGGAACAACAGATTTTATCTTACCGTTGATTGCTGGAGGGGCTACGTTCCTGCAACAAAAATTAATGATGTCTGGAAGCCCAGCAGGACAGAACCCGCAGATGCAGGTTATGCTTTATATGATGCCAATTATGATTACCGTTATTGGCTACTTCTTACCGGCTGCGTTAGCGTTGTACTGGGTAGTTGGTAATGTGTTCATGGTGGCTCAAACTATTTTTATTCGTAAACCGATGATGAAAGATCAAAGTACTGGAGGAGACAAAAAGTGAGAGAAATAACTGCTAGTGGACAAACGGTTGAAGAAGCGGTCCAATCAGCATTAGAGCAGTTAGACACAACTAGGGACCAAGTCGATATCAGTATTATTGATGAGGGTAAGAAAGGAATTCTTGGCTTATTTGGTTCAAAACCAGCAATTGTAAAAGCAGTTGTATTGAAAAACCAAATCGAAGAAACGAAAGCTTTTATACAGGAAGTAATCAAAAATATGAATGTGGATGTCAATATAAAGACAACAGTCATAGATAATCATGTAACTTATGAATTAAATGGCGAAAAAATAGCGAAACTTATCGGTAAACGCGGGCAAACACTGAATGCTCTGCAATATTTAGTGCAGCTCGTGTTAAATAAAGATGGGAAGCAATATTATTCAGTCACTTTAGATGCAGAAGGCTATCGCGGGCGAAGAAAAGAAACATTAGAGGCTTTAGCAAAAAAAATGGCTGAAAAAGCAGTACGCATCAATAAAAAAGTATCCCTTGAACCAATGCCAGCATTTGAGCGGAAAATTATTCATAGTGCGTTGCAAGGAAGAAATGATATTTCGACCTATTCTGATGGTGTAGAACCACATCGGCATATTGTTATAAAACCATAATTTTAAAAAAGAGTAATTTGAGACCCTGGGAAGCCAGGGTTTTTTGTTTGATAAAAATTCATCGACTAAAACCTATAAGAATGCATCGGTAAAAAGATATCAACATGTTGATAAACCCCCAAAGAAAAAATATAAAAAATATTTGTGGATAAGTTTATTTTTGCTGTATTTTGTGGTAATCTATTATGTTAGTGGCTATAAAAAGAAAGAAATGCTGCTATAATAAAATAATCATTAAATGCTGTTTATATATATTAATAACGTCTGGGAGGTGACATGAGTGGAGACAGATACAATTACTGCAATTTCCACTCCATCTGGTGAAGGAGCAATTGCAATTGTCAGGTTAAGTGGGCCGGAAGCTATTTCCATTGTGGACAAATTGTTTCAAGGGAAAAGTTTAAATGATGTTGATTCACACACTATTCATTATGGTAAAATAATGGACCCCACAACAGACGAAGTTGCTGAGGAAGTAATGGTTTCTGTGATGCGTGCTCCAAAGACATTTACACGCGAAGATGTGGTAGAAGTGAATTGTCATGGAGGAATGGTAGCAGTAAATCGTGTATTAGAAATTATTCTTAGTCAAGGTGCTCGTTTAGCTGAACCAGGTGAGTTTACCAAACGAGCATTTTTACATGGACGAATCGATTTATCCCAGGCTGAGGCAGTAATGGACTTAATTCGGGCTAAGACAGATAAAGCGATGTCTGTTGCATTAAAACAAATGGATGGGCGTTTATCAGCCTTATTCAGCAGTTGAGACAAGAGTTATTGGAAACAGTGGCACATGTCGAGGTAAATATTGATTATCCGGAATATGATGATGTCGAAGAAATGTCACATGAAATGATGCAAAAAAAGACGAAGCAAGTCCGTGCAAAAATCGAGGATTTATTACAAGTTGCGAAACAGGGAAAGATATTAAGGGAAGGTATCGGTACGGCAATTATAGGTCGTCCAAATGTAGGGAAATCCTCATTAATGAATACACTTGTGCAAGAAAATAAAGCGATTGTTACTGAAATTCCTGGTACTACGAGAGATATTATTGAAGAGTACGTTAATGTTCGTGGCGTGCCGCTTCGCTTAGTTGATACTGCAGGAATACGTGATACCGAGGATATAGTGGAAAAAATAGGGGTAGAGAGATCACGTCAGGTTTTAAAAGAATCCGATCTTATTTTATTTGTGTTAAATTTTAATGAAGCATTGACAGATGAAGATATTAAATTGTTTGAAGCTGTCCAAGGATTAGAATATATCGTTATTATTAATAAAACAGATCTAGAACAAAAACTTGATTTAGAAAAGGTTCGCAAGCTTGCAAACAATCGTCCCGTTGTTACTACTTCATTGATTGAAGAAGAAGGAGTTAATGAACTGGAATCAGCAATTGCTCAGAGCTTTTTCGAAGGCGATATTGACATGGGAGATCTAACCTATGTTTCGAATGTCAGACACATTCAACTATTAAAACAAGCTGCACAAGCTTTAGATGATGCTATGATAGGTTTAGAAAGTGAGATGCCTCTGGATATCGTGCAAATAGATGTAACTCGTTCATGGGAGTTTTTAGGCGAAATAATTGGAGATACTGCTAGTGATAGCTTAATTGATCAGTTATTTTCACAATTTTGTCTTGGGAAATAACGTTAAGATACGTGATTTATTTAATAAATATAAAAATATAAAAACAGAAAGGGTGAAAGTTATGATTTATGATGCTGGACATTATGATGTAATTGTTGTTGGGGCAGGTCATGCTGGGTGTGAAGCAGGCATTGCTGCAGCTCGTATGGGAGCTAAAACATTAATGCTTACGCTAAACCTAGATATGATTGCTTTTATGCCATGTAACCCGTCACTTGGAGGTCCTGCAAAGGGGATCGTCATCCGAGAAGTTGACGCACTTGGAGGTGTGATGGGAAAGGTTATTGATAAAACGTATATTCAAATGCGGATGTTAAATACCGGAAAAGGACCTGCTGTTAGAGCTTTACGAGCACAAGCAGATAAACCATTATACATTCAAGAAATGAAAAGAATCATCGAAAATGAGGAAAATCTAACCTTACACCAAGGAATGGTTGACAGCTTGATTGTAGAAGATGGAGTCTGCAAAGGTGTTGTTACAGAGACAAAAGCGGCATATCATGCAGAAACAGTTATTGTAACAACCGGAACGTTCATGCGCGGTAAAGTTCTAATGGGAGATATCGAATATGAGAGTGGACCAAATAATCAGCGTGTCTCCGTAAAACTATCAGAGAACTTGGAGGAGCTTGGGTTGGATCTTACTCGATTTAAGACTGGTACACCTCCAAGAGTAAACAGTCATACAGTAGACTATTCAAAAACAGAGATACAACCAGGGGATGAGAAACCTCAAGGGTTCTCTTATGAAACAACAGACTATATTACAGATCAGATTCCTTGCTGGTTGACGTATACAAATGAATTTACACACAAAGTAATTAATGACAATTTACAATTATCTGCGATGTATTCTGGCATGAAACGTGGTACTGGGCCTCGATATTGTCCATCCATTGAAGATAAAATTGTACGATTTAATGATAAACCGCGTCATCAAGTATTCTTAGAACCAGAAGGACGAAATACAGAGGAAGTTTATGTTCAAGGATTATCCACTTCACTACCAGAGTATATCCAGCATGAAATTGTAAAATCTGTACCGGGCTTAGAAAATGCGCAAATTATGCGTCCGGGTTATGCCATTGAATATGATGCATTAGTGCCTACACAGCTATGGCCAACACTTGAGACGAAGAAAATCCCAGGATTATTTACTGCTGGTCAAATTAATGGTACTTCAGGTTATGAAGAAGCGGCAGCACAAGGGATTATGTCAGGAATTAATGCAGCTGCCAAAGTGCAAGGAAAAGAGCCATTTATATTGGATCGTTCTCAAGCATATATTGGTGTGCTCATAGATGATCTTGTTACAAAAGGAACAAATGAACCATATCGTTTGTTAACTTCACGAGCGGAATACCGTCTGCTGTTGCGCCATGATAATGCTGATTTGCGCTTAACAGAGATTGGCTATAATTTAGGGTTAATTAAACAAGAACGCTATGACCAATTTGTCGAAAAGAACAGACTTGTCGAAGAAGAGAAAAAACGTTTAAGAAAATTAACAGTTAAACCCGAAGCTCATATACAGGATCTTCTAAAAAGCGTTAATGCAACGCCAATAAAAGAAGCAGTAAAAGCTGGTGATTTACTAAAACGTCCAGAAATAAAATACGAATTAATGGAGCAGATGATTGAATCAGATCCAAGCTTGCCTTTAGAAGTAAAAGAACAAGTGGAAATCCAAATTAAATATGAAGGTTATATTAAAAAAGCAAATGAACAAGTGGCTCGCATGCTAAAAATGGAAGATAAAAAGATCCCGGATAACTTGGATTATGACGATGTAAGCGGCATTGCTACAGAAGCGAAGGAAAAATTAAAGAGAGTTCGTCCATTATCAATCGGGCAAGCATCTCGAATTTCTGGAGTAAATCCCGCTGATATTTCAATTTTAGCGATTTATATCGAACAAGGTAAAATAGCACGTGTTGCCAATTAAAATAAAGCTTAGCAAGGAGATATTCCATGAATCCAGAACAGTTTGCAAGTGAATTACAAAAAAAGGGTATTGAATTAAGTAACCATCAACTGGACCAATTTGCGATTTATTTTAAAACCTTGGTGGATTGGAATGAAAAAATAAACCTTACCGCTTTGACGGCTGAAGCAGATGTCTATTTAAAACATTTTTATGATTCCATCACTGCTGCATTTTATCATGATTTTCAAAGTGTGAAACATATTTGTGATGTGGGAGCAGGAGCTGGGTTTCCCAGCATCCCTCTCAAAATATGTTTCCCACATTTACATATAACCATTGTCGACTCACTGAAGAAACGAATCGGTTTTTTAAATCATCTAGCGGAACAACTTAATCTGGATCATGTCGCTTTTTATCATAGCAGAGCAGAAGACTTTGGTAAAAACAGCAAATGCAGGGAAAGTTTTGACATCGTTATGGCTCGAGCAGTGGCCCGTATGTCTGTTTTGAGTGAATTATGTCTTCCACTATGCAAAAAAGATGGTTTATTTATGGCGATGAAAGGTTCTCAAGCCAGGAGGAATTAACGAGTGCGAAAAAAGCGATCGATGTTTTGGGCGGAGAAATAAAACATACACATACATTTTCACTACCACAGGAAGATAGTGAACGGTCTATTATCATAATCAATAAACAAAGGAAAACACCGAAAAAATATCCGAGAAAAGCAGGAACACCAAATAAAAGTCCGATTGAATAAAAATTAAACACTTCGAGTAAGAATGATTTGATGCATTTCATATTTTTTTACGTATAAATATGGTAGAATGAAATAGAAACAGAACACGTTGAAAAGTGATATCATCTTTACGCAGCAGTTTTCCTGCGGCGTTTTTTCTTATCATTTCCAAATCTAGTGCATATGTGAAAAAAATAGCTTAGACGTTCTATATTGTGACCTCCAATATCATATTAATTAGGAAATTTGCATTTTTACTCCCTTTCAGAATAAAATAGACTCATAGACGATATTCCTTCAATCGGTTTTATACTAAAATGTTCCACGTGAAACAATTTTATTTTATATAGATGTATTTGTTGTTCTTAATATACTTTTTAAGTTTGAAAACTAAAGGTGGTGTCTGATGGTGTTACATCCTTTTAACCGAATCTTTGGTTTGGGAGATAAATCAGATTCTGAATCGGAAAAAGAGGCCTATCATCCGGATGAAGTAATCCAACTTCCTGTAAAAAACATTAGAGCGAATCGATATCAACCAAGATCAATTTTTAATGAGGAAAAAATAAAGGAACTAGCTCAAACGATACATACACACGGAATGATCCAGCCAATTGTAGTTCGAAAATTGGAGGAGGATTTCTATGAAATAATAGCAGGGGAACGAAGATGGCGAGCCGCTCAATTACTAGAGTGGGAAAATATTTCTGCGATTATTCGAGAAATGACGGACGCAGAAACTGCCTCTGTAGCCTTAATTGAAAATTTACAACGGGAAGAACTTACAGTTGTTGAAGAGGCAAATGCATATGCCAGCCTCCTGGAACTTCATAATTTAACTCAAGAGGCACTAGCACAGCGATTGGGAAAAAACCAATCAACGATTGCAAATAAATTGCGCCTGTTAAAACTGCCAGAAGAAGTGCAACAAGCATTATTAGATAAAAAAATTACAGAACGGCATGCCCGTGCGTTGATAAAATTACAAGATCCAGAAGCACAGATAAAACTGTTAGAAGATATATTGGAACATGATTTAAATGTTAAACAAACTGAAGAGCAAATTGCAAAAAGAAACTCTCCAAAAGAAAGTAAGAAGAAAAAGCGCCCTAAATTAAAAGGGGTCAATAAAGATATACGGATAGCAATGAATACGATCCGTCAATCATTAACAATGGTTTCTGATACAGGAATTGATGTAGAATCAGATGAGAAAGATTTAGATGATTATTATCAAATTACAATAAAAATACCAAAAAAGAAATCATAATATTATTCATTTATTCGTAATAAATCGGAAAAAAACTTTTAAAAACGAACACACTGGCTTTATTCAGTACCCATCTTTAACGGAAGATGGGTATTTTACACAATAGATATTCAAAAATTAAGCTTTTCTAACAAAAAGGCGATTCATCGTATTTTTTATTAAAAAAATGATACGATGTAATAGAATCTATTTTGGTTTTTTCCATGATAGAAAATATACTCGTTTAATAGGATGTTTGCATAACAAATAGAGACATATGAATCGCTACAATTTCACAATTTGCGAGAATTTAAGTTTTCAAATAGGTAGGTGTCAAGATGGGGAAAGTAATAGCCATTGCAAACCAAAAGGGTGGCGTAGGGAAGACAACAACATCAGTGAATTTAAGTGCATGTCTCGCACAATTAGGAAATCGAGTCCTGGTTGTGGATACAGACCCACAAGGAAATTTGACAAGTGGGGTAGGAGTTAATAAAGCTGACATGGATCAGTGTGTATACAATGTATTAGTAGAGGATTTACCGGCAGAAAACGTTTGTGTTCCAACAAATATAGACAGGCTAGATATTATTCCTGCGACAATCCAACTTGCTGGAGCAGAAATTGAATTGGTGCCAACAATTTCTCGGGAAATTCGCTTAAAAAAATCGTTAGATAGCCTAAAGGAGAATTATGATTACATTATCATCGATTGTCCTCCTTCTTTAGGGTTGTTAACAATTAACGCATTAACATCATCTGACAGTGTACTAATACCTGTACAATGTGAGTTTTATGCTTTGGAAGGATTAAGTCAATTATTAAATACAATAAGACTTGTCCAAAAACATTTAAATAAGCAATTAATGATTGAAGGTGTTTTGTTAACAATGCTGGATGCTAGAACGAATCTGGGAATCCAGGTAATTGAGGAAGTTAAAAAATATTTCCAGGATAAGGTTTATAAATCGGTCATTCCTAGAAATGTTAGATTGGGAGAGGCTCCTAGTCATGGTAAACCGATTATTGTCTATGATCCAAAATCAAGAGGTGCTGAAGTATATCTTGAATTAGCGAAGGAAGTGATGGAAAGTGGCGAAAGGGTTAGGTAAAGGTATCAATGCTTTTTTCCCTGATTTGGAAGCAGAAGATCATGATTCAATTCAAGAAATAGCGATCAATAAATGCAGACCAAATCCTTATCAACCCAGAAAAACGTTTCATGCAGATTCGATTGAAGAATTAAAAGAGTCCATTTTAGAATATGGTATCATCCAACCTTTGATTGTTCGGGAGAGTATCAAAGGTTATGAAATTGTTGTCGGAGAAAGACGCTTTCGTGCAGCTAAAGAGGCAGGCCTTGATACAATTCCTGTTATCATAAAGGAATTGTCTGACGAGAAAATGATGGAGCTGGCTTTATTAGAAAACCTTCAACGAGAGGATTTAACACCGATCGAAGAAGCGCAGGCATATGCAAATTTAATGAATGAATTAAAGGTCACGCAGGAGGAATTATCTAAAAGGCTGGGGAAAAGCCGGTCACATATAGCAAATATCGTACGTCTGTTAACATTACCAGAACAAGTTATTGCTTATATTAATAATGGGGAGTTATCCATGGGCCATGGACGTGCTTTATTAGGTTTAAAAGAAAAGGATAAAGTCATTCCGTTTGTCAATAAAATCCGCAATGAAAAATTAAATGTACGTCAAGTTGAAAAATTAGTAATTCGATTAAACGAAAAGCCAAAGGCAGTTAAAAAAGCAAATAAAGATAAAAAGGATATTTTTATTCAGGAAAGAGAATCGGTATTAAGAGATCGGTTAGGAACTTCTGTAAATATTCAGCGCGGAAAACGAAAAGGGAAAATTGAAATAGAATTTTATACAGATGATGACCTTGATCGTATTATCAATGTATTGGAACATTGACCTAATTCAAGAGAATGAATGCAAAGGCTGACGTAGTGAAATGATATTTCCATGTCAGCCTTTTTTATGCTAAAATATTCAAAAAATTCACTGAAGGAAGGCAGGGTAATGATGATATATTTTGACCAAGCAGCTTCATCCTTTCCAAAACCGTCCGAAGTAACGGATGCAGTCGTAAAAGCACTCAATGAAATAGGAGCAAACCCTGGCAGAGGAGGACATGCTTTAGCAAGGAAAGCAGCGAATATTATTCAGCAAACAAGGGAAAAAGCTTCCAAATTATTTGGTTGTAGTAATCCCAAACGTGCTTTATTTTATCCAAATGCTACCGTTGCTTTAAATCAGGCAATCAAGGGTTTGACCTGGCAGAAGGGTGATCATATTATCACAACTTCTGTGGAGCATAATTCGATTCGGCGCCCACTTGAGAACGTAAAACATACATATGATCTTTCTGTTTCTTATATTCCTTGGAGAGAAAATAGGGAGCAATTTTTGGAGCTTGTTAAGAAAGAAATAAGAAGCGAAACAAAGCTAATTGCTATTACACATGCATCAAATGTTACTGGGTCTATCCTCCCCTTAGATGACATAACAAACATTGCAAAGGAACAGAACCTAATAACGCTTGTTGATGCTTCTCAAACGGCAGGACATATACCGCTAGATATGAAAAAACAAAAAATAGATATGTTGGCATTTCCAGGACATAAGGGACTACTCGGGCCACAAGGGACTGGAATGCTGTTAGTGGAAGGTAATCTAGATTTGAGACCAATACATCACGGCGGTACAGGAAGCTTTTCAGAAGATCCAAACCAGCCAGAGCAATGGCCGGAAAAATTAGAAAGCGGCACATTAAATACGCCTGGTGTAGCGGGTTTACATGCCGCCTTGGAAGTATATGAACAAAATCGAGAAAAAATTGTTCCACGTGAAACAATGTTAATCAGTCAGCTTGTTTCAGGTCTAAAAAGAATCGAAGGAATCAAGTGTTTTGGACCAAATGTTGATGAAAATAGAATGCCAATCGCAGCCTTTAATATCAATAACATTGATTCGCAGGAAGTTGCTATGATATTAGATACACACTATCAAATTGCTGTTCGAGCAGGATTGCACTGCAGTCCATTAACACATGATACATTAAAAACAATCGATCAAGGGATAGTCAGAGTTAGTTTAAATCGATTTAATACGAAAGAAGAAATCCATTTATTTTTACGTGCTATCAAAGAAATCGTTGAAGCATATCAGGCTATATAATAAAAAATGGAGTTGTTGAGATGGTTCTATACGGAACAATTGTAAATGGGATTTGTATTATCGCAGGAAGCATTTTAGGCCTTTTTTTTACGAAAATACCAGAAAGGTATAAAACGACAGTGATGCATGGGATTGGGCTGGCCGTTATACTAATCGGTTTACAAATGGCCTTTTCTACTGAAGTAATTATCGTTGTTCTTTTAAGTATGCTTTCAGGGGCAATAATCGGCGAATTTTTCGATGTTGAGGAAAAGCTAAATCGTCTGGGTACATGGGTTGGGAGTAAATTTGCATCTGCAGATGATCATTCCGGCATTGCGCAAGGTTTTGTTACGGCTTCATTAATATTTGGAATTGGGGCGATGTCTACCTTAGGGGCATTGGATAGTGGGCTTCGTGGTGATCATGAAGTTTTACTAACGAAGAGTGTGCTGGATGGTTTTGTAGGTTTAGTATTGACAACTACATTTGGAATTGGTGTCATGTTTTCAGTTATTCCTGTTGTTCTTTATGAAGGCTCTATTGCGCTGCTTGCAACACAAATAGAAAAATGGGTGCCGGAATCTCTTTTAAACGGTCTCATTGTTGAATTAACCGCTGTAGGAGGACTTATCATTCTGGCAATTGGACTTAATATATTAAAAGTGACGGAAATACGAATTGGGAATCTTTTGCCGGCGATCGTAACCGTAGGATTTATCTATTATATTTATCAACTCGTCTAGTGAAGACATTGTATTTATTAGAAGGCTCTCTTTAAAGAAGGAGAGCCTTTTTAAAAATTCGTTGGTTATATAGAACGTTTAAGTTTTGAAGGGGCTACAACAGCTGATAATGTTTGATCATATGTTAAACGTTGATCAATGACATCTAACAAATCTGCAATTTGATTAGCCATATCGACAACTACTGATAGTCTTGTGTTTTGTAATACATTGTATTCCATAAATCCACTAATATTAACTACACCTGTAATATGGACATCACCAATAGGGGGGAGGGGTTTATTTAGTGCTGCCCCCGGCTTTAAGGGACCTAACCCCGTAATAATGTCTCCAACAGACGTAGTCTTGCCCAAACAGGCGTCAACGGCTATAATGTAGGGGTTTTTATGTCTCCTTTTGATGGTATCCATCGATATTTCTAAATTTGTAGCATGAATCGGATGATGTAAGGTCCCATAAATGGACATATATTTCGGTTCTTTTTCAGAGAGAAATGTGCCGGCTAGTGGCCCTAAAGCATCTCCAGTAGATCGATCTGTCCCTATAAAAATAGCCACATACTCCCGTGGAACTGCAGGAAACCATGAAATGATTTGCTCACTCACTTTTTCATAAAAATGAGGATCGGTATGCGGTAATCGTAGTTGCTTATTTTTTTCTGAAGTTCTCCTTTTTAGATTCATAGCTTATCCTCCACAAACATATTGGTATAGTATACGGTCAAATTTAAATTTCTATACATAGATACTGAATAAATGGAGGAAATGCAATGTGGAGAGCAGGATTTAAATGGATGTTTTTAATTATTGGGACAACAATCGGAGCGGGGTATGCATCTGGTAGGGAGTTGTGGGAATTTTTTGGGCATGAAAGTGGACTGGCCATTCTTTTGTTTGTTATCTTCTTTACCATATCATGCATTGTCATTATGAATATTAGCTACCAACGGCAATCATCTGACTATTTACCGGTGCTGCGCAAGATTGTTGGAGATAAATTAACGAAGATATATGATATTATGATATTCTTGTATTTATTTACGACCACTGTTGTTATGATTGCAGGCAGTGGAGCAACGGGACAATCTTTTAACCTATCTTATTGGTGGGGGGTTGCCGTCATTGTTATTGCTTTAATTGTTTTATTCTTTCGAGATATAAATGGGCTGCTGTCTATTAATGAGTATATTTTACCGCTTTTGCTTAGCGGATTATTATATGTATTGTTATTATTCACCTTTGACCAAGATTTGTCCTTGTTTTCCCATTGGCATGAACAGCGTAATTGGACTGCCGCTTTCTCATTTTCAGCATTAAATGTATTACCTTTAATAGCGGTCATTGGGGCAATTGGAAATAAAATTCATTCCAAACAAGAAATATGGATTGCTAGTGTGGGGAGTGGGCTCATACTAGGAGTTATATCCTATATTTACAATAATAGTCTTATTTACATTGCAGATGAAATTCTTTTATATGAAATCCCCTTATTTGCAATTTTAAAAAATTATCCAATTGAAATGTTGATTTTTATATCGATTTTGTTGTGGTTTGCTGTTTTTACAACAGCCGCCGCAGGAATATTAGGAATTGTAACTCGTCTGCAGCATTTTTTTAATATTCCTTTATGGATGTTAGTGATTATTATTTTAACTACCATGGTTCCGTTAACGATATTTGGTTTTTCAACACTCGTAGCATATATCTATCCAATTTACGGGATATTGAACTTATATGTATTAACACGCCTATTACTTTATCCATTTTGGGGGGCTAGTCGAAAACACGAATAAAAAGTCACTTTACTTTCATAACTAGGGTGTATGGTGTAAAATTTAATTGTTATATGAAGATTTTACACGTTGTGAAAAAAAGGTTTTTGGAGGTTTTTAGTTTGGGTGCAGTTAACAATCAATTCATGAAACTATGGGATTATATAACAGGACCTGAACTATGGGCAACGTTAAGCAAAGGTTTTATAAAAATAGTAATCATTATTATTTTAGCTAAATTAGTTATTAAAATAGGTAAAAAGATAACGGAGCAAATTTTTCAAAGTAAACAACGCGGACCAATTCGAATTACAGCGCGGAGAGAGGCAACACTTAAAAAATTAATTCAAAACATGATATCCTACATTATCTATTTTATGGCTCTTGTGATGATTTTGGATACGTTAACAATTAAAATTGGCCCGCTTTTAGCTGGTGCAGGGGTTGCCGGGCTAGCAATTGGTTTTGGAGCACAAAACCTTGTTCGCGATATTATATCAGGATTTTTCATTATTTTTGAAGATCAATTTTCTGTCGGCGATTATGTATTCACCTCTGGAGTAGAAGGAACTGTTGAGGAAATTGGTCTTCGAACGACAAAAATTCAAAGTTGGACAGGCGAACAAAACGTAATTCCTAATGGAAGTATAACACAAGTAACGAACTATTCGATTCATAATGGATTAGCCGTCGTTGATATTAATATCCCTTATGAAAGTGATATTGAAACAGCGGAAAAAGTGATTGAAAGAGTAGTTGGCGAGTTACCTGATAAATATGAAGAAATTGTAACGATTCCAGAGATTTTGGGAGTGCAAACATTAGAATTATCTCACTATGTTATTCGTGTAGTTGCTGAGACACTGCCAGTGTATCAATGGGCAGGTGCACGTATGATCCGAAAAGAAGTAAAAGAAGCATTGTACAATGAGGGTATCGAAATTCCATCACCTCGTCTCGTCATGTATTCCCGGAATGAAAATGCTACTGGATTAGAAATGGAACGGGAAAGAGAACAATAACGTTAACATTTTAGAAGGGAGAACATTTCATGGCAGATAAAGAATTTGGATTAAATGACGTTGTGCAAATGAAAAAGCAACACCCTTGCGGTGAAAATAGCTGGAGAATCATTCGTATGGGAATGGATATCCGTATTAAGTGTCAGGGATGTGACCATAGTGTAATGATTCCGCGTAAGGAATTTACAAAAAAGGTGAAAAAAATATTGGAAAAAGCGGATGAAACGAAATAATGTACCGCTTTTCAAGAATAAAATTGATCATTCAACATGAAAAAAGATACTTTCATAGATAAAGGTTTAAAAATAAGCATAGATCT
>NZ_JFBD01000053.1 GCF_000709085.1 Virgibacillus alimentarius | reverse complement strand
AATATTTAACAGGTACATGTACAGAGATTATAAATAATTGTAAAAAAGGAAAGGGTACCCTTTCCTTTTTTACATAATGTCTAAATAAATGCGTTTTGTTGAATCAGACTTAGCTGCATAAACAACTGTGCGGATTGCTTTGGCAATACGTCCATTTTTGCCGATCACCTTTCCAACATCATTCTGATGTACAGTAAGATGATAGACGACTTTCGTATCTTCTTCTTTTTCCCTCACATGAACATCTTCCGGGTGATCGACAAGTGGTTTTACAATTGATTCAATTAGGGCTTTCATGAGATCACACTACTTTACTATTGGTTTTTCTGATCGTGGAATTTTTTCATGATGCCTTCTTTTGAAAATAGATTGCGAACAGTATCACTTGGTTTAGCTCCGTTAGTCATCCAGTTAAGTGCTTTTTCTTCATCTATTTTAACTTCAACTGGCTTTACCACAGGGTTGTATGTTCCGATTTGCTCAATAGAACGACCATCACGTGGTGAACGAGAATCAGCTACAACGATACGATAAAATGGGTTTCTTTTTGATCCCATACGTTTTAAGCGAATTTTAACAGCCATTGTTTGCACCTCCAAATAAAATGTTTTCACAAGTGTAGATTTTAACAGAAACTCTTTTGTCTGTAAAGTGTTTTCCCATTACATGATATTTCATAAAACGTTAAGTAGGTTTATACATTATTCTTGTTACATAAAAGGAAATTTCATTCCTTTTCCTTTTTTTCCTTTTTGCATATTGGTCATTTGTTTCATCATTTTCTTCATTTCATCAAATTGTTTTAATAGGCGATTTACTTGAGAAACCGATGTCCCTGAACCTTTAGCTATGCGTTTTTTACGGCTTGCGTTCATAAGACTTGGGTCTTGCCGTTCTTTCTTCGTCATCGATTGAATAATTGCTTCAACATGTACGATTTGTTTCTCATCCAGTTTTGCATTCTTCAATCCTTTCATTTTGTTAGCACCCGGAATCATAGCCATTAAATCATCTAAGGGCCCCATATTCTTTACTTGTCCCATTTGCTCTAAGAAATCATCGAAAGTAAAGGACATGGTTCGCATTTTTTCTTCCAATTCTTTAGCTTGCTTTTCATCAACATTTGTCTGAGCTTTTTCGATTAGTGTTAACACATCACCCATTCCTAGAATTCTAGAAGCCATTCTTTCTGGATGAAATGCTTCTAACTGATCCAGTTTTTCACCCATTCCGGCAAATTTAATAGGTTTATCTGTCACTGCCTTAATCGAAAGAGCAGCTCCACCGCGCGTATCCCCGTCCAGCTTCGTAAGGATTACACCCGATAAATCAAGTTGTTCATTAAAACTTTCGGCAACATTAACAGCATCCTGTCCTGTCATTGCATCCACAACTAAAAATATTTCATCAGGTTTGACGGAAGATTTAATTTCTTCCAATTCTTCCATTAGCTCATTGTCTACATGAAGTCGCCCTGCTGTATCGATAATAACATAATCGTTATGTTCTGCTTTAGCTTGTTCAATTGCCTTCGTAGCAATTTCAACAGGGTTAGCCTTTGTACCCATGGAGAAAACAGGCATATTTAGCTGCTCTCCAAGCGTTTCTAATTGGTTTACTGCTGCAGGCCGATAAACATCACAAGCAACCAAAAGGGGTGAACGATTATGTTTCTTCCGTAAATGATTTGCTAATTTACCAGTAGTAGTTGTTTTACCTGCACCTTGCAAGCCGGTCATCATAATGACAGTCGGAGGCCGGTCAGCAACAGCTATTTTACTTTGCTCTCCCCCCATTAATGCCGTTAGCTCGTCTTGTACTACTTTGATTACTTGTTGACCGGGAGTTAAGCTTTCCATAACCTCCTGGCCTACAGCACGTTCTTTTATACGGTTTATTAAGTTTTTTACTACTTTAAAATTAACATCCGCCTCCAGCAAGGCAAGGCGAACTTCTCGTGTCATTTCTTTAACGTCTTGTTCGGAAACCTTCCCTTTACCAGTAATCTTTTTTATTGTACTTTGTAAACGGTCGGCTAATCCTTCAAATGCCATAGAAGGTATCCCCCTAATCTAATTCTTTTAATGCATGAATCATTTTTATAAGCTTATTGCTTTTTGTTTCGTAAACGGCTTTTTCCAGCTTATCTAGAATTGCCATCCGTTGTTGAAATTTTTCATATAAGTTCAGCTTCTTTTCATAGGATACAAGCATCGTTTCTGTTCGTTTCAGATTATCATACACAGCTTGCCTTGAAACCTTAGTTATATCACTTATTTCACCTAAAGAATAATCCTCTAAATAATACATTTCCATGTAATTCCGTTGTTTCGGGGTTAGTAGTGTCTGATAGAAATCAAACAGGTAATTAATATATGTTGTTTTTTCAAGCAAATAACCACCCCTTGTTAAGTGAAACACCTTTACAGTTAATGATAACGAAAGACTATAATTATTGCAAGTCTGTTTTTATTTTTACCACTAACATATTTACATTTTTTATTCAATGTCTATACAATTTTATTCCTGTAACATATCAGCAAATAGCCCGTAAACAAATGCATGAGCATCGAATTCCTGTAAATCTCCTACTTGTTCCCCAAGACCTACATATTTTACAGGTATGTTTAATTCATGGCGGATAGCCAAAACAATTCCACCTTTAGCAGTTCCGTCAAGCTTTGTTAATACGATTCCTGAAACATTGGTAGCTTCTGAAAATGTCTTTGCTTGACTTAATGCATTTTGTCCAGTTGTAGCATCTAGGACAAGCAACACTTCATGCGGTGCACCTGGTACTTCCCGCTCAATAACTCGATTAACTTTGGAAAGTTCATTCATTAAATTTACTTTATTCTGTAATCTGCCTGCTGTATCACAAATCAATACGTCGGCTTTACGGGATTTTGCAGCTTTAATACCATCAAAAATAACTGCCGCCGGATCACTCCCTGCACTTTGCTTAATAACGTCAACTTCTGCGCGTTTCCCCCATTCTTCCAATTGTTCAATAGCCCCGGCACGAAAGGTGTCGCCTGCTGCTAAGACAACACGTTTCCCTTCTTGTTTAAACTGATATGCCATTTTTCCAATAGAAGTAGTTTTCCCTACCCCGTTTACACCAACAACGAGAATAATGGTTAATTCATCGTTTTGGATATTCATTGATTCAATTTGATCGCTATCTTCACCATAATAAATTTCCACTAATTTTTCAGAAATAACTTCCTTCATTTTATCGGTTTCTTTAATATTTTGTCGTTTTACTTCCATTTTTAATTCATCAATTAAATCCATAACGGTCGTAACGCCCACATCAGCAGATATAAGTATGTCCTCAAGTTCCTCAAAGAAATCTTCGTCTACGCTTCGATATCGAGCAAGTAAATTATTAATTTTGCTGGAAAATGACGTTCTTGTCTTTTCCATCCCCTCTTTATACTTTTTTGTTACCTTTTCTTCTTCTTTATTTTGTTTAAATTTATCTTTTAATTTTTTCATGAAACTCATATTCTGTCTTTCCCTTCTTTATTAATATCAGTATTCTTTATCTATTATCAGGCTTTCACTAATTTGTCCGTATCTTCCAGCTTGACCGAAACTAATCGGGATACGCCTGATTCCTGCATGGTAACCCCATATAAAACATCCGCTTCTTCCATTGTACCTTTACGATGTGTAATAACAATAAATTGTGTATGTCCACTGTACATCTTTATATATTTTCCAAATCGTACGACATTTGCTTCATCTAATGCAGCTTCCACTTCATCTAGTATACAAAAAGGTACTGGTCTAACACGGAGAATAGCAAATAACAGCGCTATTGCTGTCAGTGCTCTTTCTCCCCCCGACAATAAGCCAAGGTGTTTCAGTTTTTTTCCCGGAGGCTGAGCAACGATATCGACCCCAGTATCAAGCAGATTATTAGGATCTGTTAATTTTAACTCTGCAGAACCACCGCCAAATAACTCCTGAAATACAATTGAAAATTCAACTTGAATTTGTGTAAACGTTTCTCCGAAGAGTCTTTGCATTTCTTCATCCATTTCTCCAATCACAGCATACAATGTTTCTTTCGCATCTACTAAATCTTCCCTTTGTTCTTCTAAGAAAGTATAACGTTCTGAGATACGCTCATACTCTTCAATTGCCCCAAGGTTTACAGTTCCCAGCCGTTCGATAGAATGTTTAAGTTTTCTTACATTGTTTTTTGACTTATCTGTATCCAATGCTTTTTCATATTTTTGTTTTGCTCTCTCATAAGTTATTGTATACTCTGATTGCAAATGGGATAAACGGTTTTCCAATTCAACATCCAAGCGATTAGATTTTACCTCGTTTTGTTGAATCACTTCCATGATTTTCTCATGGATTTTACTCTCTTCTTTTAATTCTCTCTCCTGATCTTGTATGAGTTGCGTTCGTTCTAGCCGTTCTGAGCGTATTTGTTGAATCTGATTTGTTGTTTTTTCTTTTTCCTCTTTTTTGGATTGAATCATCATATCAATCTCTTCTTCCGTTTCCTTCATTTCTTCCAAGGATAACAACTTTTTTAAATCAGATTCATATTTTCCAAATTGCTCTTCTGATTCACTCAATTGTTTGCGCACTGTGCTTGTTTTTTCACGCTGATTTTTAACACGCTCTTCCTGTTCTGCTAAGGATATTTGCACTTGATGATATTCTTGCTTTAACTGTTCTTGGTTCTCCTTAAAATCCGCTTTTTGGTCAGTAAGCATATTAATTTGTTCTTGCACTTGATTAATTCGATGTGTTATTTCACTTAAGTCTTTAGTAAGTCTTTCATCTCGTATTTCTAAATCCTCACGATCCTTATCAAATTGCTTTTTATCTTGATCATATAACGCTAAACTATCATTTAATGAAGCAAGTTTTAATTGTAATTCACTACTTTGAGTCCGGATATCCTGTAGTTTCTCCCTATTCGTATCGAGTATTTTTTCTGTTTGCTTAAGCACTTGTTCCTTATCATTTATTTCCTGCTTTTGTTTTTCTATATCCTTTTCGAAGTCTTTTATTTTCTTTTGAAATTCTTTTAATTTGTGAATGGTTTCCTGTAAGTCATTCTCTCTCGTAAATAAAGATTGATTCGTTTTTGCACGTGTACCGCCTGACATTGAGCCGCCAGGATTAACAACATCCCCTTCCAGGGTAACAATCCGGTATCTACGCATGAGCCTTTTTGCAATTGCATTTGCATCTTGCAGTGTTTTAGCGACCACTACGTTCCCCATCAAATGATTTACAACTGGCTGATAACTTTCATTCGTTCTAATCATATGGGCAGCAATCCCTATAAAACCAGGATGATTTTCAACAGTCTGTAATGCTTCTTTTTTTAAAAATCTTGGTTGCACAGATCTTAATGGCAAAAAGGTCGCTCGGCCATTTTTTGTTTTCTTTAACCACGAAATGGCTTCACGTGCAGCTTGATCATCATTAACTACAATATATTGCGTTTGTCCGCCTAATATTGTTTCAATTGCTGTTATATAGGTTTTTGGTACATCAATTAGCTCAATAACAGCGCCATGGATATTTTTTAAAGTTCTCCTGTCACGCGCCTTAAGAATTGCTTTAACGCCCTGATAAAAGCCTTGAAACTCAGTTTTCATTTCTTCAAGCATTTCTTTTTTTGATTTTAGCTTTTCAATATATTGATAGCCTTTATATAGCTTTTTTTGTGACTCTTGAAATGAATTTCGTTCAATTTCTAGTTCTTTTTTCAATTGTTGAATGGTTGCTTCATTTTCAAGGCACTTGTTTTCTGTTTTAGAAAACAAAAGTTCTACTTCTTTCTGTTGTTCTGTTAGGCTTTCTCTTAATGGTATAAAGTCTTGAAATTTTTTTGTTTGCTGATCTTTTTTCCTTTTTATTTGTTGTAATTGTTGTTGTATTGATTGTTTTTCATTTCGTTTTGCTGCTTGTTCATTGAGGTATTCAATGTAATCTGACTTTAGTTCTTCTATTTGTTCGGAAATATTCTCTTTTTGCACAGTTAATTTATTTTTTAATTGATTCAGTTGTTCTTTTGCCTTGTTTCTTTCCATTTGTAACATATCTAATTTATTTTTCTCTTGTGAAAGTAATTGTTTACGTTTTTCGATGAGAGTTGTGGTTTCATTTTTTTGCAAAATGAGTTTTTCTTTGTTCTCAGAAAAGTGTTTTAGCTGCTCATTAAATACTTGTTTCTTTCCTTCATATTGCTCTAATTTTTGCGTAATTGTTAAAAGAGAAGTCTGTAACGCTTCGATCCTATTATCTAAGTATTGTATATCCTGTCGTTTCTTTTCCAGACTTGCCTCGTGTTGTTGAATCATCGTTTTCTTCTCGATTTCCGACTCTTTATCCTTTTCCAATTCAGCTAATAGATTTTGCCATCTTTCATAAAGTTGTTCTATTTCTGTAATAAGTAGTGCTATTTCTTCTTGTTTTAATCTCTCTTTTAGCTTTTTATATTCTTTTGCTGATTGTGCTTGTTCATATAATGGACCAATTTGCTGTTCTATTTCATAAATAATATCTTCAATTCGATTTAAATTTTCCTGGGTTTCTGATAATTTATACTCGGCTTTCTTTTTACGCTGTTTATATTTCAAAACCCCTGCAGCTTCTTCAAAAATAATGCGGCGTTCTTCCGACTTTGAACTAAGAATTTCTTCTACCTTACCTTGACTGATAATTGAAAACGCCTCTCTGCCAAGACCGGAATCCATAAATAAATCGACGATATCTTTTAATCGGCAGGCTTGTTTGTTTATATAGAACTCACTTTCGCCAGATCGATACACCCGGCGTGTAACACTCACTTCTTCATAGTCAAGAGGTAGCTTATGATCACTGTTATCAAGCAATAATGTAACCTCTGCTATATTTAAAGCATTTCTTGTTTCACTACCTTGGAATATAATATCTTCCATTTTGGAGCCACGTATCGATTTCGCCGACTGCTCACCCAATACCCAGCGAACGGCATCGGTTATATTACTTTTCCCACTTCCATTTGGGCCTACGACTGCTGTAACACCTGGAACAAAATGAACAGAAATTCGTTCAGCAAAAGATTTAAAGCCCACACTTTCTAACCGTTTTAAATACATTACCATTTCTCCTACTTGAAAGAATTAAATAAACCAATTCTAAATAGTCAAAAATTACTTGGATTTTTACCGCATTTATTTTATCATAAAGATAGGAACAATAGAAGCTAGCATAAATGGCATTAGTCTTATACGTAATAATTGATTTATGCTATCGTGAAATCAGAGGTGTGCATATGGATTTAGACAAACCGTCAAAAGATAATTTAAAGTTCATCTTAAACGAATTGGCCGATCATTTAACGATCGCGAATCGTGCTATAATGGATCCTGATGACTATGATTTAAACAAATATGAGGATCTTAAATTTATGTACGATGTGGTTAAACAAAAAGGACAGCTAAGTGTTTCAGAATCACAAGCTTTTGTTGAGGAGTTGCGGGCTGTTCGAAAAAATTAATAATATGTCAATAAAAAAGGGGATGGTATTTTTATAGCTACCTCCCCAAGTAAGCTAGTGAATTTATCCCCAGAGGATGTCACCATCGCTAGCTTATTTTTATTCACTAAATGTATCTAATGCATTTTTAGCCGCTCGCTGCTCAGCCTCTTTCTTTGTCCTACCAATGCCTACTTCATAGGATTTTTCGTTTATTTTCACTTGCGCAATAAATTCTTTATCGTGGGAAGGCCCTTTTTCATCGATAATGAGATAATCTATCCTTTGATTTTTGTATTGTTGGACCAATTCCTGCAGTTGACTTTTATAATCCATCGCATGCGAAAAAGCACCAGTCGTAATTTTCGGAAAAACATGCTCATCCATGAATTTTAATACCTGCCCAAATCCTTGATCAATATATAATGCTCCGAGGAAAGACTCGAACACGTCTGCAAGAAGGGCGGACCGGTCACGTCCTCCGGTTTGTTCCTCTCCTTTGCCCAGCAAAATATGCTCTCCAAATTGTAAATCTCGGGCAAAATTTGCCAATGAGGCTTCACAAACAATGGATGCTCTTAATTTTGTCATTTCACCTTCAGGCATATGAATATGTTTTTTATATAAGTATTGCGAAACACTTAATTCCAATACAGCGTCTCCCAAAAATTCAAGCCGTTCATTATCCGAAAATGTATCCTCCCGATGCTCATTCACATAGGATGAATGTGTAAATGCTTGTTTTAATAATACTCGATCATGAAAGACGATATCAAGCTGCTTTTCTATTTGTATAACATTCATTCTATGCACCCTTTTTTGAACAACATTATATAGGAAAGCCTCGCATTATGCGAGACTTTTCTATTATCATTAAGATTGAGTACTGTCTATGTAATTCACAGCATCACCAACAGTGTTTATTTTTTCCGCTTCTTCATCAGCAATTTCCATATCAAACTCATCTTCTAATTCCATAACTAGTTCTACAACATCTAATGAGTCAGCTTCAAGATCATCTTTAAATGATGCTTCCATTGTTACTTTTTCTTCTTCGACATCAAGTTGTTCTACAATAATCTTTTTTACACGATCAAAAACTTCTGCCATCCTATTTCACCTCCTTTTAGGTAGTATAAAATATTTCATCTATTATTTCCACACCCGAATGAATTAATCCTATTATAGATAGTTCAGGTGAGAATTCCATCACATAACCATTCCGCCATCTATATGAATGGTTTGACCTGTAATATAATTAGCATCATCAGAAGCTAAAAAGCGAACAGTTTTAGCAACATCTTCTGCTGAACCTAATTTAGCAAGTGGTATCATGGATAGCATGCTTTCCTTTTGTTCTTTAGTGAGTTCATCCGTCATATCTGTTGAAATAAAACCTGGAGCCACCGCATTCACATGAATGTTGCGCGAAGCTAATTCTTTAGCTGTGGATTTAGTTAATCCAATAACACCTGCTTTGGCTGCGACATAATTTGCTTGTCCAGGGTTTCCGCTGACACCAACAATAGATGAAACATTAATAATTTTTCCAGCTTTTTGTTTCATCATTTGTCTCGTTACTGCTTTCGTACATAAGAAAACACCTTTTAGGTTAATATTAATAACCTGATCAAATTCTTCCGGTTTCATACGCATTAATAAATTATCTTTGGTAACTCCCGCATTGTTTACCAATATATCCATCGTACCAAATTGCCCGATTACTTCCTTCACCATCTTCTTCACATCTGATTCATCAGCCACATTCGCTTTCACTTTAAAAGATTTCACGCCCATATTTTCTATTTCTTCTACAACAGCTTGAGCTTTATCTTCACTTCCTGCATAGTTTACAGCTACATTCGCTCCTTGCTTGGCTAATTCTAGGGCAATTGCCCTGCCAATCCCACGAGAAGAGCCAGTAACTAAAGCATTTTTCCCCTTTAACATTAGGAATCTTCCTCCTTATACCAATCAATAAACTTTTTCATTGATCCCGGATCCTGAATTGAAAAAGTTGGCATTTTACGATCAATTTTTCTAACTAACCCACTCAAAACTTTCCCATTACCTACCTCAACAAAAGCATCTACACCTGCTTTAATCATATGACGGATTGAATCTTCAAAGCGTACAGGAGAGTATAATTGTTTAATTAATAGCTCCTTTATTTCGCTGCTTTTCGTAACTGGTGCAGCAGATACATTGGCATACACAGGTATGTTAGCATCATCAACTACAGTGTTTTTTAAATATGTTCCAAATTCTTCATTGGCTGATTTCATTAACCTGGAATGGAATGGTCCGCTTACATTTAAAGGTAAAACACGCTTTGCACCGTTTTCTTTTAAAATTTTTCCCGCTTGTTCTAATCCTTCTTTTGTACCCGATATAACAATTTGCCCAGGGCAGTTCAAATTAGCAATATCGACAACTTCATCAGTAGCTAATTTTTTGAGTGCTGATTTGATATCTTCCTCCCCTAAGCCCAGAACCGCAGCCATTGATCCTTGTCCTTTTGGAAAAGCTTCTTCCATTAATTTACCCCTGGTAGCTACAAGAGGTAAAGCTGCATCTAAAGTAATCGATCCTGAAGCAACCAATGCACTATACTCACCTAAGCTATGCCCCACAGTCATAGCTGGTTTAATTCCCTCTTTCATAAGTAAGGTATGAATGGCCGTACTTGCTAACAGTAATGCTGGCTGCGCATTTTCTGTCTCTGTTAGCAATTCTTCTGGTCCTTCAAACATAAGCGCTCTAATATCTTTGTTTAAAACATTGTTAGCTTGTTCATAAAGCTTCTGAACTTCAGGATATTCATCATAAAATAATTTCCCCATACCAACTGCTTGTGATCCCTGACCTGGGAACATAAAAGCAATATGTTTCATTAATACCCCTCCTTATCCAAATCAATTGATAAAACTGTTGATTCAATAGTTTCCGTTACATTATACTCCACCATGTGGCAGGCTTGTTTAATGGCATTAAAAATGGCTCGGCCTTTTGACGATCCATGTGCTTTAATAACAGGAGCAGCTAGTCCAAATAGACCTGCCCCACCGTATTCTGAATAGTCTAATTTACCGCTCAGTTCTTTTAAGTCCTTTTTGGCTAAACCTGCGGCTATTTTTGTCTTCACGGATGACGTAAAAGTTTTTTTAAGCATGGAAAACACTGTCATAGCTGTCCCCTCAATGGTTTTTAGTGCTATATTTCCACTAAATCCATCTGTTACAACTACGTCTGCTGCTCCACTTAATAAATCTCTTGCTTCTACATTTCCAATAAAATGGATTGGTGCATTTTTTAGTTGAGTAAATGCCTTTTTTGTGAGATCATTTCCTTTTCCATCTTCTGTTCCTACATTTAACAACCCTACTGTCGGATTTGGAATGGAACGTACTTTTTCCGTATAAATGGAGCCCATGATCGCATATTGAATCAAATGATGAGCCTTTGCATCTACGTTTGCTCCAACATCTAGCAGCAAAAATCCCTTTCCATCTATGGTTGGTAAGGTTGGACTTAATGCGGGCCGATCAATACCAGGTGTTCTGCCAACCCCAAATAGTCCCGCACTCATTAATGCTCCTGTATTACCCGCTGAAATACAGGCATCGGCTCTTTTCTCCTTAACCTCTTTTGCCATTAATACAAGCGATGCATTTTTTTTTACGGCGTACGGCCCGTACAGGTTCATCTTCTCCTGTGATTACTTCATCTGTATGAATAATAGTTATATTTTTATCATTTATTAAATATGGTTTTATTTTATTTTCATCACCGATTAATGTAATATGTAAGTCCTTCATTTGGGATATAGCACGCATCGCACCTGCTACAATTTCTTTAGGTGCATTGTCGCCTCCCATAGCATCAATCGCTATTCTCATTTATAATTTCCCCTTTTTGTTCGGTTGAACGATACATACAAAATAAACCAGTAAAAACTTTTTCATTATCAACAAAACTATTTACCCGAACATCGGTCAAGCCTTTCTCACTTGTTCCTTCTACAGTTGCTTTAGCTACAACACGCTCCCCTTGTTTTACTTGACGTGTGAATTTAAGTTCAGACTTTGCTGTCAGTGCTAATTCATCATTAATGACTGCAACAGCAAGTGAGTTGGCTTGTGCAAATAAGTGATGTCCACGAGCTATCTTATTTCTGGAGAAGACATGCTCAGGCTTGACTTCTAAAATTGATATCGCTCGCTTGTCCAATTCCAAATCAATAATTTCTCCGATCACTTCTTCTAAAGGTAAAGCTTTAACTGTTTCATTCCATTGATCTGTTGCAACTGATTTAATTCTCTCGCGCAGTTCAGGGATAGCAAGTTCCATTCTATCAAGACGTATCGTTTGGATACTTACACTAAATTTTTTTGCTAGCGCTTCATCTGTGATAAAAGGTGTTTGTTCGATTGTATCTTTTAATAATTGCTGACGTTCAGCCTTTGTTCTTTTCATTCTGACAGGCACCATCCACTCCGCTTATCCTTTAAGGTTAGTTCAATCAACTGCTATTTCACCTTTTTATTACTTGGTACTAATAGTAATATATAATACCAACTATAATTATGCAAGTGATGTTTTTTAATCAAGTTTATCAGTAAAAATAGTGTTCTCTTCTATATCATTTTTCAGATCAATATAATCATCATCTTCTTCAAGCAAATTATTTTCAATAATTTCCTGAGCGTCATTTCGAGCAGTTTCTAACGCACGATAATCATGAATCATATCTGCTACTTTAAATTCTGGCAGTCCACTCTGTTTCTTACCAAAAAAGTCTCCAGGGCCGCGTAATTTTAAATCCTGTTCTGCTAAATCAAAGCCATTATTTGTTTCTGACATAATACGCATTCGTTCTTTTCCTATTTCTCCTTTTGGATCAGCGACTAAAATGCAATAGCTTTGTTTATCTCCTCTTCCAACTCTGCCTCTTAGTTGGTGTAATTGGGAGAGTCCAAATCTCTCTGCGTCATAGATTACCATAATGGTAGCATTTGGAACATTCACCCCAACTTCAACAACAGTTGTCGAAACAAGTATTTGAATTTCATTCTCAGCAAATTGCTTCATGACTTGCTCTTTCTCATTTGCAGGCAGTCTACCATGAAGAAGCCCGATGTTCACCTCGGGTGGATAAAATGCTTCTAATTGATGATACAAATCAACAGCATTTTGAATATCAAGCTTATCTGACTCTTCAATAAGCGGACAAATAATATATGCCTGCTCTCCAGACAAAATTTGCTTTGCAATAAATCGTAATACACGATCAAGCATATTTTCTTTAATCCAATACGTTTTTACTTCTTTTCTTCCTGTAGGCAATTCATCAATAACAGATACATCCATATCACCGAAGGCAGTTATTGCTAAAGTACGTGGAATAGGTGTAGCAGTCATAAACAGGACATCTGGGTGCAGGCCTTTATCTCGTAATGTACGACGCTGTTCTACACCAAATCGATGCTGTTCATCCACAATCACAAAGCCCAAATCATTAAAATAAACATCATCTTGAATTAATGCATGTGTTCCTATTACAATTTGTACCTCATGGTCTTCAATCGCTTTTACGATTTCACTTCGTTTTTTTCCCTTCGTTGAGCCTGTCAGTAATGCTATTTCAGCTTGATCTCCAAACAGTTCAGTTAAAGATTGGAAATGCTGCTCTGCTAATATTTCCGTAGGTACCATCAAAGCCCCTTGCTTACCAGCAGTTATTGCCCCATAGAGACAGATTGCTGCTACAGCTGTTTTTCCAGAGCCTACATCGCCTTGTAATAGCCGATTCATTCTAAAAGGAGATTTCATGTCAGCTAATATTTGGTTTAATGACTTTTTCTGAGCTTTTGTTAATGAAAATGGTAGCTGGGTTATAAAGGTTCGAATTTTCAACGGGTCATAGTGCTGGGCATTTCCATTTGTTTCCTCCCTTTTTATTTTACGCAACAATTGCATTTTAAGTTGGAATAATAAAAACTCTTCATATATAAATCTCCTTCGAGCGTGCTTTAGAACAATTCTGCTAGACGGAAAGTGCATCGCCCATAGCGCTTCCTTTTTAGAAGGAAGTTTGTATGCATTCCTATAACTCGATGGCAACAATTCCTTTATTTCATTTTCATAAGTCAGTAGTGTACGTTGAATGAGTTTTTGCAACTTTTTATTTGTGATATTTCCTTTTAATGAGTAGATTGGCTGAATTTTTGTTTGTTCTTCAGCTAAACCTTTCTTATATGAATTTACTGTAATTTGTAATCGATGTGCATCCCATTTACCAGTTAATGTAATCATGTCACCTGCATTAATTTGTTTTTTTGCAAATGCTCGATTAAACATCACAGCCTTTATAGCTACATTTTCTACCTGCACTGTAAAGGAAAGTCTTGATTTTTTCCTTCCATAAAAAGTAAGGGAAGGTTCATAAACAACCTTCCCTTCAATGGTTACTTTATCTTCGTGAATTAACTCATTAAGTGGTTTAATTTCAAGAACGTCATAACGATAGGGCAAATAGTAAATTAAATCTGCAATCGTATTAATTTTCATAGCCGCTAAATCGCTGGCCATTTTTTCCCCTATCCCTTTTAGGTTTGTTACGGGATCTGCTAGCAATTTAACTCACTCTTTCTATAAATAAAGTTAATATATACATGATTGGTAGACATGTGAAAAATTATTCTTTAGCAGCTTTTTGTACATCCATTCCAAATATTTTTTCCTTCAAGAATCGGCCAGTTGGAGTATCAGCTAATCCCCCTTCACCGGTTTCACGAAGTGTAGAAGGCATTGTCTGACCAATACGGTACATGGCCCCTATTACTTCATCGCATGGTATTCTACTTGTGACACCAGCAAGTGCCATGTCAGCAGAAACAATTGCTAACGAGGATCCTCCTGCATTCCTTTTCACGCACGGGACCTCTACAAGTCCTGCTACTGGGTCACAGACAAGACCAAGCATATTTTTCAGTGTCATCGCAAAAGCCTCTGCCGATTGCTGGGGTGTTCCACCTGCCATCTCCACAATAGCTGCTGATGCCATCGCTCCTGCTGACCCAACTTCCGCCTGACATCCACCTGCAGCTCCGGAAATAAATGAGTTGTTTGCAACAACAAATCCAAAAGCACCTGCTGTAAAAAGATAACGTACCATTTGTTCACGTGTAGGATTTAATTGGTTTTTTACAGCAAATAATGTTCCAGGTACACATCCCGCACTTCCTGCAGTAGGTGTAGCGCAAATTGTTCCCATCGCAGCATTAACTTCGTTCGTTCCCATCGCTTTGCTTACAGCATCTAAAAGCAGATGACCTGACAATGGTGTTTTTTCATTCAGATAGTTTTGAATTAATACAGCATCGCCTCCTGTTAAGCCAGTTACTGACTTTACACCTTTCAAACTTTCTTCTATTGCATTTTCCATAATATCTAAATTCTTTTCCATGTCATTAAATACTTCTTCACGCGTCTTTTCTTTAACATCCATTTCTTGCCTAATCATTACTTCTGAAATAAAGATGTTGTCTTTTTCCGCCGCCTCTACTAATTCGGCTACCGTTCGAAACATATTATATTTTACTCCTTTTTGTTTAGCTAACAATTTTAGCTATTTGATTGATATGTTGAGCATCTTCTAGCTCACGCAGAATCGGGTCTTCCACATTTTGGTCAACTTCTATAACCATTAAAGCTTCTTTTCCGACGTCTTTTCGATTTACTTCCATATGACCAATATTGATTTCATGCTTTGCTAAAATCTTGGTAACTGAGGCGATAGCACCGTAGCGATCATTATGCATAATTAAGATTGCTGGATGGTTCCCGGATAAGCGTAATGCAAACCCATTTAATTCTGTTATTTCTACTTTTCCGCCTCCAATCGATATGCCGATAAGTTCTAATGTATCTGTATCATTTCCAATAATAAGACGTGCGGTATTAGGATGATCGACAGCTGACGGGTCTTCAATAAATTCTATATTTATTCCTTTCTCTTTAGCGGTATCCAATGATTTACTCATCCGGGGATCATCCGTTTCATAACCTAATAATCCTCCGATCAAAGCGAAATCTGTACCGTGTCCTTTATACGTTTTCGCAAAGGATTCATAAAGGTGAATCTTTGCCCATGTAGCTCCAAACCAAATAGGTTACGGGCCGCCTTTCCAATTCTTGCAGCACCTGCAGTATGTGAACTGGATGGACCAATCATGACTGGACCAATGATGTCAAATACTGAATTAAATTTCATATGAGCGCCTCCCCCTATGTTATATAAACGTGTATTCTCTATAATTAAGTATAACAAAAAAAGATATAATTATCATTTATAAAAATATTATTTTTTGAAAAGTCTATATTTTCATGCAAAAGTGATTTTTCAGCAAAAAAAGAGTACCTTTAAGAAAGTACCCTTCCCCCTTTTTATCGTATGAATTTATATAGAGTGTGGAGAAAAACGTGTTCTCCTCGAATTTTCATTCTTTTTATTCTACTGAAAATATATAGGAATAAATTGGCTGGTTTCCTTGATGAACCTCTATTTCTATTTCTTCATATACATCTTCTATATGTTCAACTAGAGATTTTCTATCTTCATCGCTTACATCATCACCCTGCAAAATTGTCAGTATTTCATCATCTTCTGTTATCATTTCTTTTAATAGTAACTTTACAGTCTCTGTTTTATCTTTATGTGTTACTTTAATTTTGCCTTCTGCGATCCCCATGAAATTTCCTTTTTCAATAGCAATTCCATCAACCTGTGTATCACGGATAGCATAGGTAACCTGTCCGCTTTTCACATGTTTGCTCGCTTCCTTCATAGATTCTTTATTCGTTAGTAGATCCGCTTCAGGGTGAAAAGCAAGAATTGCACTTATCCCCTGTGGAATTGTTTTCGTTGAAACAACTTGTACATTTTCTTCTGCTAATTCTGCGGCTTGCTCAGCAGCCATAATAATATTCTTGTTATTAGGTAAAATTAAAATATTACTGGCGTTAGCTTTTTTAATAGCATCCGCTATATCCTGTGTACTTGGATTCATCGTTTGACCGCCCTCAATCACGACAGAAGCTCCAAGACTCTCAAAAAGATTTTTTAAACCATTTCCCATTGCAACGGTTACGATTGCATACTTCCCTTTTTTCTCTGCTTTAGTATTCTCGTTTCCACCAACAATTGCTGTATGCTGCTCACGCATATTTTCAATCTTCATATTAATTAAACTTCCGTATTGTTGCCCTAGTGTTAAGACTGATCCCGGATATTCGGAATGAATGTGTACTTTAACAACATCATCGTCAGAAACAACTAACAATGAATCCCCATGCTTACTTAGCTCGTTTCTAAATTCTTCTTCATGAAAAGGGTATTCCTTTATTTTTTCATCCTCAAACTTTACCATAAATTCGGTACAATAACCATATTCAATTTCAGAGGTATCCATAAAATCCTGCGCTATTTTATGATGTTCTGCATTTACCATTTCGCTGATATCAATTTCGGAAGCATCTTGTTCTGGAAGCTCCTCCCCTTTTAAAACAGCTAAGAATCCTTCATAAATTGTTACTAGACCTTGCCCTCCAGAATCAACTACCCCTACTTCCTTTAAAACTGGTAATAAATCCGGCGTACGTTTTAAAGATGTTTTTGCTTCGGAAACTACTTTCTCCAATAATAAAAGGATATCTTTTTCTTGTTTTGCTTCATTAACAGCAATTTTGGCAGCATCTTTTGCAACTGTTAAAATAGTACCTTCCACAGGTTTCATAACTGCTTTATATGCCGTTTTGACACCATTATCCAAAGCATTAGCTAAATCCATTGCAGTAGCTGTTTGTTTTTGTTCCATTCCTTTAGCGAATCCTCGAAAGAGCTGTGATAATATAACACCTGAATTACCTCTTGCCCCCATTAACAATCCCTTAGAAAAGGCTTGAGCTACCTCGGACACATGATCGCTATTCACATTTTTTACTTCCTTCGCTCCGGAAGTCATCGATAAATTCATATTCGTTCCTGTATCACCATCAGGTACAGGGAATACGTTTAAAGCATCTATTTTCTTGGCGTTATTTTTTAAATGGTTCGCTCCTGAGAGCACCATCCGTGTAAAAGTTACGCCATCTAACTCTTGTAACTTCACTATATTTCCTCCTTCATTATGCTGGAAAAAGTCTGGTTATATTACCCCAGTCTTACCATTATGAACCTTTCTAAATGTATGTACAAAAGAGTACAAAAAAGCAAAGGTTAATCCTTTGCCACACGAACTCCTTGAATATAAATATTAACTGAGTCGATTGATAATCCTAATGACTGGCTTAGTGTATATTTAACTTGTGATTGAACATTGTGAGCTACTTCAGATATTTTAGTCCCATAACTAACAATAATATACATATCAATATGGAGATGATTTTCTTCCTGCCTTACAATTACACCACGGGAATAATTTTCCTTTCGTAATATCTCTGCGATTCCATCCCTAATTTGATTTTTAGATGCCATTCCAACAATTCCATAACATTCAACAGCTGCCCCACCGGCAATCGTAGCGATCACTTCATTGGTAATCGTCACGTGACCATCATTTGTATTAAGTTCAATGGACATTCGTATCCTCCTTTAATACCCAATTATAAAAATATATTACTACATACACTGCGATTTTAAAAGTAATGTTCCCTTTTTGTTTTTCCATTATAAACAATGGCTGATTTATTGTGTTCTGTCAATATATTTACATTTTTTATAACCACCTTTATAACTAAAAATAAATTGCATTCTTTCTCTAGTTATGATAAATTATACTAGTATTAAAATGACACATGTTGGAGTAGGAGGGATTAATATGTCTAGAAAATGTGTTATTACTGGACGTCAATCACGCACAGGAAACCAACGCTCTCACGCAATGAATGCTAATAAACGTTCTTGGAAAGCTAACGTACAAAAAGTACGTATTATGGTAGATGGCAAGCCTAAACGTGTTTATGTTTCCGCACGTGCCTTAAAATCGGGTAAAGTTAAACGTGTATAATAATATGAAATTAAAGCACCTATTGCTATCATAGGTGCTTTTTAAATGGAATAAACGTATATATCTATACAGAAGACTTTTCCCTTTGCATGATTCTTCGAGGTAAAAAAAAGCTTCTGCCATATTATTGACAAAAGCTTACTTACATTATTTATCTTTTTTAAAAACGCTAATAACACCTCGAACCATTCCACCAATAAACCTTGGGAGTTTAATAGTATAAAATTTCATGAGTTCGCCCTCCTCTAATTCAAACACACTTACATTGGAATCGCATAAAAATTTGCATAACGACTCTTTATTAGTAATAATATGCCTTTATTGCTAGAAAAAGTACCATTATTTAAAAGAAGCTTGTTTGAATCCGCAGCGTACCCTTTCAGAAGTGGGTTCTGATGGAACGAATAAAGCTTAAGTAAAAGACTCCGATATATCCTATTACTTCGTTGCATTAATTATGTCTTTCATTGCTTGATGACGATCTGATCGATTAAAAACTGCACTTCCTGCTACCAGTATATCTGCACCTGCATCGATACATAATTTCGCAGTTTTTGTATTGACTCCGCCATCTACTTCAATATCATAAGAGTAATTAAATTTTTCCCTCCAGGATGCGATTTGCTTAATTTTGTCGATTGTCTGATAAATAAATGACTGCCCTCCAAAGCCTGGATTAACTGTCATAATTAACACTAAGTCAATGTCATTTAAAATATCTTTAATCATTTCTGCAGGTGTTGCAGGATTAATTACAACACCTGCCTTTGCACCTGTACGCTTGATTAACTGAATTGTTCGATGTAGGTGTACACAAGCCTCTTGGTGCACCGTTATGATCGATGCCCCTGCATCGGCAAACATTTGAATATATTCATCAGGATTTTCAATCATTAAATGGACATCAAGCGGCAATTCTGTTACAGGTTTAATCGCCTCCACAATTAACGGCCCAATGGTTATATTTGGAACAAAGTGACCATCCATGACATCTACATGAATAAAATCAGCACCTCCTTTTTCAACATCTATTATCTCTTGTCCAAGTTTTGAAAAATCTGCTGATAAGATTGATGGGGCTAATTTTGTCATTGTTTAGTACCTCGGCTTTCTCGATTGTATTTCATTTAAAAAACTTAAGTAATGCTCATAACGATAGGTTTTAATTTTTCCAAGCTCCACAGCTTCCTTTATTGCACATTTCGGTTCCCGGTCGTGCAAACATCCTCTAAATTTACACTTTCCTTTTCTGCTTCTCATTTCCGGAAAACAGTCAGCTAAGTCCTGCATATTAATTTCATTAAAATCAAGTGAGCTAAATCCAGGTGTATCTGCTACCAGACCATCCCCCACTTCTACTAATTCAACATGTCTTGTTGTATGCTTCCCTCTTCCTAAACTTTCTGAGATGTCATCTGTTTTTATGAATAAAGAAGGGTTTAAAGCATTTAATAAGGATGATTTGCCAACTCCTGATTGGCCTGCTACAACTGATATTTTATTTTTAAAAAGATCAAATAAATAAGTTATTTCTTTTGGATCTCTAGTAGAGAACCATTCCACATGATAACCAATTTGTTTATACTCTTTTTGATACTTTTCTAAGATTTTCTTCTCTTCAGTTGAAGCAGCGTCGGCTTTAGTAATAAAAATAATTGGTTTGATGCTTTTATATTCTATTAAAACTAGGAACCGATCTAACAATAAAGGGTTGAATTCCGGTTTTACGGACGAACTAACAATGATAGCTTGATCGATATTTGCTACTGGAGGCCGCATTAGTTCATTTTTACGTGGTTTTACTTCAGTTATATACCCCTCATTGGGATCATTTATATCAAAGTTTACATAGTCTCCAACAAGTGGATGAATGCCTTTTTTGCGAAAAACTCCCCGGCCTCTGCATCGGTAAACAGTGTCCTCTGCCCTTACATAATAGAATCCGCTTAATGCTTTTATTATTTGTCCTTCCGTCATTTATTCACCCTCTTCATAACTTACTGTTTTGTTAATAACTACTTCGCCATCTCGCATCACTTTATATTCCGCATCCTCGTCTTCTTTAATCGTTAATGTAATCGTAAAATCCGTATCTTTCTTAATTTTTTCTTTTTGAAACACCTCTGATATATCATGATTCATATCATCGATAAAAATTTCAACGGTTTGCTCCTCTTTATCTTCTGAACCTTCCTCTTCACTCGGATTATAAGGAACATTAAATGTTACTTCATGAGAAACGGGCGGCTTTTCATCCGGGCCAAGTGAAAAATATACATCTACTGTAGAACCTTTTGTTATCTCTGTATCCGTCTCAGGTTTTTGGCGAATGACCTCCCCTTCAGGTATGCTTTCGGAGTTCTCTTCTTTTACATTCATGGTTAAGTTTTTACTGTCCAAATACTCTTTCGCTTCTTTTTCGGTCATTCCTTTCAGATTACTAAGCGTAACTAGTTCCGGACCATTACTAATTTCAAATATGACACTGGCTTCATCTGGTACTACCTCACTATCCGGGGATGGCTGAATTTGTGTTATTATCTCCCCGACAGGTTTATCTGAATGTTTTTCATATGCGATAATATCTTCATACCCTTTATCTTCCAGTAAACGCTTTACTTGATTAAAATCTCGTCCGACATAATCTTTAAAAACAACTTTTTCCTTTCCATCACTAACATAGATGGCCACGTTGGAATCTTCTTTTACTGTACGCCCTGCCTTGGGGTTTGTTTTAACTACAAGGTCTTCTTCTATTTGATCGGAATGAATAAATTCCTGTTCTGGATTTAAGTTGTGCTCCTCTAATTTCCGAGCTGCTTCTTCATACTCCATTTCCGTTACATCTGGGATAGCTACATCTTTCGGTTGCAACAGAGTTGGTATAATGAAAAACGCCGCGATTCCGATAATAAACAATACCGTTAAAATCGTTAAAAACGTTCTACGCTTTTTTCTCTTTGGCTTTTTTTTCGCCTTTTTTGATGCTTTTTTATCTTTTGCATCTTTCTGATCCTTTTTGATATTCAAGGTTTTTCCGTTTGTTTGATGAATGATCGTCTCTTCATTATTATTTTCTTGGAATTGATCATTGGTAATAATAGGAATTGCCTTCGTCTCTTCTCCAGCTTCCTTGGGAGGCTTATATATCGCTTCATTTAATTTGCTTGGGTCTAATGCGGTATCTAGTGCCTCATCCATCTCATATACCGTTTCATATCGATGAAATGGATCTTTAGCCGTTGCCTGTAGCACAATATTTTCAACACTTTGTGGTACATTTTGATTAAAACGTCTGATGGATGGTGTATCATTTTGTAAATGCTTTAGGGCGATAGATACAGGCGTTTCGCCCGAAAATGGCAATCTTCCAGTTAATAATTCATATAAAACAATACCAAGCGAATAGATATCCGACTTCTTTGTGGCCATCCCTCCCCGCGCTTGCTCAGGAGATAAATAATGAACGGAACCTAATATAGAGTTCGTTTGTGTCAATGCCGTTGCACTTAAAGCGATAGCTATACCGAAATCCGTAACTTTGACTTGTCCATATGTATCAATTAATATATTTTGAGGTTTTATGTCACGATGTACAATATCGTTGGCATGTGCATGTGCGATCGCATCTGTAATTTGTTTCATAATATCTAGTGCCCTTTGCACCTCAAGTGGTCCATAGCGCTGTATGTATTCCTTTAATGTCATTCCATCTACATATTCCATTACCATGTATAAGATGTGATTTTCTTCTCCAACATCATATATGTTTACTATGTTGGGGTGGGACAAACTTGTGGCTGATTGCGCTTCACGGTCAAATCTTGCTATGAATTCTACATCATTTGCATATTCTAACCGCAGTACTTTTATCGCTACATCTCTTTCTAGAATCTTATCTCTTGCTAAGTAGACGTTTGCCATCCCGCCGCCGCCGATTGTCGCTTTAATTAAATATCTTTCATTTAACAAGTGACCCTCTAACATGATGCATCACCACCTACTTCCTCTGAAGCAATATGGTCGACAATGATCAGAGAAATATTATCCTCTCCCCCTCGTTCATTGGCTAGTGCTATCATCTTATTCCCAACTTCTTCTATACCATGATTCAATTGGAGGAATTCTACGAGTTCATTATCTGAAAGCTTATTTGTTAAACCATCTGAACATAATAATAACTTATCTCCTACATTCCAACTAAAAGACTTTATATCAGCAGCGATATACTCTTCCGTACCTAAGGCTTTTAAAAGTACATTTTTCCGAGGATGGTTTTCAGCATCTTGCTCGGATATTTGGCCGGAGCGAATAAGCTCATTTACCAATGAATGGTCTTCAGTTATTTGGGCAAAACCATCTTCATTAAAAAGGTAGCACCTGCTATCTCCAATATGAGCAATGGTAACGAAATCATTTGAACAAACACTTACAACGATTGTAGTTCCCATGCCTTTACACTGTTTATCTAATTGGGCTTTCTCATAAATCGTTTTATTCATTTTCTGAATTGTTTCTTCCAGCCATTTTTCCGTATCCTCTGGCGTATTAAAATAATTGATGTTCTGCCATTTTTCTTGAATGATCGATGTTGCCATTTGACTCGCCACATCGCCAGCTTTATGTCCGCCCATTCCATCCGCAATAATAGCTAAAAATTGGCCATGGGGATTATCATACGTACCACCGGAATCCTCGTTATGACTTCTAATTTGACCACGATCAGTCAGGAATTTTCCCTTCATTCTTAATCACCCCTTTGGCAATTCGAGAAACGCGTGTTATATATTATACAATATTGCTTATAAAAAAACTTTTTAACCTTCGTATTTTACTTTTTTGCATTCAGAGTGGAATATGAACCCTTTCTGATTAACCGAACAAAAAAGAAACCATCAGTCTGGAATGTATGAGGAAACAACTGAATTCCCGTTTTTGTAATTCCTGGAGATTTTTTTATATCTTTTGGTAAATCTTCGATAAAAGAGGCATCTACTTCAAAATCTTTATGTTTTTCTAAAAAATTTTTAACGACATTTTCATTTTCTTCCACATCCACAGTACACGTACTATAAATTAGTAAACCGTCTTTTTTCAACAATGGGGCAACATGATCTAAAATATCAGCCTGAATTGCGGCTAGCTGATGGACATCTTTTTCCTGTTTATTATATTTTATATCCGGTTTTCCACGGATTACACCAAATCCTGAGCAAGGAGCATCAACTAAAATTCGGTCAAAAGATTCATCTGCATGGATATTTCGTAAATTCCTTGCATCTGCCTGTTGTGCATTTATATTTGTTAAATGGAGATCTGATGCTTTTTTATTGATTAATTTCACTTTATTTTTGTGAAGATCATACGCATAAACGCTTCCACTATTTTGCATTTTCTCTGCAATATGAGTTACTTTTCCTCCTGGTGCACTACAGGTATCCAATACATCCATAGATGGTTGTACTTTTAGCATTTCTGATACAAGCATAGAACTCTGATCCTGTACAGTAACATAACCTTTCTTAAATAAGTCCGTTTTCAAAATATTTCCTTGATCAACGATAATACCTTGCTCTGAAAAAAGAGAAGGTCTTACTTGAAATCCTAGCTCTTGTAAAGTACGCATCGCTTCCTCTCTTGAAATTTTCATCGGTTGAATACGAATAGACAACGGCTTTTTATTTAAGTTAGCTTTACACATTTCTTTCGTCACTTTATACCCGTAATGATGTAGCCATCTTTCAATAAGCCATTCCGGATGGCTTGTTTGAACTGCCAGACGCTTGACATCATTTTCTATCGAATCGGTTCTTGGAATCCCCTTTCGTTGTATATTCCGAAGAACCCCATTTACAAATGAAGCTGTCCCTTTATGCCCTCTTTGTTTTGCCATTTCTACAGCTTCATGAATAATGGCATGATCTGGTATACGATCCAGATATATCATTTGATAAAGAGACATCCTCAAAAGTATTTTCACCCATGACTGTATCTTTTGATTTGGCTTGATAAAGTTTTGTAAATAATAATCTAACGTTAGCTTTCGTTGCACCGTTCCATAAACAATTTCAGTTAAAAGCCCTTCATCTTTGGAATCCATTTTCTGCGCCTTTATTTCGTTATCAATAAGAAGATGACTAAAACTTTTATTTTTTTCTATTCGCAAAAGCAAATCAATGATTGTATTTCTAAGCTGGTATTTTTTCATATCAAGACCCCATTAAAGTATCTAGTTTAAATCTATCGCTAGCCCCTAGCAAATAATCGCTTACAGACATCCGTTTTTTACCTGCTGGCTGAATTTCCGTAATTCGGACTCCTTTTTGATTACCGCAAGCAACAATAAAATCCTTTCCGTCATTAATCCGTACAATTTCTCCCGGAGAAGCGTCATTATATGTTGTATGGTCCATTTCTCCCCACCAAATTTTCATCACTTTATTTTGATACGTTGTAAAAGCTACTGGCCAAGGATGTAATCCGCGTATTTGATTATATACTTCCTGATTACTCTTGTTCCAATCGATTTTTTCTTGCTCTCGTTTAATATTAGAAGCAAATGTAGCTTTTTCCTCATCCTGCTTTTTCGGAACAATTTCGTTTGCAAATAATGGCGGCAATGTTTTCATTAATAAATTTGCCCCTGTATGTGATAGCTTGTCATGTAAAGAACCAACATGATCATCTTCTTCAATTGCTACAGACTCTTGCATTAAAATGTCTCCGGCATCCAACTTTTCTGCCATGTACATAATTGTAATTCCTGTTTCCTTTTTTCCTTGGATAATAGCATAATGAATAGGTGCTCCCCCACGCAATTCGGGGAGATAGGATGCATGCACATTGATACAACCATACTTCGGCGCTTCTAATAATTCTTTCGGAAGTAATTGTCCATATGCTGCTGTAACAATTAAATCAGGGTTATATTCCATGATTTTTTCATATTCATTTGTTAGTTTTTCAGGTTGAAACACTGGTATTTTATGTTTTTCTGCTTCTATTTTAACAGGTGACGCAGTTAGTACTTTTTTTCTTCCTTTCGGTCGGTCAGGTTGTGTCACAACTAGCACAACTTCGTACTGAGATTGAACTAATTTTTGTAAAACAGGAACTGAAAAATCCGGAGTTCCCATGAAAACGACTTTTTTCATCTTTGCTCTTTCCTTTCTACATAAGTTGATAAGGCTGCATATCAACTGTAATGAGTAAATCTTCTTTACGAATATCTTCTGCAAATAAATCAATTATTTTTTTAATCAGTTTACGTAGTTTAGGTTCATCTCTGTATTTTATCATGCATTGATAGCGATATCTATCTTTGATCTTAGCAATTGGAGATGGTGTTGGACCTAGTATTACTGTATCTTGTTGAACTTTTTTTAATAGAATTTGGACGATTTGCTGCGTTGTTTGTATGACCTTCACTTTATTGGAATGAGAAACGGTTATTAATACTAAAAAAACATATGGAGGATATCGAAACGTTCTTCTCATACGCATTTCTTTTTTGATAAAAAGCATTTATAGTCATATTTACTAGCCAGTTCTATACTGT
>NZ_JFBD01000052.1 GCF_000709085.1 Virgibacillus alimentarius | reverse complement strand
ATAATGGTCTTAGGATCATTTGGGACAATTCTTTTCCCCCTTGCGGATTGAACCGCATAAAAAGACTGTTTCCCAGTGTGCGCCTTGGTCTTCCTACACGCAGGCTGTGCACCTTGATTTTTGAACCTAGATGTTAGTAGCTCTAGGGCGGCTTTCAATGCAAGGTAAAATTCCTTCACCGTAAATAACGATTTACCTGGCGCCACCACATTAAGAGATGAAATCCTATATGTTTCTCAAGGGAAATCCGTGACTGAATTGCGAATTGGTCTTGAATCAACAAGTGTCTATAGTTTTCATCCATCCATGTTTTTACACAATGATAAATTCATACTACCGCAGGTCTTTTAATCATCGTACCAATAGTTTACCCGTAAATCTGTTAATTTGTCAAACTATTTACAATAATTTAAGTTTTATCTCTTATGTGGTTTTCCCTATTTCAGAATAGTCTAAATAAGATACAATAAACAGGTATTAATGATTATTGTTTCATGGTCCATGTGCGGCGCAGTCATTGTAATAGGGGCATTAGCTTATCTAGTAGCAGTGTTTGGAGGAAAAGGACTTATTGCACTCTTAGCAGTGCCTATGGATCAATCGTTCAGTTTGTCCCTGGAGTTTACCGTGTTCTTTACTGGAGAAGAGCTACATCAGCAGGAGTTATTGCTGGCTTATTAACAAGTTTTTTAGTAAATATATACTTCAATTGATTCATCCAAATACTCCATTTGATATCCATGCAGGTATTCTTGTTTGATTGCCAATATCATTGTATTTGTCGCTTTCAGCTATCTAACCAAACCACATGATCGAAACATAATAAGTCAATATGTTGATGCAAATCGAGTAGATTAATTATTTTATTAGCAAAAAGCTAGACGAACAACAACAAACAAAAAAATGCAGATTTCGATATATATTTCCCGGGTAATAAAAAACAGGCAAAAAAGCGGTCATTCTCTTACCTTGATTTTGTTTTAAGGGTGTGAAAGCATAAGGTTTTTCGCATGCTGCTTTTTATTGATTCATCAGGCTTAATCCTCCTAGTAGGCAATACACAATTAAAAATTCGTTTTCATTCTAGATCCAAGTATGATCAATCGTTGTTTTATGTACTGAGATGTAGAATGAAAACCTTTTTCCAATATTGGTCGCTCATCCCCTTGACAGCCCACTAATAAAGCCAAAAAAATAGCAGAGGGACTATTTGAAATGTACTGCTCCTCCAAATCCTCCTGCTACTTCTTTTGCATGATAACAATCTATTTATCCATAATGTTTACCAACGTTAAGCCTGGTATAAATGTAATTAAGAGCACATCGACAATCATCATAAATAAAAATGGCAGAATTGCCTTGACAACTCCTTCATACCTGGCATTTCCAACCTGGGCACCAACAAATAGTGCTACACCAACCGGCGGTGTAATTAACCCAATGGCAAGATTTGTAATCATAATAATTCCAAAGTGGGTCGGATCCACGCCAATGCTGGTTGCAACCGGAAGCAAAATCGGGGTTAAAATAATAATCGACGCAATTGTTTCCATAAATGTCCCTACCACTAGCAGAAATAGGTTTAGTAAAAGTAAAATAACAAACGGTGATAAATCTGCTTCTAGGAACATATTGGCAATGTTTTGCGGAACATTTTCTCGTGTCAAGAGCATCCCAAATAACGCTGCAGTTGCAATAATAAATAAAATAACCGAAGTTGTAACAGATGAAGACACAAGGATCTTACGTAAAATTTTTAGATTTATCTTTTTATAAACAAACCAACCAACAATAAATCCGTATACAACCGCTACAACAGAAGCCTCCGTTGGTGTAAAAAATCCTCCGTAAATACCGCCAAGAATAATAATTGGCATGAATAAAGCTAAAATAGACTCTTTAAATGCTTTCACAATACGTTTGATGTTTGTTTTTTCTGCTCCTTTTCCATACCCTTTAACAGAAGAAACGATATACGCAACAATCATAAGGGATACACCTAAAAGAATCCCCGGTACGATCCCTGCTATAAAAAGGCTGCTGATGGAAACACTTGCAGACACACCGTAAAGGACAAGTGGTACACTTGGAGGAATGACTATTCCCGTGGTACCCCCAGCTGCTTGGATAGCTGTAGCAAAGTTTCGATCATATCCCGCTTTTACCATTGCTGGAATCATGATGCTTCCAATGGCTGCAGTAGTTGCGTTGGCAGATCCGGAAATTGCTGCAAAAAATACGCATGCCACAATCGAAACATGGGCCAGACCGCCTTTAAACTGGCCGACTAAACTTTGCGCAAATCCGATGAGACGTTCACTAATTCCGCCATGTTCCATTAGTTTTCCAGCCAAGATAAAGAACGGAGCAGCCATCAGCGGAAATGAATCAAGTGCTGCAAACATTTTTTGCGGTAAAATAACGAGCGGGACATTTCCAGCAACAATAAATACAACGATGGTTGCCAGTCCAAGTGCAATTGCAATTGGAACATTAATGACGATCAATACAAGTAGCAAAATAAAAAGCAAAGTGGCCATTGAAATCCCCCCTTAGTCCATCGGCACTTCATTTGTAACATCATTTTCATTGTGTAAGATAGATTTGATTGTTACATCAATTAAATTAAGAATCATTAATACACCGCTTATTGGAAAAATTATATATACGTAGCCCATCGGTATATCTAGTGCTGGTGACGTTTGCACCATCGACAAGCCAATAATCTCCCACCCCATCGAAATCAGGATAACGAAAAACGCTAAAGAAGCAAGGGATGCGATAATCTGGACAATGTTCTTGATGATCCTTGGCATCTTCCTTACAAACACCTCAACTCCGATATGTGCTCCGTATTTGAATGCAAAGGAAGCCCCGAGAAAGGTTGACCAGATCATTAAATAACGAGCGACTTCCTCTGTCCAAGAGAAAGATACAGAAAAAAATAATCTAGATACGATTTGTATAAAGATTAATAGCACCATCACAGCAAGAAATAAAGCTGTTAGCCATTCTGTTGTCATATTGAGCCTATCCATGAATTTTTTCCACATTCTGCTCACACTTTCTGTTTTTTGCTATTTTAAGTTACTATTGATTTAGGAAATTTAATAAGGTTCCACGTTGATGGAACCTTGTTTATTTTTACTCAACAGCTTTAATACGTTCTACAAGATCGCCGAATTCAGATTCATATTTGTCATAAACTGGCTGTAGCGTTTTCTCAAATGCTTCCATGTCTACATCGCTCTTTTCGACAATTTCTACTCCTTGCTCTTTCAATTCTTCTTTTTGTTCTTGTTCCATTTCCTGATTAATTTCACGCTGAACATCCGTCATTTCTTTACCTGTCTCCATTAAAACTTTCTGCACATCCTCCGGATAGCCTTCAAAAACGCCCTGATTTATAATTACCGGTGCTGCTGCATAATGCATGTCCACTTCACTTAGGTGCCCTTGAACTTCATAAAGTTTTGTAGAATGGAATACACCATAGGAAGCATCCATCCCATCTACAACCCCTTGCTGAAGCGATGTATATGTTTCAGGGAAAGCGATCGGTGTCGGATCGGCACCAATTGCCTTATACGTATCAATATAAAGATCGTTTTCTATCGTACGGATCTTCATTCCTTTCGTATCTTTTGGAGATGTAATCGGCTTTTTGTCGTTTGTTAGATGACGGAATCCATTTTCCCATAGGCCAAGCGTTTTAAAACCCTGCTCATCTATTTTTTCCATCAATTCATCCCCAACTTCCCCGTCAAGCGTTGCATAAACATGATCGATATCTCTAAATAAAAACGGCATTTCAAGTACAGCGAATTCCGGAACAAAGTTAGTTAAAGGACCTGCTGTAACCATTGTCATATCAAGCGTACCAAGTTGAACTTGCTCAACTACCTCTCGTTCACCACCAAGTTGCCCATTACCATGCATATCAAAAGTGACCTGTCCATCTGTTTTTTCTTCCACACGTTTAGCAAATTCTTCTAGGCCCTTTGTATAAGAATGTTCTTCTGGTGCAATATGACCAACTTTAATAACAATGGAATCCCCATCTCCGCCTGATGCTTTACCTTCTGTTTTTTCCGAATCATTTCCACAAGCGGCTAATATAATAGATAATGCAATCAAAACCATGAAATTTATGATATATTTATTGCGTTTCATACATGTACCCCCTAGGTGTTATAATTTTGTGAAGATATCGATATCATTGCACGATACTTGTTCCTTATAAAACGATTTTTTTACTATCCCCCTATTTTTGTAATATGAAAGCGGTTAAACTTATAATATAGATTGCTATTCAGAATGTCAATTGAATTTCGAATTTTCAAATCCGGAAGATAACATTTTTTCTATGGTGAAAGAGATATTCAGTAAATCAGCGAGTGGAGGTAGTTAAATTGAGTAAAATAAGATGGGAAAAACCGAGCGACCTGCGAAAATTGCTTTGCGAACTTGTCAGTTGGAAGAGCATTACTTTATCTGAGGGGGAACGCCAATTCCCAATGAAATTACATGCAAAATTACAGAGACTTGCTTATTTTCAAAAGCATCCGGAATTACTCCGTTTACATCCTGCAGATTTAAGAAGACATTTTTTAACCGCCTTATATAAACATCCGGACGCTAAGAAAACAATTTGTTTGATAAGCCACTTCGATACAGTAAGTACAGAGGAATACGGGGATTTTGAACCACTGGCTACTTTACCAGAGGAATTAACAAAGGTATTAGCGGAACGACAAAATGAATTACCACAGGATGTACTTCACGATTTGAAGACAGGCAACTATTTATTTGGCAGAGGAACCATGGACATGAAAATGGGATTAGCATTACATATGCGTTTAATTGAAAAGGCGAGCATAGAGGAATGGCCGATTAACCTTTTATTATTAACCGTTCCTGATGAGGAAGTTAATTCTTCAGGGATGCGACATGCCGTGCCAACATTGCTAGAATTAAAAAACGAACACGGTCTCAATTACCAATTATTTCTAAATAGTGAACCCGTTTTTTCTCAAGATCCTAATGCTCATCATCATTATATTTATTCTGGAACCATTGGTAAGATTATGCCTGCAGCACTTTTTTACGGGAAAGAAACACACGCTGGAGAACCATTAAGAGGACTAACATCCCCTTACATCGCTTCCTTTTTAACGCAGGAGGTAGAGTGGAATCATCATTTTCAGGAAACGGATTTAAACGAAAGAACGCCGCTTCCAGTAACATTACAGCAAAAAGATTTAAGACTGGAATATTCTACACAAACGCCATACCGATCCGCAGCCCTTTATAATGTTTTTTTAATGAAACAAACAGCTCAAGATGTATTTCATCTATTTGAACAAGCGGCACAAAAAGCCGCAAATCGATGCAATCAAGCTTATACGAAGGTCTGTTTAGACAATAAAGTTGACCCTACTAGCAAGGTTAAAGTCATCCAGTATAAAGATTTATTAAAGCATGCGCGAGATAAATTTGGAGCTTCTTATATTGAATCAGTCAAAGCAGATATTCAGTTTAATAAAACGTGGGATGAGCGGGAGAAAAGTCTTCGAATCACTGATCAATTAATGATTCAATGTCAAGAATTAGCACCAGCCATCATTATATTGTATGCACCACCATATTATCCAGCTGTTAACTCAAGCACGAATCAATTGACTGAAACATGCATCGAATTTGTGAAAGAAATGGCAATGCACCGATTTCGTTTACCTATTGAAAGAATTCATTATTTCAATGGGATTTGTGATCTTAGTTATGTGAATTACAGCGACTTGAATGAGGGCTGGATTTCATTTGAAGAAAACACACCAGTATGGGGAGAAAGCTATACAATCCCTTTTCAAGAAATGAAGCAGCTAAACGCCCCAGTCCTAAATATTGGACCGTTTGGAAAGGATGCACACAAACGGACGGAACGATTGCATATCAAAAATGCTTTTGAAGAAACACCGGAGATATTGGATGAATTGATCGAGAGGCTGTATGAAATGCAAGAAACGAACTGATTCGGGATTATTCCGAATCAGTTCGTTTCTCTCGTATAATAGTAGAAAATTCCATCTTGCTTTTCCTTCGTAACTCGGTTGTATGACTCTAATCGATCAAGATGTCCAATTATCTCGGACATGACAAGTGAAAATTCACTTCCATATTTTTCCTGATAATAAATTTTGGCGATTTCCGCCGCTGTCAACGATTGATCAGTAACAATGTTATTCAGCTTCTCTGATTTTTTCTCTATTCCCTCTATTCTTTTGTCAATAAGTTGAAGTGGATTTTTTACGATCTCCCCATGTCCAGGATAAGCAATTGACAAAGAGTAATCTTTTAGTTTCTTGAGCGAATGCTCATATTGCAATAGAGAGGATATTTTCTCACCTTGTTTATCAGGCTCTATCAGCGCATTACTCGATACATGCTGAATCAAGTGATCCCCTGCAAGTAATAAACCACTGTCTTCGTGCAATAGCACAATGTGGTCCGGGGCATGCCCTGGAGTTTCAATTACCCGAAAACCATCTATTTCATCTCCCTCTACTAATGGAAGAATTTCACCTTCTATTATTTGAGATTTATTCTTTTTTAGTGCCTTGTTTAATTTTTCAATTTGTTTTTCCCCTCTATCCCCACATCCCATCTCATTATAAAGCGTTTGGAAAAATGCAATACGCTTCTTCAGGAAAGCCTCATCTCTTTTTAAACGGAGCATCGCATCCCGATGTGCATATACAGGAATAGGGTTGTGGGACCTTATGCGATTAACCAGACCAATGTGATCATTATGATTATGCGTAAGTATGATTTTATCAATATCATTTAGGCTAAATCCGTTATCCTCAAGAACATTCATAAGATAATTCCAGCACTTATCAACATTTACACCAGTATCAACAAGAATCAAAGCTTGTTTTGTCTTGACAAGATAAAAGTTAAAGGATTTTAAGCTTGATGAAGTTGGAACTATAATTGGGTATACCGTTGGTGTTTGCGTTTTCAATTTCATCTCTCACTTCTCCTTTTTCTAATTTATTTATCATTATACATCAATAGACACTTGTTTTTCCTCCCCGGGTGAGTGAAAAACACAATAAATATCTACCTCTTAAAAAAGTAATTCGATAGAGGGTTAAAATAAAGAAAGAGGGAGATACTAATCTTTTAAAAACATCAGTATCCCTATTTATTTTAAATTTAGTCAAATTGTCGAATACCTCGTTGACATCACTAGTGTTACTTCGTGTTCAATAATATACCTTCTGCTTCCCCCGATATTTTATCATTATTTCAGATGGTCGAGTCGATTGCATCCCATACAAATCTCATTAATTTTCCTTCTAAGGATATCGTTTTTTCTTTTCACCTGCATTAAACCTCTATACGAACATGAAAAAATTTTTTCTAATTACCACGCTATCTGGTGAGATCTCTATTGATATCGGTGTATGTGTTTATGAACAATTAACTCCAGTCTAGATTTTCATTTACCTTAAAGTATTTGATTCTAGCAATTAGTAAAGTCGTACCAATCGCTATCCAAGTGACCCCAGCAATTAAACCTATTACATCCATATTGATCATAATAAACCCGCAAATTAAAATTCCAAATGCAGGAAATATGAAATGTAAAAACAGCTTAGACCCTTGCCTTATTTTTCTTTTGAAGAAAAATTCAACGACAACAGATAAGTTTACGCACATAAAACCAGTTAACGCCCCAAAAACCATAATACTAAATATAAAATCTAATGGTAAAAATAATGCTCCAACATAACCGAGTATAGCCAAAATGATGATACTATTACTTGGCGTTTTATATTTTTCATGTACATGAGCGAAAAATTTGGGTAATACTTTATCACGTCCCATTCCAAATAAAATTCTAGAACCGGCAGATTGCCCTGCAAGTCCAGTTGAAATGCCCGAGACTGCAATGATTAGCGTACATATCGTTGCTAATGCACTTCCGCCAACTAGTGTTGCTATTTCAAAAAAAGCTGTATCTTGTGAACCAAATGAAGTGAAATCTGGCATTACTAAAGTTGCAAAATAAACTTGTAAGATATAAAAAAATGATGCAAACAATAGGGAGATAACAGCTGCAGTTCCCACCATTTTGCCTGTTACTTTTGAATCCTCTGCCATCGTCGTTACTGCATCAAAACCTAGATAGGATAATACTGCAATGGATGCACCTGATAAAACAACCCCAGAAGAAAATGTATTCGAATTAATCACTCCTTGAAATGAAAAAATTGCACCTGCGCCACCATCAGATACTAAATTTTTAATCGCAAATCCGATAAATAGCACTAAACTTAGAAGCATCGCTACTGTCATAAATAGATTAACACGGGCAGTAAGTTTTGTTCCATAATAATTAAAAACCGTAATTGGAATAAGAAATAACAGCAACATGAACCACAAAGGAATAAATGGTAGTAATTCCATTAGAAAAGTTGCACTTAATTTAGTGAGTAATATTGGCATCACTAAATAATCTAAAAGAATTGCCCAACCAGCAACAAATCCAACATAGGGGTGGATAGCTTGAGAAGTGTAACTATAAGTTGAACCTGCTTTTGGAAATGTTCCTGCCATTACACCGTAACTTGATGCAGTAAAAAGCATAGCAACTAAAGCAAACAGATAAGATAAAACTGCATGACCTTGTGACAGTACAGATAATTCACCAAACAATGTTTGCGCTGATACAGGAGCCATAAAAACCAAACCAAAAATGACTAAGTCTTTCGTTTTTAATACCTTTCCAAGTTCTCCTCCTGTTTTACTAGATTTAGGGTTAATGCCACCTGATAAAACTTTTTCAGTTTGCATGATAAACCTCCTAAAAAAATTTATCGTTATTCTAAATATGGGAATTAAAAGTTCACTTATAATTTCGTTTTCTGATCTAGCATAATTTTATTTCTTATTGCTACCTACAGCTTCTCTTTTCTATCATTAATAGAAATATCGCAACTGTAGATTTCAGTACTTTATATTCACAATATTCCGTCAATTATAGGCATATTTTCCTTTCACTTCGATCTTTAATAACACAAACGAATATATTGGAACTTTAACTACAAAAAAGCCAGGAAAGTAAACGTATGATTCATTCGTTTTTAGAAATGCTTATTTCTTTAAATGAATACCGTCTACCTTCCTAGCTATATCGTTGATGTACGTTAAAAACTTAGTTCAAGTTATTTTCAAATGCCGTGAGTGCTCATCAATGATTTTAAAAATTTCTTCAATTTCTTGTTTATTTATAATTAATGGTGGTGCTACAGCTACAATATTGGAACCTTCCCAGTCAATAAATCGTAAAATTAAATTACGTTTGAAACACTCATCTACCACTTGGAAAGCGGCTCCCATTTCGGGTGCAAAAGGTTCTTCTTTGTCACGATCTGCGTATAATTCAAACGCGCCAAGCAGACCCATCGCTCTTGTCTTTGTTACATGTGGATGTTTGTCTTCCAGTTTCTGTAGCTCCGCTTTAAATACTTGCTCCATATTCTTCACGTTATCGAGAATGTTGTCACGTTCAATAATTTCAAGATTTTTTAATGCTACAGCACAGGAAGTTGGATGTCCACTATAAGTAAATCCATGGAAGAAAACGTCATCCGTTTGAATCAGTGCATCACGAATCTTCTCTCGCATGACGACACCGCCCAAAGGAATATAACCACTTGTAATTCCTTTTGCAATTGTCATCATGTCAGGTACAACATTCCAGTTATCTACGCCAAATTTTTTCCCTGTACGACCAAAGCCACAAATGACTTCATCTGTAATCATTAAAATACCATGTTCATCACAAAGATCACGAAGTGCTTGCAGATAACCTTCAGGCGGAGTAAATACGCCACCTGCACCCATGATTGGCTCTAGTATAATTGCCGCTATGTTTTCTGCCCCTTCTTTTTCAATAATACCTCTTACACTCTTATCGTAATGCTCAGCATTCTTATCTCCACGTTCACATTCTAAAAGATGCGGCTCAGCGTGAATGTAATCCGGAGCTTTTGAACTCACTAAATTATTAAATTCCGGCATTCCTGTAGCACTTGTAGACCCTACTGCAACCCCGTGGTATCCACGCTTTAGGCTAATCACCTTATTACGATTTGGCTGTCCTTTACATTTCCAGTAGTACCTAGCTAGTTTAAATGCTGTATCATTGGCTTCAGAACCCCCAGATGTATAGAATACAACATTCAAATCTCCAGGTGTAAGCGAAGCAATTTTTTCAGACAAGCGGACGACTGGCTCATGAGAATAACCATTAAATGACGAGCTAAACGCTAATTTTTTCATTTGTTCTTTTGCTGCTTCTGCCAATTCTTCCTGACCATGACCTAAGTTTACGTTCCATAGCATCGACATTCCATCAATATACGTATCACCGTTCTCATCTTTTATATAAATGCCATTACCCTCAGATACAATAATTGGTGGTCCTTGCTCATATTGCATTTTTGGTGGTGTTAAAGGATGTAAAAAGTGTTTTTTGTCCAGTTCAGATAATTTCTGTACATTTGCTTTTACTGCCATGCGTAAAACCTCCATTTTTTATTATAGAAACAAGTTTCTCTTTTTTGAGAAATGACTACACGCCATACCAATTGAGATGTTCATCATTAAGGTCCATCCAAACATTTTTGGTTTGTGTATACATATCCAATGCCTGGATCCCCAGTTCTCTTCCAAATCCACTTTGCTTTGTACCTCCAAAAGGAGCAACACTATCAAGCATACTGAATGTATTGACATATACGGTGCCTGATTGTAAACCTTTTACCATTCGGTGCGCTCGCTTTAGATTCTCCGTCCATATACCGGAAGTTAGGCCGTACAGTGTATCATTCGCTTTTTGCAATGCATCTTCTTCATCCTTAAATTTGATAACAGATAATACAGGCCCAAAAATTTCTTCCTTGGCAATTGTCATATCGCTTGAAACGTTTTCAAAAACAGTTGGAGTGAAGAAGTTTCCATTGTCAACTTTTGCTCTTTCTCCACCAATGACAAGTTTTGCTCCCTGATCCACCCCTGTTTTTACGAAATGTTCAATTCGCTCTAGCTGCTGCTTGGAAACTTGTGGCCCCATATGAGTAGTAGGATCTAAAGGATTTCCAACTTTGATTTTCTGTGTTTTATCGATAAAAGCTTCCATAAATTGTTCATAAATACTTTCTTGTACATACAATCTGGAGCCGGATGCACAGACTTGCCCCTGACCAAAGTAAATACCAAACATCGAGCCATTCACCGCATTTTCGATATTTGCATCGTCAAATACAATATTCGGATTTTTTCCTCCAAGTTCTAAACTTACCGGTTTTAGATTTTTACTGGCCGCCTGCATGATAATTTTCCCTGTAGATGTTGACCCTGTAAATGCAACTTTATCAACATCTGGATGCGAAGATAATGCATTCCCCGCGTCACTTCCATACCCTGGAACAACGTTAATGACTCCATCAGGAATCCCTGCTTCCTTGAAAATCTTCACCATTTCCAACAGACTGATCGGTGTTTGTTCAGCAGGTTTTAGTACAATCGTATTTCCTGCAGCTAAAGCTGGGGCAATCTTCCACATCGCTAACATCAACGGGAAATTCCAAGGAATAATTGCACCAACAACTCCAAGTGGTTCCTTCAACGTATAATTAAATCTTCCGGGAGGTGACGCTAACGTCTCTCCTTGTACTTTATTTGCAAGCCCAGCGTAAAACTCTAAAACATCAATCATGGAAGGCATTGCAATCATCTTATTTTCATTAATTGGAAGTCCATTGTCTTTTGTTTCCACTTCCGCTAAGTAGTCAGCTTTCTTCCACAATTCCTGTGCTACCTTATTTAATAGACGGCCTCTGTCACTAGGGGCCATTTCAGCCCACGGGCCGGACTGGAAAGCTTTTCTAGCTGCTTTCACTGCTAAATCAATATCTTCTTTTCCTCCCTTTGCTACAACAGCATTTACCTCGCCAGTAGCAGGATTATACGATTTAAACGTTTCTTTAGAAATCGAATCCATCCATTCCCCATCGACAAATAACTGATATGATTGTTCCATTCCATTCACCTTCTAAGAAAATATTTTTAATCCAAATAATTTACATTATTGTTACCGCTTACAATCGTTGTAAAAAAAATTAACTTTCAATAAAATGATGATTTATAGAACCAATCCTCCTCAATGAGATTATTTGCACAATAACTTCCGACCGTTCGTAAGTTATTGTACAAAATTATCAGAACTTTTGCAAGTAATAATTTACTTTTTTATTCCTTGCCAATAAATGTTCCAAGAAATTTGAAACCTTTTCTCAAAATTTCTTATATTGATATATATAAGTTCAACCAATAACCCATCAAACAAATTTAAAAAGGAAATTTTCCCAGCTTCAACAGAAACGTTTATAACATCTTTATGCAGATGAAAAGTATGTTCGATGTGATTCTTTAACTGATCGTAATAGGTAAGAGCTTTAGATATTACCGTTTCCTTAATACGATTTGGCGGAATGAACATCATTCGAAGTAAAAATTTAATATTTTCTTCTCCATCAGATATGAATCGCTCTTTTAGTTTTTTGATAAAATGATATAAAATGTCGTGAAGTGATACATGTTTTTGATTGGTAAAATAATCGTTTAAAAAGGCTATTTCCTCTTGAATCACCTGGTTCATTACTTGTAAAAATAAATCTTCTTTACTTTTAAAATGCGTATAGATGGATTGCTTTTTTATTCCCACTTCTTTTCCAATATCCGTAAGAGAGGTGCCTGCATAGCCTTTCTTTATAAAAAGTGTTAGTGCGCTTTCCTTAATTTTAGTCTCCGTTAATTTAACCATGAAATCCTCCTGCAACTTTTGCGATATATATTTCTGCGTCTACAAAAAGTATAGCATCAACGAAAGCAGTTTAATAGAGTATATGGGTTTTCATACCTTTCATTTGTCCATAGAACTCAGTTGATAATTATTATAATTTTCATACTTATATTGACTTTCTGATATGTAAGCGCTATTATAAATGATAACGAAAATATCACGTTATTGATTAATCTGTTATATTATATGCTTGCTACAAAATCAGATAATCACAATGGATATAATTCCCAATAATGGAAGAATAAATAGCAGGAAGTAGACGTTTTTACGTCAATCATTCTTTCAACCTAAAGGAGGAATCAGTTTGATTTTTAATAAAGAAATAGAAACACTAGAAAGAAATGAAATGGATACTTTACAGTTAAGTCGCCTGCAAGAAACAGTGGAACGAGTCTATCAAAATGTAGAATTTTATAAGAAAAAATTTGATGAATTACATCTAAAACCAAACGATATTAAATCAATAGAAGATATTAAAAAACTACCTTTTACTGTAAAATCGGATTTAAGAGATCATTATCCATACGGTCTCTTTGCCACTCCGATGGAAGATATTATCCGCTTGCATGCTTCATCCGGTACAAGCGGGAAGCCTACAGTTGTTGCCTATACCGAAAATGACATTGACAACTGGGCAGAGATTGTTGCCAGATCCATTACGGCTGCTGGCGGGAGCCAAAACGAAGTGATGCACAATGCTTATGGATATGGTTTATTCACAGGTGGACTGGGATTACATGATGGCGGTGAGAAGCTAGGCATTACTACCGTTCCGGTATCAGGAGGAAATACAAATCGGCAAATTTTGCTCCTAGAAGATTTGAAACCACAAGTAATATGTTCCACTCCTTCCTATGCACTTCATATCGCCGAGGTAATGGAGGAACAAGGAAAAGATCCACGAAAGACCAATTTAAAATATGGTATATTTGGATCTGAACCTTGGTCTGAGGAGATGCGAAATACATTGGAAGAAAAGTTTGATATTAAGGCTGTGGATATTTACGGATTGAGTGAAGTTGTCGGACCAGGTGTCGCAATTGAATGTCACGAAGAACAGGACGGTCTGCATATTCAGGAAGACCATTTCTTCGTTGAAGTGATTGACCCTGACACATTAGAAACAGTTCCTGACGGTGAGGAAGGAGAGCTCGTTTTTACAAGTTTAACGAAAGAAGCCTTTCCGGTTATCAGGTATAGGACCGGAGATATTGCTACGATTACACGTAAAAAATGTAATTGTGGACGTACAACCGTGCGCATGTCTCGTGTTAAAGGCCGAATTGATGATATGCTGATTATTCGGGGTGTTAATGTTTTCCCATTTGAAATGGAGAGATCCTTGCTACAAATGAAAGCACTTTCTCCACACTACCAGATCCATCTTAAAAAAGACGGAGCAATGGATGCAGTTGAATTGCAGGTTGAATTATCTGAACCTACTTTCCATCAATACAAGCAAGATATCAACCATGAGAATATTGGTAATCTCAAAGACTATATTCAATCTACAATCAAGGATGAGTGTCTAGTAAGTGTAGATGTTACGATTCTACCACCTAAATCGATACCAAGATCAGAAGGGAAAGCGGTACGCGTCGTAGATCAAAGAACAGAACATATTACACAATAAACAAATAAAGAAGAGAATCTCCCCCCCTCTCTTCTTTATTAATACAAGAATTACATCACGTTAGGAGAATTTACATGGAAACGAAAACAAATGATAAGCAAATGATCGATTTTTTCACATCGGACCCATTTGCTAACCACTTAAACATCATGTTAGAACATTGTGAAGCAGGGTATGCAAAAGTAAAGATGCCGATTACGAAAGATTTACTGAATTTCAATGGTGCTGCTAATGGTGGAGCTATTTTCTCATTGGCAGATTATGCTTTTGCAGTCGCAAGTAATTCACACGGGAGAACAGCTGTAGGATTAAATGTCAACATGTCTTATCTGGCCCCTGGAAAAAAGGGGGAGGAAATCATTTGTATTGCAAAGGAAACGAAATTAACACCTAAAATAGCAACCTATGAAATGAAGGTATATAATGCTTCAGATGATCTTATCGCAACTATGGAAGGAATGGTTTATAGAAAAAAGGAAAACTTTATGGAGAAATAAAGTTTTATCATTTCATTCTTAGCCAACTGAGATTAGTCTCTCTTTCCTTTGATATTTCACTACTAAAACACAGAACAATAGCAGGGGAATGATTTGCAAATTTCCCTGCTATTGTTCATTCAAATTTTCATTCCATTCTTTATATATTAGCATTTTTTCGTTTACGCCTGTAAAGAAAACTCGTTATTGCTGCGTGCAACCTCTTTTATTTTCCGCTTACGAATTAACTTCATCTGCTTTTGAAGCATTGCATACCTTTTCTCGCTGTTTATAGAAATCATGTAAATAATGTCTTTCAAAGATTTTGGCAATTTTAAGTAATTGCCCTTCATCTCTTTTATTGCCTGCCAACTGCACTCCAACAGGTAATTGGCTATCCGAAGTTATCCCTACCGGCAGAGCTAAAACAGGATGTCCTGTTAAATTGAAATAAGAAGTATAGCGAATCATGCAATTAAAAATTGGCTCATTTCCTCCGTTAATCGTAACTATTTCTTTTCCGATTGGCTTTGGAGCAATAGGTAAAGTTGGTGCAACAAGTACATCAATTTCTTCCATTAATTCATCAAAACTATTCGAAATCTCCTGTTGTCTATGCAATGCTTCCATATAATCTAGCGCAATAAGAGAAGGACTTGATTGTAATATTTGGCGAACATCTTCTCCATATTTATCCAAGCGGGATTCCATTCGTTCTCGGTGTAAAAATCCTGCTTCGCCGGTTGCTAAGGTAAATGTTAAGGCTAAAGCCTCCTCTGCATCAGGCACTTTTACTTCGACTAAAACAGCACCTAATTCCTCTAACTTTTGCAATGTTTGATGATAAGCATCTAACACTTCCTGTTCAATTTGTTCGGTAAAGAAATTAGAAGGTACTCCTACTTTTAAACCGAGCAAATCTGTCGATTGAATTTTCGTTTCCGATATTTCTCTACCGACTAACGCTTCCATCATCACAATGAGATCAGAGACATTACGTGTGATAGGCCCTGCATGGTCCAGACTCCAGGATAATAAGGTTATCCCTGATTTGCTAAGCAAGTCATTGGTAGGTTTTAATCCGACTAAGCCACAACAAGCTGAAGGTATCCGAATTGATCCCCCTGTGTCCGTTCCCAATGAGGCTATACTGGTATTTGTAGCTACAGATACAGCAGATCCGCCACTTGAACCACCTGAAATCAAATCCGTATTCCAAGGATTACGAGACGGCCCGTAAAAAGGGTTGTTATTCGTAATTCCGAAAGCAAATTCATGCATGTTGTTCTTACCTATCATCACTGCCCCTTCATTTGTTAAAGTTTGAACAAGATTCGAGTGTTCGTCCGGAACAAAATCTGCATCAACCTTAGAGCCACTTGTAGTCGCTACATTTTTTGTATGATAGTTATCCTTATAAGATAGTGGTATTCCTTCCAAGCGCCCTGCCTCACCTAAATGCCAGCGCTTTTCAGCGATTTTAGCTTGTTCGATTGCTGTATCTTCCGTTAATGTGATATATGCATTTAGATGTGAGTTTTGCTTGGCACGCTCAATATACGCACGCGTTATTTCAACTGGTGAATATTGTTTATTTGCATATCCCTCTATTAAGTCATTAATTGTGAACATGGGTATCCCTCTCTAGTCATTTTATTTTAAAAATGGTACAAGTTCCCTGTATTATAGCGCTTTCACATAAGAAGGTCAATAATATTGGGAATGATTTGTAAATTTAATATTTTTATAATATCGTTGTCTTATGCAAATTTTCCCAACATAGGAACATTTTATGAAGCATACAATCTTCATAAGAAGTAAAGGGAACAATACGAATAATAGAAAGGAGCTGAACATATGGAGTACGCTATTTCAGGAGGAACCATTTTGTGGCTTTTTGTGCCGATGCCGATTTTAATTATCCTTTCCATCATTACTTTATTTACTGAAAAAGGGGGGCATTAAATGGGGACTGCAACCTTCGTAACATTTCTTGTTTATTTAATTGGAATGCTCGTCATTGGACTATTTATGTACTGGCGAACCAATGATTTATCTGACTATGTACTTGGCGGGAGAAAACTTGGGCCTGGTGTCGCCGCTTTAAGTGCCGGTGCCTCCGATATGAGTGGGTGGTTATTACTTGGTCTTCCTGGAGCCATTTACGCATTTGGCTTGTCAGAAGCTTGGATGGCTATTGGCTTAGCAACTGGTGCATATTTGAACTGGCAATTTACTGCTAAAAGATTAAGAGTATATACAGAAGTGGCTAGTGATTCCATTACAATTCCGGACTTCTTAGGAAATCGCTTTAAAGATAAATCCAATATCCTTCGTGTGATTTCTGCATTAGTCATTTTATTATTCTTTACTTTTTATACTTCTTCCGGAATGGTTGCTGGTGCTAAACTGTTTGAAGCATCATTTGGGTTTTCGTATCAAACAGCACTATGGGTGGGAACAATTGTCGTTGTCTCTTATACATTACTTGGTGGTTTCCTTGCTGTTGCCTGGACAGATTTTATCCAAGGTACGTTAATGTTTCTTGCATTAATTGTTGTTCCTTTGGTAGCGCTAAACCAAATTGGAGGCTGGAACGAAGCTGTCCAAGCCGTTGGTCAAATTAATCCGGATCATCTGAATATGATAAAAGGTGTTGGTGTATTAGCAATCATTTCTTCTTTAGCCTGGGGGCTTGGTTATTTTGGACAGCCGCATATCATTGTCCGCTTCATGGCTTTACGCTCACCAAAAGATGTACCAAAAGCTCGCTTTATTGGGACAACTTGGATGATTTTAGGTCTGTATGGTGCCATTTTCACAGGTTTTATTGGTCTTGCTTTTATAAATACACAGGATGTTTCCGTGTTAGAAACGTTTGAGATTAATGTTATGTCGGAAAACGGTGTACAAATGCTTGCAGATTCCGAGAAAATTTTTATTGCTTTCTCACAAATCCTCTTTCATCCGGTAGTAGCTGGGATCCTGCTTGCTGCAATCCTCTCATCGATTATGAGTACAATTGACTCACAACTACTTGTATCATCATCCGCTGTAGCTGAGGATTTTTACAAAGCTATTTTCAGAAAAAAGGCTTCTGACCGGGAACTCGTATGGGTTGGAAGAATCGCCACACTCGTGATTGCTATTATCGCAGCGCTGATTGCGATAAATCCTGAGAGCTCTGTCCTTGATCTTGTTAGCTATGCATGGGCTGGGTTTGGTGCTGCTTTTGGTCCGATTATTTTATTATCATTATTCTGGAAGCGAATTACTCGAAATGGTGCACTAGCGGGAATAATCGTTGGTGCGTTAACGGTTATTATTTGGGGTGAATTTTTATCAGGAGGAATATTTGATCTTTATGAAATTCTCCCAGGATTTCTATTCAATCTTATCATTACCATTATCGTAAGTTTAATGGGCAAGATTACTCCTGAAATGGCAGAAGAATTTGATAAAACAATATTAAAAGCAAAAGAATAAATGGTAAAAAGCCACTTTTTCGCTTGAAAACAAGACGAAAAAGTGGCTTTTTCCAAATTCATCCTTTCCGATACATCATATTCCCGCCAATAATAGTCATTTCAATTTCGGTCTCTAATAATTCATCGGCATCTTCCATATGGAATGGATTTTTCGAGTAAACTGTCATATCAGCAAGTTTTCCCCTTGAAATTGTACCCTTCTTCATTTCCTCATTAGTCGGGTATGCACCGAGCACTGTAAATAATTGAAAAGCTTCCGTCATCGATAGTTTTTCTTTGGGGATATATCCGTCATGTGCCTGGCCTGGAATCTTTCTCGTGACAGCTGCATGGATTCCAAGTAGCGGATCAACCGGTTCTACAGGAGCGTCTGAACCGCCAGCACAGATGACACCTGCATGCATTAATGACTTCCATGCATAGGAAAGTTTAATTCTTTCCTCACCAAGGCGCTCCTCTACCCAAGGAAAGTCACCAACTACAAATCTTGGCTGAATATCTGCAATTCTATTCGTGTTCACCATTCGTTCTATCAAATCGTTCCTTAAAATTTGAATATGAACGAGACGATCACGATGTGAGGCCGCTGGAAATTGATCCAAAATATCCAGCACATTCTCTAGCGCCTGATCTCCAATCGTATGTACAGCAACAGGCATCGATAGATCACGTGCTGCCTGAACAATCTGATAAAGGGACTGTTGATCCTGCATCGCTTCACCACAGACACCTGGTGCATCACTATACGGCTTTGATAATAAAGCTGTTCTTCTTCCCAGTGCGCCATCTGCAAAGATTTTTACTGCACCTATTTGTAACGTATCGTTTCCATAGCCCGCGTACATTCCTTTTACTTTCAAATCATTCAGGAAAACATGATCGATTAATAAATTACATCGCAACCCTAACTGTTCCTGATTTAATAATTCATCATACACGTGATAAGTCGATTCAAGCCCGCCTAAAAAAAGCGGATCGTTCGTATGTACACTTGTCAAACCTTTTTCCATTGCATAATGGATCCCTTTTCGCATCGCAAGTTTTATTGTTTCATAGGAAGGTTCTGGAATATGATTCCTAATCAGGTCTGATGCGGACTCGAGCAACAAACCTGTCGGCTGCTTCGTATCCTCATCAAGCACAATTGTCCCGCCTTCTGGAACGGTAATCGATGGATGATAATGACACGTTTCCAACGCTTTTGTATTCACGAGAGCTGCATGGCTGCAAACTCTAGGTAAAAAAAGCGGAACGTGCGGTGCAATGCGATCTAATTCCTCAATCGTAGGTATCTTTCCGTCTGTAAACAGATTTTCATCCCAGCCTCTTCCGATTAGCCATTCCCCTTTTTGAAGGGTGTTTGCTTTTGTTTGGATTTTTTCAAGCATCTTTTGTTTCGATGTCAGTCCGGTCAGATCTAAATTTAAAAACGATCCGGCTACTCCGGATAGATGCATGTGACTATCGATTAATCCAGGTGTCACTGTCTTGCCATTCAGTTTGATAATTTCAGTGTCCGGGCTGTCCCACTGCATGATCATTTCGTGTGATGATCCCATATCAATGAAACGATTATCTTCCACTACGACAGCTTCTACTTGAGGCTTAACTGAATCAAACGTATAAAATTTTCCATCTGTAAATATTTTTCTCATAGCTGATTTCTCCTTATTTAACGGCTACATGTAGGGATACTATACATGAATCTTTCGAAAAAAGTCAATAAAATTCTGAATCGTTCATTAACAAAAAACCCCTTCACATAACCGGTAGGGAAATAGCTTCCATTCGATATGATTGGCCAACTTTTTACGAGATTTCTTTTGTTAGCAAAATCTCCTTTAATTGCTGCAGTTCTTCTTTTGATAATGTAACTCCCTTCCCCATTTTTTCCTTATCTGGAGCCCAATCTCTTAAATCATATTTAGGATTCCGCCCATTCCAGCTAATCAAATTTAATTCCTTTGTCCACCCCTTTGGAGATTCAGATAATACACCGATGGTCTCTAATATTTCGTATTTAATGTCAGCCACACTGTCCACCTCCTATTATTGTATTCATATTTTAACATACCTCCTAGGTATGCATTACGTTATCATTATAAAAAAACAGTTAATATAATGAATAACTATCTTCCACAACTAAAAAACCCTTGAATTATTTTCCATATCTGATTGACTTTCTTGAAATTTCTGTCTATAATACTCACTAAGGTTCTGTTATATAACAAAAGCTGCAATTTTTAATGGAGGGTTAAAATATGAATGGATATGTAGATGTAGGATCACTGAAAGTTGCCAAAAACCTTTATGAATTCATTAATAAAGAGGCAATCCCTGGAAGTGAAACTGATACACAACAGTTTTGGATTGATTTTGAAAAACTGATTAATGATTTAACACCTGAAAATGACGCTATCCTTGAAAAGAGAAAAGACTTACAGGAGAAAATGAATCAGTACCATAAAGAAAATAAGTCAAATGATTTCCACTCGTACAAACAATTTTTAAAAGAGATAGGGTACCTGCAACCTATTCCGGAAGATTTTCGTATTGAAACAGAAAATGTAGATGACGAGTTGAAACAAGCTGGACCTCAGCTCGTTGTTCCGGTCAATAATTCGCGTTATGCATTAAATGCTGCCAATTCTCGCTGGGGCAGTCTCTATGATGCACTTTACGGAACAGATGTCATTAGTGAGGAAAATGGAGCAGATAAAACGGCCGAATATAATCCGATCCGCGGTCAAAAAGTAATTGAATTCGGAAGAGAATTTTTAGACGAAACCATCCCTCTCCAAAAGGGTACACATAAAAACGTCGGGAACTATTCGATCGTTGATGGTGAATTAGTTGTTACGCTTAAAGATGGTACCGTAACTAGTTTAAAAGAAAATGAAAAGCTAACTGGTTTTCAGGGGAATGCAAATAGCCCTACGTCGATCTTATTTAAAAATAATGGTTTACACTTTGATATGCAAATTGATCCTTCCGATCCAATCGGAAAAACAGATGATGCTGGAATCAAAGATATTGTATTAGAGGCAGCACTTTCTACCATTATTGACTGTGAAGATTCCGTTGCAGCAGTTGATGCGGAGGATAAAGTAGAGGTTTATCGTAACTGGCTTGGATTAATGAAGGGCGATTTATCCACATCATTTAAAAAAGGTGGGAAAGAAGTAACACGTACACTGAATCCAGATCGAATCTATCAATCTCTTGATCATAAAGAATTTTCCTTATTCGGAAGATCTCTGATGTTTGTACGTAATGTAGGGCATTTAATGACAAATAGTGCTATATTAAACAAAGATAATGCAGAGGTTTACGAAGGAATGTTAGATGCTGTGATTACGAGTTTAATAGGAAAACATTCATTGCTGAAAAAGGGCGTTTATGACAATTCACGTAAGGGTTCTATCTATATTGTGAAACCAAAAATGCATAGTCCAGAAGAAGCAGCTTTTGCAAACAAGCTTTTTAACCGTGTAGAAGATATGCTATCTCTAGAAAGAAATACACTAAAAATTGGTTTAATGGATGAGGAGCGCCGTATTTCTCTCAACCTGAAAGCCGCTATTAAAGAAGTAAAAGAACGTATCGCATTTATTAATACTGGTTTTCTGGATCGTACGGGAGATGAAATTCATACATCTATGGAAGCAGGCCCAATGATCAGAAAGCAAGATATGAAAGCATCTACCTGGATCGCTGCCTATGAAAAATCGAATGTATTTACTGGACTTGGTGCAGGTTTTTCGAATCATGCACAAATCGGAAAAGGCATGTGGGCAGCTCCCGATAAAATGAAAAACATGCTTGATGAAAAACTAGCACATCCAAAAGCAGGTGCGAATACTGCGTGGGTTCCATCACCTACAGCAGCGACATTACATGCGATCCATTATCATCAAATAAATGTAAAAGATAAGCAAATCGAATTAGAAAAACAAATCACAACACTCCAAAACGATCTACTGACAATACCAATTGCTGAAGAATCAAATTGGAGCAATGATGAAATTCAAGAAGAATTGAATAATAATGCACAGGGAATCTTAGGTTATGTTGTTCGCTGGATTAATCAGGGTGTAGGCTGTTCGAAAGTGCCGGATATAAATAATGTTGGATTAATGGAAGACCGTGCTACCTTAAGAATTTCAAGCCAGCACATTGCCAATTGGCTCTACCACGGAATATGTACAAAAGAACAAGTAATCGAAACGATGAAGCGTATGGCCAAGATTGTAGATGAGCAAAATGCAAACGATCCAGACTATATGCCAATGTCTAATGACTTTGAAAAATCAATCGCTTTCCAGGCTGCTTGCGATCTCGTGTTGAAGGGAAGAGATCAGCCAAGCGGGTATACGGAGCCTATCCTCCATCAACGAAGACTGGAGCTTAAGCAACAAATGGCAAGCGGTGTAAATATATAGGGTAAGGGGGCTGTCCCCCTTATCCTATATATTCGTGTTTAATCCCCTTTTATAATTGGGATACCTTTTCCAGTTTATTCACACCTCTCAAATAGCGCTGCTAATCCAAGCCCGCCGCCAATTCCAAGTGTTGCCAGCGCTCGTTTTCCTTTTAGCCTTTGAATTTCTGTACATAAGCGTGTAACAAGAATGGCACCCGAAGCACCGTACGGGTGACCAAAAGCAAGTGCTCCTCCGCCAACATTCATTCGATCAAACTCAATAGCAAGTTCCTTTGCAGATGCTAATACTTGGGAAGCAAATGCTTCATTAAATTCGATTACATCAATATCTTTCATTGACAAATTTGTTCGATTCAGCAGTTTATGAACAGCAGGAATGGGTCCTACACCAAGAAGATTTGGATCTACTCCAGCACTTGTCGCATCAATAAATTTTAATATTGGTTTTAAGCCAAGTTCCTGGCACTTTTTCTCAGACATGACTAAAACAGCAGCAGCCCCATCATTCACGGGACACGCATTACCTGCTGTTACCGTACCATTTTCTTTAAAAAGGGCAGGCAGCTTAGCAAGCCGTTTCATCGTTAATCGAGACCTGGGACATTCATCCTGATCTTTCCCCTGTACGACTGTGATTTCTTCCGTAAATCTATTTTCCTCTTGGGCAGCAATTGCTTTTTGATGGCTATGATAAGCAAATAAATCCTGCTCTTCTCTGGAAATTTGATACGCTTTTGCTACGTTTTCAGCCGCTTCTCCCATTTCTGGATCACCAATCGTATCAGGAGAAAAACGTGCACGTGTGAATAATGTCGGTGGTTGATACAGGGAAGCAGGCTTTGCCAATTTCCAAGGCGCCAAGCTACTGCTTTCAATCCCACCAGCAATATAAATTTCTCCAGCACCAGCTTGAACATGTCTACACGCCATTTGAATAGCTTCTAGACCTGATCCACATTGCCTGTCGACTGTAACACCCGGAACATCTGCTGGAAGTCCGGCTGAAAGTGCTGTAAGTCTTGCCATATTACCACCTGGACCGACAACATTTCCAAGGATCACTTCATCAATGGCTGCCGGATCCATTTTACTTTCCTTGATCAATGCTTGAATAACCGCTGCGCCTAACTTTTCAGGAGCAACGTTTTTAAATATGCCGCCAACTTTACCTACAGCTGTCCGTTTTGCTTTAACAATTACAGGTGTATTCATTTATCAAATCACGCCATTTCATTTCAATTTCCTTCCGTGCAATTTTACCAGTGGATGTATAAGGAAACGCTTCTATTTCATAAAAAGCTTTTGGTACTTTATAAGAAGCTAATCGCTGTTTGCAATGCAAATGGAGAGAATCCGGATATGCTTTCCCTTTCCATTGAATCAAAGCTATCACCTTTTGCCCCCAGTATTCATCCTGTATTCCGATTACAATTGCTTCTTTTACTGTATCCTTTTCTTTCATTACTTTTTCTATTTCTTCAGGAAAAACATTCAGCCCTCCACTGATCATCATGTTCTTTTCTCTGCCAACGATCGTAAGAACACCTTCATCATTCATCCATCCAAGATCTTCAATATTCGCACCAAAATCGGTTAATACTTTTTTCGTTTCTTCTGGTTCATGGACATACCCATCAAATAAAAAATCACTTTCGATATATATTTTTCCAATATTTCCGTTTGGTACTGGTTCCCCGTTGCTATTTCGTACCGTTATTTGTACTCCTGGAAAGGGCTTTCCTACGCTACCCGGGTATTTGGAAGATAGCTCTTCCGAAGAAAAAGAAACATAGCTTAATTCAGAAGCACCGTAATATTCATAAATAATACTTTCTGGAAATGCGTTTCCTAGTTTATGTCTCAATCTGGAATCCAGTTTTGCGCCTGAAGAAAGAAAGGTGATTTTTCTTTTGATCGGTTTTGTTAGATGTTGCATAAGGCTTTGTAGCATTGTAGGAACTGCGTATAAGACACTTGTACATCCTTTTCTTAAATGACTGAGAATGCTTGATGCAGAAAAAGTTGTTGTCAAATGAAAAGTGGCACCCATATGGAGTGCATGGATCGCTCCAAATAAGGATAAGGAATGACATAACGGCCCGGGTGCCATAATGACATCATCCCTTCCATATTGAAATGCTTCCTCACCTGCTTTAAAGCTTTCTAACCAAGACGTATGGTTTCTAATAAATCCTTTTGGAGATCCTGTTGAACCAGATGTAAATCCAAGATAAAAATGTTCAGAAGTATGTACATTCCATGGAGGCAGCGAATCGCCAATGATAGGAGTGGCTTTTATTTCTTCGATATCATAAGCTGCGTCAACCATGTACGGAGCATATTCCGTAAATTGTTTACTTTTTAAATAGATATCAGCTTCTGCTTTGCTCATTACCTGTGCTGCTTCCCTTTCACTCCATTTTGGATCAAAAGGAATTGCGGTCCATCCAAGTGTCACTACCGCAAAGAATACTTCAAGAAATGCCGGCTCGTTTCCGATAAGAACGGCAACTTTTTGAGGCCTTTTCGTATCACCAATATATAATAGGTGTTTTTGTATATGGCATATGGATTGATAAAATGCATCATACGTTATAAAGTTATTTTTGAATATAAGCGCTGCTTTGTCTGGATGCTCTTGTGCGATCTGTTCAATCTGTTTCCCAATTCCCATTTATCCCACCCTTTTTATTGGTTGTTGGTGCTTTTTTGGAGTTATCAGCGGGTATGCTTTGCTGATTTTCCATGTAATATAGCTGGAAACTACAGCTTTCGTTAAGTCACCAGGCAAAAATGCAAGTGCGCTGATAGCTGTTGGCAGCCACGGGAGATTTCCTGCAATGGATAAATAAGTAACGCCACCAGCATAGATTAATAAAATTCCACCTAGTACATTGTACAAGAGTATCTTCCATAATGATAATTTATTCCAACTTTTTTCTACAAGATAACCGATTGTCCATGCAGCTATAGGCCAACTAATAATATATCCTCCGCCAGGGCCAAGCAATGGACCTAATCCGCCCCTTCCACCTGATAAAAGTGGCGTACCAATGGCAACAAGGATGATAAATAAGAGTAAACTTAGACCGCCCCGACGTGCTCCTAAAATCCCTCCGGCTAGCATCACTCCAAGTGTTTGAGCGGTAATCGGTACGGGACTGAACGGAAGTGGTATTGGAGGGAAGAAACCTAATACACCAACAATTGCTGCAAATAAAGAAATGTACATCATATCACGTAACTTCATCATAAAAAACCTCTATTCTCTATCATTCTATTACTAGAATAATATACAGTATAGAGGCTGATTGTCAACATTCATTTTATTTCGTTTACGATAGATTTAAAGCTTCGCTATTCTACAAACAAATCTTCCATCTCTGGTATTTCTTCAATTAATCCTGTTTCCTTCAGCCAATCAGCTGTCTCTTGCCATGCATCTTCACTTTGGCTTCCAAAACCATGTTCAGATTCCATTTTTGGCAGTAAAATTTCCATGCTTTTTGTCTCCACTTCCTCATCCAGCGGGAAATTAGCCTCGTCCTGATTATCTAACAGAATATCCAACGCTTCGTCTGGCTTTTTTTCCATAAAATCATATCCTTTTTCTGCTGCACGCCAAAATGCTTCAATCTTTTTTTGCTCGTCTTCCCATGTTTGGTCACTTGTTACACCTACTAGTTCATAGTAACTTGGGACACCATAATCAACAGGATTATTATATGCGATCCCATGCCCTTTACTTTCAAGCACCGGAACTTCGTGATTAATATAAGCTCCGATCACACCGTCTACTTTGTCAGCAATAAGTGAAGATCCTAATTCAAATTCCACATTGACCATTTCAACTGCTTCTGGGTCCCCGCCGTCACTTTTCACCATTGTTTTTAAGATAGCTTCATTTAAAGGAATACCTGGGTAGCCGACTTTTTTGCCTTCAAAATCTTTCGGTGTTTGTACAGGACTATCTTCTTTAAACACAAGATGATTTAGTGGTGAACGAACAACAACACCTGTTGACTTTACTGGGATGTCTTCATTTGCTCTAGCCATAATGACATCCGGCTGATAATAAAATCCGATATCTATTTTTCCGGAAGCCGCTAAATTGAGCGGGTCTGTCGGATTTGCCGGAAATTGAATCGATACGTCGAGCCCTTCTTCTTCAAAATATCCTTTTTCTTTTGCTACATATAAAAAGCTATGTACAGCATTCGGATACCAATCAAGCATAACGTCCAGTTCCTTTAATTCATCTGCTTTTCCTGTTGCTTCTTTATCCCCACATGCCGTAAGAGTAGCTCCTAGAGCTATAGCTATAAATAATACCAATGCTTTTTTCAATGTTATTTCCTCCATTTTAATGCCTTTTTTTCGAACATAATTACAATTAAAAAGAAAATAATTCCTAATAATGATAGGATGACAATCGGTGCAAACACACCCGCACCGTCAAACTGCGTCATCATTCTTCTGCTGAAGTAGCCAAGTCCTTCTTGGGCGCCCAGCCATTCACCAATAGCAGCGCCGATTACACTGAGCGGTACAGCCACTTTCATGCCAGAAAAAAAGTAAGGGATAGCAGAAGGAACATCTAATTTGAAAAATATATCCTTTTTGCTTGCCCCCATGGTTAACAGCAATTCCTTTAGCTCTTTACTGCTGGAACGCAGCCCGTCGTATGTGCTAACCGTTATCGGAAAAAATGTGATTAAAATTGTCACAACGACTTTACTCCATATCGAATACCCGAACCACAGTACAAAAATTGGAGCAAGTGCGATGATTGGAATTGTTTGTGATGTAATAATAATCGGATAAAATGTTTTTTCCATTACGCTGCTTTGCGTCATCGTAATCGCTAGAGCAATTCCAAGCACAATGGAAATGGCAAGCCCAATCACAATAATCAGTAATGTGGACGTGAGATGTTCTTTCAAGAGCAATCCTTTTAAGTCCCAAAGTTTGAGTCCAATTCCTGAAGGAGCTGGTAAAATAAATTCCGTATTAACAATCCTTGCCCCAACCTCCCAAACGATGACGAAAACAGCAATTAATAAAATCGAGGGGAGATAATTTCTCATAGGCTAATCCTCTCTCGAAGTTGTTCAATTAGCTGCTCCTTCATTTTTGTTACTTCCGGAGCATGAAGACCACTTAAGGTTCGTGGGCGATTCATTGGGACAACTGCTTCTTTGAGCTGTTTTACGGGCCTCTCTGTTAAAATAAAAATACGATCAGATAAAAATAATGCCTCATTTACATCATGGGTAATAAATAAAATGGTTTGGCCTCTTTTCTCCCACTGCGCAAGCAACCACTCCTGCATCGACAGTTTTGTCATCGCATCCAGTGCACTAAACGGCTCGTCCAGCAGCAAGATATTCGAACCGCTTAAGACAGCTCTTAAAAAAGATACGCGCTGTTTCATTCCACCGGATAAGTCGCTTGGATAGTTCTGCTCATACCCACTTAGCCCAAATTCTTTCAATCCTTTCACAACCTGCTGATGTGCATCCTGCTTGCTAACACCTTTTATCTCGAGCGGCAATACAGCATTCTCATAGATAGTGCGCCATGGCATGAGTAAATCTTGCTGGGGCATGTAACCAACACTGCCTAGTCGATTTGGCCGCTGCTCCCCGTTTATATGGATCGATCCACTCACAGGCTGCTCTAGGCCAGTAATCAGACGGAACAACGTTGATTTACCTGAACCACTCGCACCAATAATACTGATAAACTCCCCGTCAAAAACCCGGAAGTGAAGTGAATCAAGCAGATCTACTGACTTGTCCGCTTCCTGATATTGAAAAGACACATCTTTAAATTCGAGTACGGCTTTGCTCATCTGATTTCCCTCACATTCTGAAGGCTATTTTTACATCGAGCTTGCATTTTCTGCTGATGGATCATGGTTGGCTGACACTCCTTGTTTTGTTTTAGCTGTATGTGTCCATTCATAAATAAATTTAATCATTATTTTTGTGTAGTCTATCAATTGTGAAATGGAAAGCTGTTCATTAACACTATGTGCATTGAATGTATCACCAGGACCATAAATAGCTGTTGGAATACCTGCATCTCCAAGCCAGCCACCATCTGTTACAGATTGAGAAACACCTTTAATGACTTCTGCACCTGTAACATGTTGATGTGAATTTGCCAAAAGGTTCACTGCTTCGTGATTCTCATCCACTTCCAAAGAAGGGAAAATTTCGCCGCGATCTTCAATCATAGACGTTCCTCCCCATGTAAAAAGAGGGGGATTTTCCTTTAGCCATGGGTCTGCTGCAGCGACGTTTAGGATGTGCTCTTCTACTTCTTTAGCCACCGTTTCATGTGTTTCATTTGGATAATAATGAACTGTAATCCATAGGCGGCATTCATCTGCAATAAATGCTGCGTGTCGCCCCCCTTCAATTACAGCGGGATTAATCGTATTTGTTCCAGGCGGATAACCAGGGTAACTTTTCGTCACAGCCCAGTGGCGCTCCAGGTCCTCCAGACCATTTAAAATTTTCACCATTTTATTAATGGCACTTGCTGCGAATAAATTTCCACCTGCATGGACCATATTTCTTCTGGTCGCATCATGATACGTATTCTCACTTTTAATCGTAATCCACCCTGTTATCACACCGCCTTGACCATGAATCTCTAAATCACTCGTATCCACAACAACGGCAAAGTCCGCCTCATAACCCCGCTTGCAGCATTCCAGTGTACCTGCTTCTCCAACTTCTTCACCGATTACCGATTGAAAAGTCAGATCTCCCGGCAGTTCAACGCCGGCTTCAAAAAGCAGTTGAATCGCAAATAAAGCTCCAGCAAGCCCACCTTTCATATCTGCTGCTCCGCGTCCAATGATCACGTCATCTCTCACAACCGGGATAAACGGATCAACTTCCCATTGTTCATCCTCTCCAATTTCTGCAACATCAACATGACCATTAATCATTAGGCTCTGATAAGCATCCGATTCTTTTCCTTTTAATACTCCGACAACATTCGGGTCATTCGGATATACATCCCACGTGTCAATATCAAAACCTTTGTTTTTTAAAAATGATGCAATATATGCTTGTACCTCTTCCGTGTTTCGTGCTGGTGGTGCAGGTGTCCTAAAACGAATTAATGTTTTTAATAAATCAAGCAGTTCTTCTTGCCTCTCATCTACCTGCTTCATAATCGATTGGATATCTTTTTCCATTTGATAATCCTCCATTTCCATTAAAAAAAGCCCTTTCACGAAGAAAGTGGCTTTAGCATGTATCGTACGTCAAATATCTGTATTGTTGCCAATACAAAAATATACAAAATACCACACCGCTTCCTTCCGCTAGTACTAACTAGTTCAAGTTCAAGGGTCAAGACTGTTTGCGTCTTTCTCAGCTTCATAAAGCTCCCCTAGAGGTGATCATTTTAAATCGATTATTTTATTTTGAATTCATTAACAATTATACATGGATTGCAAGATTAAACAAGGGAAAAATTTTTTAACCTATTATTTTTTATGAAGTGTACCATACTAAATATAAAGGAGGCATTTTCATTGGCAAAAGATAAAACGAAAACAAAAAACAAAAGCAAAGAAGAGTTAAATGCAATGAAAACAAAAGATGAGAAGAAATACAGCAAATCAAATCGACCTTCGACTTAAATTCAGGGAGGACTTGCTTTAACGCAAGTCCTTTATTTCCTAAAACAAACCTAATTCTCCTATGCGTTTGGCAGCTACCTCTAATCTTTCTTCTGAATCAAGCAGTCCAACCCGTACATATCCCTCACCTGTACATCCGAATCCATTTCCAGGAGCCACAGCAACATGGGCTTTCTCAAGCAGTAAATCAGCAAATTCCTGTGAAGTATACCCACTTGGAACCGGAAGCCAGGCAAAGAATGTCCCCTTTGGCATATCCACTTTCCAGCCAATTTCCTTCACTGCTTTGATAAAACGATTGCGCCGGCGCTCATAAGTTTGAACCAGTTCTCTTACAGCAGTCTGATCTCCAAGAAGTGCCTGGGCCGCCGCATACTGAATGGCGCCGAATAAACTTACATACAAGTGATCCTGGATTAAATCAATGCTTTCGATTACAGATGGATTGCCTACTGCAAAAGCGACGCGCCATCCTGCCATATTATATGTTTTTGACATCGTATACATTTCGACTCCAATTTCTTTTGCTCCTTCTGATTGGAGAAAACTGCGCGGCTTCTCCCCATCAAAACCGAGCGCCCCATAGGCAAAATCATGAACGACACATAGATGATGTTTTTTTGCAAAAGCTACCGTTTCATCAAAAAACTCCTTTGTCGCAGTTGCTGACGTAGGATTGTTTGGATAATTTAAGAAAAGAAGTTTGGCCTTTTCTGCGTCTTCTTCAGAAATAGCATGGTAATCAGGTAAAAAATGATTCTCTTTTAACAATGGCATCAATATTTGTTTTGCATCGGCAAGCGCCATACCAGACAAATAATCCGGATAGCCCGGATCAGGCAGTAATGCCAAATCACCTGGATTCAATAAGCATTGGCTAATCTCCACTAAGCCTGTTTTTGCTCCAAAAAGGATGGATACTTCCCTTTTTGGATCTACTTCCACTCCATATTCCCTCTGATAAAATTTTGCTACTGCTTCTTTAAAATATGTATGGCCGCTAAATGGTGAATACTTATGATTGACCGGATCTTCAGCTGCTTTTTGCAAGGCCTTTACAATTGAAGGCGGCGTCGGCAAATCAGGATTTCCTTGCCCAAGATTAATCACGTCATGTCCTTCATCCTTCAGGCGCTGCACTTTTTGAACAAGTTTTGCAAAAAATTGCTCTGGTAAACGTTTTAACGTTTTCGATTGCTCAAATGTCCACATCGTAAACACTCCCAATGTCCATAATTGGTACTATCATAGCGATTTCTATTCATTTTGTAAAGATTCAAATTTGATTGAAAATTACTTTATATCCCCATATTTTGGAACGGATAAAAGAATGTTTTCTGCTTAAAATAAAGGATGAACAGGTGATCCTGTTCATCCAATTGTTCAACGATCCCAAGGAGGGATTACCGATGGCGGATGACAGAAGCAAAAATGCATTGTCAGTGCCTGAAGCGGAAAATGCAGTAAATGCAATGAAAGAAGAAATTGCAAATGAATTTGATGTAAAGCTTGGAGCTGACACAACTGCACGTGAAAATGGATCGGTAGGTGGCGAAATGGTCAAACGAATGATCCAAATCGCCGAAGAAAGTATGAACAATAGGAACAATTCGTAGCCGTAATGAGACTGTCTTTAAGGAGATTATCTTCCTATGAGACAGTCTTATTACAAAAAAATGAATCTTATCATACATAAAGTGACAGGCAACTTATGGAGCGTTATAATGAAAGAAGTATAGAGAAAGAGAAGGTCGATTACATGAACAAGCTACTTTATTTCATTATCATTGTTGCATTTTTAGATACATTCGTACAGTTGCCAATCATCACCCCTTATGCACTCGGATTAGGGGCTTCTCATATTTTAGCAGGAGCGATTGTCGCAGTTTATTCCCTTACAAATATGCTTGGAAATGTTGTTGGCGGCCATTGGATTGATCGATTTGGACGTAAGCGAATGCTGCTTACCGGGATGGTTACGGTTGCCATTGTTTTATTTTTTTATCCGTACGCACAAACTGGCGAACAGCTTTTTATTTTCCGACTCCTGCACGGGCTTGCGGGAGGAATATTAATTCCGGCTGCTTTTGCATATGTTGGTGATATGTCTAGCAATAAATCAAGAGGAAAAACAATGGCCTTTACCGGAGCGAGTATTGGGATTGCCGCTATTATAGGCCCCGCTATCGGCGGAATTATGGCAGCACGGGCTTCCATCGAATCTGTTTTTTTAATGATTTCAGGCTTATTTATCATATCTTCTATATTAATAGCAAGATTTATTAAAGAATCCTTCGTTTCCAGTGAAAGAAACAAAGTTGCTCTGAAACATTTTATTCCTCTCCTAAAACATCCGCTACTGATGCAAGCTTCCCTCGCTGCTTTTGCATTAATGGTAAGTAATGGCACGTTGGCCTTTGCACTTCCTTTAAAAGTGGATGATTTAGGTCTTACATCCGAAACAACCGGGATGCTTTTAAGTATTTTTGGAATCGTGGCTTTAATTATCTTTTTAACACCAATCAATAAAATTTATGACAGGTACGCATCTCTGGGACTTGTTTTAACCGGTATTGCATTTATCGCTATCGCACTTGCAATGCTGAGCTTTATCCCTAGTTTCCTTAGCAGTATTTTCGCTATGATCGTTTATGGTGGCGGATTTGCACTTGTCTTTCCTTCGATGAATCAAATTGTTGCAGAAACATCTTCCAAAGTCGATCGCGGGAAAGCATATGGTATTTTTTATGCCTTCTTTTCGCTAGGGGCAGTTGCAGGTTCTTTTATTTCAGGAACCGTTGCTGAAGTATTAGGGCTTCCATTTTTAGTTAGTGCTGGCCTTATGTTATTGATTGCACTCATTGTATGGGTTATTTCGAAAGGATCACAGAAAAAATAATTACAACCTCAAAAAAATGCCGTTTGACGATAAAGCAATCGTGCAAACGGCATTTTTTGTTTAAAAAAGAGTGTATACAACAGGCAATGAGAAACTTACCTTTTTATATAAAAATGCAATGAAATTTAATAAAAATACAGGAATTTTTTTCGGAAAGAAATTCTTTTTGTAAAACTTAAAAAAAGCTTTCTTTAAATCTTTCCATTGGCGGCAATCTTTCGTTTGTCTAAATCTGGCAACATCAATAATTTTAATTTTTCCTTCGGGCAGTAAAATAATATTTTTAAGGTGGATGTCTGAAGGATTAAGTCCGAGCCGTTTCGCAGAAAGTAAGGCCTTGTCCACTTGTTGAATGACTAACTCGTTAAGTTCTATCCCCTGGGCCAGACAGTCAAATAATGTTACCCCTTGAATATAGTCCATTACTAAGTAATTATCACCTGCTTCATATAATCTTGGGAAATATACGTTCCCTTCAAGTACTCTATATATGTCAGCTTCTTCTTTAGCAATTTGTGCACATGTCGGGAAAAATATTTTAAGTGCTTTGTTTGTATGTTTCATTTTAAAAACAACCGCACTTCTACCTTTCCCGATAAATTCTAGAAGCTCATCTTTTTCCAAGATCGATACTCCGTTTTTGTATTCTTTTATTTTGACGCTGTTTGCTAATTCGGCAGTCGTTTTCAAATGAACTGCTCCTTTCGGCCCGCTGATCAAAAGAATTTTCTTTAGTTTTATTATATATGAAAATGAACAACAATGCATAACCCTCTGTTTAAAGCAGTTCCATTTACGTTAGTAATTCAATCGCTTATACTGAAAATAGTTATCATCATAAAAGGAGTCGATCGAAAGTGGATTTAAATGGTTGGTTTAATAAGGGATTAACATCTGAAGAATATACAAAAACATTGGATAAACTAAAAGATGGTTTTCATCATGTTTATAAAAACTTTACGTTACCAGAGGATAACGCATTCTTTCAGTCTGTAAAAGAGAAAAACTTAAGGGTAATTGTTCTTGCCGAGCCTTGGTGCGGTCATTGTATGATGGATCTGCCGATTTTATTTCGCTTTGCAGAAAAAACAGAAATGCCAGTCCGTGTTCTACTACGCGATGAAAACTTAGAATTAATGGATCAGTATTTGACCAATGGAAAATCCCGCACAGTTCCAATTTATATATTTATTGATGCGAACGGGAATGAAGTTGCAAAATGGGGACCAAAATCAGTATATACCGCAGCGTTTGTTGATAAACATAAAGCAAGCATTCCACCGAAAGATGCAGAAAACTATCAAGAGAAGTTTAAAGAAATTATCAAATTCATGACAAAATCATTCCAAAATGATTCGAAGTTTTGGGATGCCAACTATGAAGAAATAAAAGAATCATTAGCAAACATATAATAAGACTGCAGTGCATCCGCTCCTGCAGTCTTATTTTTATGCTTATAAGGTGATGATCCCCATCAAGCACGCAACGATTAATAAAATAATGCTGATGGCCCACAACCATAAAATGGAATAACGTATATGTTTCCCCATCTCAAGTCCTGCAAGGCCTAGCCCGAGCCAAAGCGCTGGGGAGAACGGACTAATAAAAGTACCAACAATACTTCCGATGATCATGGAATATGCAGTCGATAACGAAGCAATATCAAAACCTGCTGCAATTTGATCAACGACAGGGAGCAGTGCGAAATAATATGCATCTGTACTTAGTAATAATTCAAATGGTACACCTAGAAATCCTATAATCAAATGGACATAAGGGGCGACAAAAGCAGGCAAGACTTTGACAGTATCTTCAGCAATTGAATCCAGCATACCTGTGCCATTTAATATTCCCAAGAACGAACCTGCCGCAAGAATAATCGTTGCCATCATTAATGCGTTCGGGGCATGTGCACGGATTCGCTCCATTTGATCGCTCATTTTCGGATAATTAATTGGCAGTGCGATACTGACACCAATCATAAAGACAAAACCTGCCGGAATGATGCCCCATACGAGAACACCAATAACGGCTATCGCTAACATGATGTTGACCCATAGTAATTTTGGTCGCTGCCATTTACGATTTTGAGGTTCATTTGCGGATTGATCTTCATCTGCCTCTTCTTCTAACGCAGCAGCAGATTGTACATCACCATATTTTTTTCGAATTCTGCGTTGTTCAAAATACCCAAGGAAAACAGCTAAACCGATCATAAGTACCATTCCAATGATTTGGATTGGTATTAACGGTCTCCAAAGTTCGGTAACATCCATCTCTAGTACAGAAGCACTACGACCCAAAGGGCCTGCCCATGGAAGCATGTTCATCACACTTGCACTTCCACCGATCAATAAGAGGAGTAAATATGGGTTCATCTTCAATCGATTATATAGCGGGAGAAGCGCTGGAATGGTAATTAAGAATGTGGAAGCCCCAGAGCCATCCAATTGTGCAACCATTGCGATTAGAACACTCCCAACACTGACCGCGATAACGTTCCCTCGTGAAATAGCAATCAATTTATTGATAAGTGGATCAAACAAACCGACATCTTGCATAATCCCAAAGAAAAGGATTGCAAAAATAAACATAATCACAACATTGATAACGGATGCAATACCTTCATCAAAGAAATCCCCGATTTGGGTAATATCAAAACCTGCAAAAAATGCACCGATAATTGGTACAAGCACCAAGGCAATAATTGGTGACACTCTTCCGCTTATAAGCAGTAACACAATAATAAATATCGTAATAAATGCAATCAAACTTAAATCCAATTTTGTCTCTCCTTTCCGCCTTATAAATGATGGAATTAAAGCATACCATCAATGAAAGCGTTCGCAATTTCATCCAAAAAAGGGGGTAACCCGTTACTTTTAGATTAATTAAAAAATATCATGAATACATTGCATGGGGAACCTTCTAAACATAAACGGCTTAACCTCTTTATTCTTCATTTTGTTCATAAGTTTCACGGATAGGAGAACAAGTTATTTATTTTAATACGTATTTCCTCTCTGGTCTGCCGACACTTCCGTATTTCAGAGTTGTACGGATTTTTTCAACGGATACCAAATATTCTAAATAACGTCTTGCAGTTGATCGACTTGTACCGATTAATTTACTTAGCTCCACAGCAGTTACTCCCTGCACTTCATTATTTTTTAGTAAACTTGTAATTTCATTTAATGTAAGTGGATCAATACCTTTTGGCAAATTATGATTGCTATTGTCAGTGGAAGGAGCAAGAGCATCTCCTCTCCTGATAAAATCAATATCTCTCTGTTCCATCACTTCTTTGGATGCAATCCATTGACGCTGTTGTTTGTATCGTTTTAATGTCTCCTCAAAACGTGCTACATCCACAGGTTTGATAATATAATCAAAAACACCTGCCCGAAGCGATTCTTCTACTTTTTCAACGTCATTTGCAGCGGTTACAATCATGATATCAATATGATGAAATGTTGTCCGGAGCTCCCATAATAAATCCAGACCTTCAACGTCCGGAATATAAATATCCAATAAAATGAGATCTGGCATCGATTCCGTATTTTGAAGATAGGTTAACGCTTCATTCCCGGTTTTCACTTTTTCCAGTACAATAAAATCTCCCATTTTTTCAACAAATTGATGATGAATATCAGCGATTCTAAAATCATCTTCAATGATAAGGACTTGGAATTTTTCACTCATTTTCATTTTCAGCCTCCTTCGGTATGATGATAACAAAACAGGCTCCACCTAACTCCCCGTCTTCCAGCATGATTTCGCCGCCAACTTTTCGTAGCTGAAGTCTTGTTAAGGCGAGTCCGGTACCGCGATGTAAACCAATTTTCGTAGAATAGCCTTGCTCAAAAATATTTCCCTCACCTTTCATTCCCGGACCAGAATCATCAATTTCGATGACAATATCCTCACCAATATCCGTAAAGAAAATAGAAATTTCTCGTTGAGAACGATTTTGAACGTTCACAGCCTCAATGGCATTTTCCAGTAAATTGCCAAGGCCTGTCAATAAAGCATCTTTTTTACTGCCTGTAAGTGGGTAGGTCAGTTGGCTAGCTGGCTGAATGAACATGGTAATGCCGAGTTCATTTGCCTGATTGAATTTCCCTTGCAGTAAACCATGTATCGTTGGATCAGACACATTTTCAAGCAAAAAGCGCGACCATTCCTGCTGGATATTATTTTCTTTTTTGATAAAATCAATGGCCTCTTGAATTTGATTAAGCTGCAACAATCCTAAAATAATGTAAAGCTTATTTGAAAATTCATGGGTTTGCGCACGCTGTGCATTTGCATATTGCTTAATTTGCAGCAATTCTTTTGTGACATGCTCCACTTCTGTTTTACTGCGAAAAGTGGACACCGCCCCAGTGATCGCTCGTTCGTGATAGATCGGCGTTCGATTGACGAGAACGACATCATTGCCAAGAATCATTTCTTTGTCATAATGCCTTTCCCCGTATGTCAGTACGTCATATATGTTAGAATGCGGCAATAAATCCTTAACTGGTTTGCCCATATAGGCAGCATTTTGTATTTGTTTATCAAATAACGTCTTTTGTGCAGCAGTATTCATCATTGTAATTAGTCCATTGTGATCCACTGCTATAATCCCTTCATGTGTCGACTGCAAAATCGCTTCTTTTTGCAATAATAAATGATTAATTTCCTCCGGTTCCATATTAGACAAAAGCCTTTTTATGTAATGGGAAATGAAAATGGCCCCAACAATTCCGAGAAGCACAATCCCCAATAACGTAAACCACAAAGATTTGCTTTGATTTTGAATAATACTTTGGACATCATTGTTTAAAAATCCAACGGAAACTAAGCCGATGACATTGTTATGGTTATCGTATATAGGCACTTTGCCGCGAATGGATCGTCCAAGCGACCCTGTGCTTTTGGAAATATAGGATTCACCCTTATTTAGTGCCCTGTCATTATCGCCCCCTACCATTTTTTCTCCTAAACGATCAGGATCCGGATGGGAATAGCGAATACCCTCTTCATTTCCAACAACGATAAACTCCGCATCTGTTGCTTCCTGGATAGGCTGAACAATTTGCTGGATCACCCTTGCTGGATTTTCAAGTTCAAAGGCTTCTCTTATTTCAGGTGTATTTGCTACGCTTTTCGCTACACCTAACGCCCTTTTTCCGATTTGGTCTTCCATAGTAGCCGAAATAAAGGAACGCAAAAATAATCCGAAAATGATAAAAATACCGATGATCAGCAAGCTGAAAAGCAAGATCATTTTTAATTTTAAACTAAATTGAAAGGAAACGTTTGGACATGTCAACTGTCTTTTATTCCTGTTCGATTCAAAGTTTTCCATGTATGCATAGCTCCTATATTTCGTTCCTGTTTATGTAATACAAGGGAAATGCTCGTTTAGAGTGTATCATATTTAGGAAGCGAAATAAGAATTTTTACCATGAAACATTGACAGCTCCATAAAATTTATGTATCGTTACCTTTGTTAACTATTATCTAAGGTTACGATAGGAGCGAATAACATGCAAGGCTTTTTCCAGCGTTATTTATTATTATACCGGCCGCTCACATCAAAGTTAAATGACCTGCTGAAGGAATACGACCTGTCTTATTCCTTGTGGCAGATTATTTTTTACGTCAAAAAGAAAGGTCCTTCAACACTTGTAACCATTTCAAATTATTATCATATCGAGAAACCTTCGATCACAAGAAGTGTCCATCGTCTAGAAAAGAAAGAGCTGATGGAACAAATTCCTGGCAAAAATAGACGGGAGAAAATCATCCAATTAACATCAAAGGGAGAGGTAGTATATCAGTCTTGCAGGGAGAGGATTACGAGATTAGAAAATCAAGTTTTAAAGGATATTCCTGAAGAAGAGCTACTTGCTGCTTTTCATTTTATTCCTCAAATCCGTGATAATTTGCTTCAAGAAAGGGGGAAAAATAGATGACTAGCACAAAATTGTGGACAAAAGATTTCCTCATTGTATCAACTGCCAATTTTTTTCTATACTTTACATTTTATTTATTAATGGCCACTATATCCGTTTTTGCAGTAGATCAATTCCAAGCCACGCCCAGTGAGGCAGGTCTAGCTTCCAGTATTTTTATCATCGGCATTTTGATTGCTAGGATATTTGCCGGAGGGTTAGTCGATACCGTTGGGCAAAAAAAGATTCTTTATATCGGTTTTATTTTTACATTATTAACGAACTTCCTTTATTTTACGATCGATAGTTTGATGTTCCTTTATCTTATCCGCCTTTTGAATGGCGCAGCTTTAGGCATCGCATCCACTGCCACTGGAACCATTGTTGCATCTATCATTCCAAAACAAAGGCATGGAGAGGGCATAGGTTATTATGCCTTAAGTATTACACTCGCTGCAGCTGTAGGACCTTTTCTTGGTATGTTTATCCACCAGCACGCGGATTTTAGTATCAACTTTATTCTATGTATCATTCTGCTTGGCTTTAGTTTTATTTGTTCCTTTTTCTTAACAGTCCCTAAATCTGAAATTACGAAAGAGCAATTGGAGGATTTAAAAGGATTTAAACGAAGTAGTTTTCTTGAACCAAGAACGATTCCGATTGCCATTATCGCTGGTTTTATGGGGCTTGGATATGCAAGTATCTTATCTTTTATCAATTCCTACGCGATCGCAATCGATGTAGTAGATATCGCCAGCTTCTTTTTTATTTTTTACGCCGTGGCGACATTAGTTTCAAGACCTTTTGTCGGACGCTGGTTTGACACAAAAGGGGAGAATTTTGTGATGTATCCCGCCTTTCTATTATTCGCAATGGCTTTTCTCATTTTAAGCTTTGCTGATATTCAAGGTTATTTGATTTTATTAGCGGGTATTTTCGTTGGCCTTGGATATGGCACATTCCTGTCCAGTGCACAAGCAATTGCGGTTAAAGAATCTCCAAAACATCGCATTGGATTAGCAACATCAACGTATTATATTTTCCTTGATACAGGACTTGGCATCGGACCTTTCTTTCTTGGATTTTTAATACCAGTCATCGGTTTTAAAGGGTTATATATATCAATGGCGGGACTTACTTTAGTAGGAGGCTGTGTCTACTACTTCTTGCACGGCAAAAAAGCAAGCCAGCATAAGGAATCAACGATGGTCTCAACAGAAGCTCGCTAAACTAAAAAGGCTACCTCTTCGGGCAATAAAACAAATCCTCTGCCCTTGGAGATAGCTTTTTTGTTTATATGTTAAGATTAAAATCCGGTAAATACAATCATCATACCAAAAAGGATGATCACATAATTTAATGAATAGAAAAAGTTCCTGTTCGCCCATTTCAAGTTATCTTTTGTGAAAAGCCCACTAATTCCAAGCGCCAGCCAACCTACATTCAGCAACGAAGCAAGAACGACGAATGCTGTGCCAAGCGAAGTTAAAAACAATGGTAATGGAAGCAAGCAGGCTATATAGATAAGCGCTTGACGTTTTGTCACTTCGACACCACATACGACTGGAAGCATCGGTACCCCAGCCGCTTTATATTCATCACATCTTCTTATGGCGATGGCAAACGTATGTGGAATTTGCCAGATAAACAAGATCAAAGCTAGTACAATTGGAACAACATGATATGCTGATTCAATTGCAGCCCACCCTATTAAAGGGGTTACTGCTCCGGAAACACTACCAATGATTGTATTGAGTGTATATTTTCGTTTTGACCAGAACGTATACAATACAACATAAGTAAACCAACCTATAAATGCATATACCGTCGCTTCAAATGTTGTAAATAAAAGAAGAATGAATCCAAGAATCGTTGTGCTGATTCCCATTGTTAAAACCATCTTAAGAGGAATGCTTCCTGTAACAGTTGGTCGCTTCTCTGTCCGCTGCATCTCCTTGTCGAGATCAACTTCATACCAATTATTAAGCATTAATGCTCCAGCCATAACAAGGGTACTCCCAATTAATGTCAGTAGAATCACATTCCAATTCTCCGCAAGAGAAGCATTGGTAAAATAGAGCGCTAATGCCAATCCGGTTAGTACCGGCAGAACATTCGATATTAACACAATGCCTTTTACAAGTGATTTTATATCGGAGATGATAGAAGTTGTATGTTGTTGATTTGAATCAGTAACTTTTCCAATCATATCGGTAGAAGTTTTACTCACTTTGTTCACCTCGTGCAGTTCATTTTAAAATACCCCATATATTGATAGGATACCATACTTAGGACTATTATAACATGTGCACATACTTTGTTCGAATTTTATTATGACTAATTTTTGTCATTTATGGAGATGAAGGACTGAATACATCGATTGTAGATGATGAAAATTGAACCAGAGAGGTGGAACCGACTGGAAGAACATATATCAACCGCTGCGCGAGGATATCAACCGGAAAAGAACATGTATCAACCGGTGTGCGGGGATAGCAACCGGAAAAGAACATATATCAACCGGTGTGCGGGGATATCAACCGGAAAAGAACATATATCAACCGGTGCGCGGGGATATCGACCAGAAAAGAACATATATCAACCGGTGCGCGGGGATAGCAACCGGAAAAGAACATGTATCAACCGGTGTGCGGGGATAGCAACCGGAAAAGAACATATATCAACCGATGCACGGGAACAAATGGACAATTTCAACGGTGGCATAAATTTCAAGCGCATAACCATGGAAAACGAGACATACATTTGTGCATGCCTCGCCTTTATTAAATCATTTTTCTTTTTGCCATGTTTTCTGCGTGGATATTTCGTTCTGCTCCTTCCTTTTCTTTGTCTATATAGGTCAATGTTTTCCCGGTAAACCCATAAAATATAGTTAATAAGGGGCATAGCAAACAAAAGATTGCAAAAGGGAAATATTGTAAGGTCGGAACCCCTAGAACGGTTGTGATAAAGACCCCTGTAACACTCCACGGGACAAGTGGATTAACGACAGTTCCTGCATCTTCGGAAACCCTTGCTAAATTTTTATTTGTCAGACCGACCTTTTTATATTGGGATTGAAAAGATTCGCCGGTTAATAGGATTGATAAATATTGTTCCCCAACAAGAACATTAATACCGATTGCAGTGAGTGCCGATGTTAAAATCACAGATCTTACTTTCTTTAGCATATTTTCAATGGAAGCAAGCAATCTTGGCACGATTCCTAAGGTAAATAGCAATCCGCCCATACTTAGAGCAAGTAAGACAAGACCGATGGTAAATAACATATCCTCTATGCCGCCCCGGGTCAATAATTCGTCTATTTCTGAGACGCCTGTTTCAGAAACAAATCCGCCGAATAAAACACCAAACAGGTCCCCAACCGGTGTGGCTCCATTAATATAGGAAATTGCAATGGCACTAAGGGATCCGGCAGCGAGCGCCAGTAATGCAGGCGCTTTCATTATTGAGAAAATTAACAAAACAACGATTGGAATGACACCATTATACCAGTGGACAAGGTCTGTATCCAGTAATCCTTGCTGAAATTGTTCCATTTTTCCGAAATTTGTATCTGTAAGTTTAGGTGATAATATAGCGAATAAAATAAAGGTTATCACAAATGCTGGGACTGTTGTCCATGTCATGTTTTTGATGTGTTCAAATAAGTCCACTTTTAATATGGATGAAGCCATATTTGTCGTATCGGATAGTGGTGAAGTTTTATCACCAAAGAACGCACCTGATACGATCGCACCTGCTGTAATTGCAAGTGAAGCATCGATTGCGCTTGATATTCCGATAAAAGCAACGCCAACTGTTCCTACTGTTGTCAAAGAACTCCCAACACTCATACCTACAATTGCTGTTATGACAAAAACAATCGCAAAGTAGAAGCTTGGTGTCACTAGTTCAAAGCCAGCGTAAATAAGGGTTGGAATCGTGCCTCCCAGCATCCAGGAGGCAATTAAAATTCCAATAAAGAAGAAGAGAAATACTGCAGCCATGCCGGCCTTGGCACCTTCCGTTACTCCTTCTTCTAAATCTTTATATGGCACTTTCTTTATCAGTCCATATACAACCAGAAGTAAAAGTGAAATAGCTAAAGGGATATGCGGAGGTGCATCATAAATGATGATGCTGGAACCCATGATGAATAGAATTGCGACTGTTATCAATACTGCCTCAGATAAAGATGGTACTTGTACAGGTTTAATTCGGAACATAAAAAGTCTCCTTCATTACTTTTATACTTTCGCAGTCTTCTTAGGTGGTGGCATATGAATCGCTTTTTCTTCCAGACCTTCCACGGCTTCGAGTATCGTCTCATTAAAACTAGGATGCGGGTATAATGGGAAATTTAAATCTTCGTCTCGTCCTACCATTTCAAGAGCAGTTACAGCCGTGCTGATTAATTCAACAGCTCCCGCTCCAATTGCATGGAATCCCAGAAGTAAATCTGTTTCTTCATCTTTAATTATTTTCGTTATTCCACTCTTTTCATTTGTAATCATTGCGTAGCTATTGCCACTATTTGCAAATTGGCTCGTTTTCACTTTGTACCCTGCTTCAGCAGCTTCTTCTTCGGTTAATCCTACTGACGCGATCTTTGGAATACTATGAACAATTGATGGAAGGAAAGTTAGATCAACTTCACTGTTTAGTCCAGCAATGGTCTCAGCAGCTACTTTTCCTTCTTTAATCGCTTTCACTGCAGAAGGTGTTCCTTCTGTGATATCTCCTACGGCAAAAAGCTTGTCCAACGATGTCCGCATTTGTGCATCTGTTTCAACGAGACCGTCTTCCGTCATTTTAAGACCAAAGCGTTCCAGTCCTAATTCGGCTATGTCTGCCTTGTGCTGCGTAGCTACATAGATATGCGTACCTTTTAAAGTTTCTTCTTTTCCATCTTTAGCAAGTTGGACTTCAACGTCATCTTCAGAAGCATGCACTTCCTCCACTTTAAATCCGCGATGCACTTTAATTTTTTGTTTCTTCAAAATACGCTTTAATTCTCTGTTAATAGACGTATCAAATGAAAAATCATCTGTTTCATCTAAAATCATTGTTACATTAGCACCGAGATTATGATAGCTAAATGCAACTTCCAGTGAAATATAATTACTGCCATATACGATTAAATCTTGTGGCATTTCATCTAGATTGTAAATTACATCAGAAAATAAAACACGGTCACTTTGCTTAGGCAAAAAGTCAGGTTTTATAGTTGCACTTCCTGTAGCAATAATCGCATGGTTAAATTCATACACGTCAAATTGATGACCATTCTCAACGCCAATCTTATTCTCTGCTGTGAAAGTAGCTTGTCCTTCAATGATTTCAATTTTATTGGCTGCACATAAAGCCTCTACGCCTTTTCTGAGTTGTGTAACTGTTCTGTCTTTATATTTCATTAGTGCATGAAAATCAAAAGTTGGCTCTCCTATATTGATGCCAAGTATGGATAGATTTGGAACAGAGGCATATTCCTTTGCTGCGTGTGCAAAGACTTTTGAAGGAATACATCCTTCATTTAAACAAACGCCTCCCATTTTTCCTTTCTCAATGATGGTTACATCAAGTCCAAGTTGTGCAGCCCGGATGGCGGCATTATAGCCGCCAGGACCGCCGCCAATAATGACTAAATCTCGGCTTTCTGCAATTTCTCCTACAACCATTTAAACCAACTCCAATAGTAACTTTTTCGGCTCTTCCAGTAATTCTACAAACCGATTTGTAAACCTTACAGATGCTGCGCCATCAGCAACACGATGATCAAAAGAAAGCGACATATTCATCATGGAGCGGATTGCAATCTCATCATCATCCATGACAACAGGCACTTTTTTCGTTTTATGAAATGCCAAAATACTCGTTTGCGGATGATTAATAATTGGTGTAGCTCCCATTCCGCCAAGTGGCCCAACATTACTAATCGTAAAGGTGCCATTTGCCATTTCTTGAGCACTTAATTTTCCTTCTTGCGCTTTTTTCGTTAGATCTTTCATTTCTGTATGAATTTCACGTAGTGATTTTTGATCCACATTTGGAAGGACTGGTACCAACAATCCTGCTTCCGTATCTGTAGCAAGACCAAAATTATATTGTTTAAGTAAATGAATGACTTCATTTTCTTCATCAAGTCTTGCATTAAAGATTGGATGCTCTTTTAGTGAGATAGCTAGCGCTTTTAAGAAAAATGCTACAACGGAAATGTTATCCCCAGATTCTTTCAATTCTTTTCGCAGTTCAAGCAAGTTTGTTAAATCTGCTTCCTCAAAATGCGTGACATGTGGGATAGTCTGCAAGGAATAGCTCATATTTTTTGCAATTTGTTTCCTGATTCCTTTAAAAGGAATTGTATCGCTTGCTTGTTCTTTTTGATTTGCAGCGGGGACACTCGCCGCAGCAGCTTCCTGAACTCCCGCTTTACCCGCTGAACCGTTTACAAACTGATACACATCTTCTTCTGTCACACGGCCGGCAGGACCTGTACCTTGAATCTCTTCTATATCTACCCCTTTATCACGTGCGATTTTTCGTGTATATGGGGCTGCTAGGACACGGTTATGCTTTTTCTTAGTTGAGGTTTTCTCTTCGACTGGTTGTGGAGCAGATTGTTTTTCCTGTTTTTTGGGTTCTTCTGCTTTTTCCGGAGGACTGTTTTCCTCGCCATTATCAATTTCCATGATAGGTGTCCCGACAGTCACGACTTCCCCTGTATTAAAGTGAATCGCCTTGACGGTGCCCGCAGTTGGAGATGGGATTTCTGCGACCATTTTATCTGTTTGCATCTCCACAAGCGGTTGGTCAACAGTTACCTCATCGCCAACTTTAACAAAAAACGTTAAAATTTCTCCTTCATTCATTCCTTCTCCAATGTCATGAAATTTTACTTCCATTGCTTGTTCTCCTCCTAAAAATCAATTACTTTTTGGATCGCATCCTGCACTCGCTGAGGTGTTGGCAAATAATCATTTTCCAAAGCAAACAGTGGAACTGGCACGTCAAACCCTGTTACACGTTCAATTGGAGATTTTAAGTATAAAAAGGCTTTGTCATTAATAACGGATGTGATCTCACTTCCTACCCCGCCAGTTGATTGTGCTTCATGAACGATGACAACGCGACCTGTTTTTTGGACGGATTCTGCAATGATATCTTTATCTAATGGATACAATGTACGAAGATCAATAACATCACAGGAGATATTTTTTTCCTTCATTTGCTCGGCTGCTTTTTTAGCGATCGGAACCATTGCTCCCCATGCAAGAACAGTTACATCCTCACCTTCGATAATCCGCTCCCCTTTTCCTAACTCAATGGAATACTTTTCAGTAGGTACCTCAACACGCTCACCGCGATAAAGACGCATTGGCTCTAAGAATAATACAGGATCAGGATCTTCAATCGAAGCGACAAGCAATCCTTTTGCGTCATAGGCGTTTGATGGACAAACAACTTTGATTCCTGGTAAATGGGTAAATAAAGCTTCAATACTATCTGAATGAATTTCTGGTGATCTTACCCCTGCACCATACGGAGCACGAATAACCATTGGTAAATGATAATGGCCCATTGTACGTGAACGTGCACGTGTAACATGTGTTGCAATTTGTTCATACGCTGGATAAATGAAACCAAGGAACTGAATTTCTACAACCGGCTTCAATCCATTAAGCGCCATTCCGACAGCTGCACCCACAAACCCCGCTTCACTTAGTGGTGTATCGACCACTCTTCTTTCGCCAAACTTTTCCTGCAAGCCATCTGTAGCTCGGAAAACGCCTCCATTTACACCAACATCTTCACCAAGCACTAGGATGTTTTCATCATCATCAAGCATCGTTCCTAAGCCATCAGTAACCCCTTGAATCAGTGTCATTGATTTAGTTGTTTCCATTGATTCATTCGCCTGCTTCTCTAACATCTTTGCCATTATTTTGTCGCCCCCTTTAAGATTTCCTTTTGCTCTTGAATCGTCCAAGTTGGCTCCTCGAAAACATAGTCAAACATATCAGCAGGATCAGGTTTCTGGAATTTTTCCATTTCTACAATTGCGTCATCTAACTCTGCTTCAATTTCCTTTTCTATTTTTTCAGCCCAGTCTTCATCCCACATATCATGATTTTTCATAAAACGTTCTAATCGTAAAATTGGATCCAATTCTTCCCGTTTCTTCTCTGTTTCTTCCTGATCGCGGTATTTTGTAGGATCATCAGCAGTTGTATGAGCACCGAAACGCCATGTTACCGCTTCAATTAAAGTTGGACCTTCTCCGTTCCGCGCTCTTTCAAAAGCTTCTTTTACTGCGAAATGCACAGCGAAAACATCCATACCATCTACACGTACTCCCGGTATGCCATATGCCTCTGATTTTTGGGCAATCGTTTCAGAATTCATTTGTTTTTCAATTGGAACAGAAATGGCAAATCCATTATTTTGGTTAAAAAATACAACTGGTGCCTGAAAGACACTCGCTATATTAATACCTTCATGAAAATCCCCTTCTGAAGTCGCACCGTCACCAAAATAAGCAATCGCTACATTATTTGTTCCTTTATACGTTTCTGCCATTGCAGCACCTGTAGCATGTGGGAGCTGTGTCGCAATTGGAACAGAAGCAGGATAAATATTTTTTTCTTTCGATGGGACGGAGCCTTCCACACGTCCGTTCCAATAAAGCAATACACGATCCATTTCAGCTCCAAATGTTAATGTAGCCCCGTGATCACGGTATGTTGGAAACATCCAGTCTTTCTCTTCAAGAACTAATGCACTTCCTACTTGTGATGCCTCCTGTCCTTCAAAAGGCACGTAGGTTCCAATTCTTCCCTGACGCTGCAGAGCTTTCCCTTTCCGATCAAAGGTACGAATTCGTAGCATATGATAATAAAATTTTTGTGCTTGTTCCTTCGTTATTTCCTTTTCATATTCCTTTGAGACGAATTTACCGGCCTTATCAATAATCTCCATCATTGGATACTTTTCCTTCATTTCATTCACCCTTCACGAATTATTTTTGGCTTTTACCCACGAATATTCCATTTTGGTCTGCGATCACGAGCGAAAAAATTGTTTCTGTTTCGTTGTTCATCGATGGTTTGCTGACATTTTCTATTTGCTGCTTCTTCTGTTGTAATATCTGCTAGTTTCGCTTGTTCATAGATTTCTAGAAGAGAGTCATAGATTGCTTTGGTCTTAAGTAATACACGTTCTTTATTTGGTTCATATAGCTCATCAGCAACTTGAATTAAACCACCTGCATTTACAATGTAATCCGGTGCATATAAAATACCTTTATCTGCAAGTACTTGTGCATGCGTTTTGGCTTTAAGCTGATTATTTGCTGAGCCTACAACAGCTTTTACTGTTAATTGAGGAATGGTTTCATCGTTGAGAACCGCGCCCATTGCACAAGGTACAAAGACATCTGCATCCACACTGTAAATTTCGTCACTTCCTACAACGGTTACAGAACCGCCTAATTCTTTTGCCTTATCTTGGATCGATTCAAGTACATGTTCATGAATATCCGTTACAAATAAATCTGCTCCAGCTTGAAGTAAATGCTCTGCTACTTTATAACCTACTTTTCCTAAACCTTGAATCGCATACGTTTTTCCTCCAAGACTGTCATCACCAAAGACGTGCTTATTTGTTGCTTGGATGGCATATACAACACCTTGAGATGTTGGTATGGATGAATCACCGCTTCCGCCATATGCTTCAGGAATTCCATTAATGAAATTCGTTTCTTTTAGTGCTTGAACAAAATCATCCATGGTTGTTCCCATATCTGTTCCTGTATAGAATCTACCATTCAATGAATCGACGTATTGTGCAAACTTACGAAACATCGCAGGGGTTTTATCTTTATCCGGATCTCCAATAATTACAGCCTTTGCACCGCCAAAATCAATATCAGCTGCTGCACATTTGTATGTCATTCCTTCAGATAAACGAAGTGCATCCTCAAGTGCGTCATCTACATTTTCATAAGGGTACATCCGCGTTCCACCAAGACCTGGACCGAGGGTTGTATCATGAATCGCAATAATAGCTTGCAAACCAGTGATTGGGTCATTACAAAAAACGACCTGTTCATGCCCTGCTATTTTTTGAAATATATCCTGTTCGTTCTTTTTTGCTAGTTGTTTCATCACACACTACCTCCAGTTTTTTACTTTTATTCCCATGTATTCGCTTTCATCATCTTACATAAAATAGTCGATCTAAAATCGATAAAATCTTTGCTTTGTAAACGTTTCATTTTTAAGTATATTCTGTTGACTGTTAACTGTCAACTGCAAATAGTAAATAATAATTGAAAAAAACGAAGGATTTAAAAAACTTTAACAGAATAGAAACGACAAATTAGAAAACGCTTTCATTTTCATGCACTTTGTAGTCTTCAACGACATTGCAACGGATCAGCATGCATCGTTACTATGATCCGTTACAGTGCTGAAAGGAATATTTATTGCAGTTGAAGCAATTCATATTTTTTAACAAGATCAAAATGGTGTTGCTCATGAATAGCTAGCAAATGGATACTTTGGATCAGATTGGGGTAATAGGCAATTGGGTCGGGATAACGTATATGTCCGGCAACATTTTCCTCCATACTTTCGATCACATCCATCAGCTTTTTCGTTTCTTCCTCAAGCAATTCCTGAACGTCTTTGAAGCGATAATCCTTTTTCAAATCTTTAGGTGGTACAAGTAGAGATGGTGCGGACATTGACCTCTTTTTCTTTTCCTTATATTCTTTGTATATGTTATGTATTTCAGATTGATAAGGTTTTTTCTTCCGTAAATGGGCAATTGGTAGCATAACCGGTATATATAAAACAGAAAACCTTCTGAACAGTCTTACTAATAAGACTAAGTGATACAGCGTTTCGCCGATGAACCATTTATCCGGTAAAGGCCTCCTCCATGCATGTTTAAAATCCAAACTGCAGTCATTATAAAAAATTTCCCGCTGCTTTTTTAACTGTTGAAAGTGTCGATTTATTTCTTTGCTTTTCAATCGTTTCACCCCAGAACGGATAGATAGAAACAACCAGGTAATTATAGAGCAACTGGAAAAAGCTACTTCCTTCTTAATAATGAGCGATCGATGGATGATAGAGAGTTTTTCCCGCACAGCGCTAACGTCAAATCGATATCAGCTGCCAGCTGGCGTAGAACTTGCTCTACTCCTTCTTCTCCAGCAACTGCTAACCCATAAATATATGGTCTGCCAATGAGTACAGAAGTTGCTCCCAGGGCGAGTGCCTTTAAGACATCAGCACCTCTTCTTATTCCGCTATCCATTAAAATAGGTACTTTATTTTGTACTGCCGCTACGATCTCTGGCAATGCGTCAAGGGCCGCAACCGAACCATCTACTTGTCTTCCACCATGATTAGAGACAATAATGCCATCAACACCGTATTCTAATGCTAACTTTGCATCATTGGGATGAAGAATTCCTTTTAACAAAATAGGCAAATTCGTATGTTCACGAATAAATGACAGATTATCCCACGTTACTTTTGGGTTTCCAAAGATTTGGCCCCAGTAATCGATTGTGGTCTTCATGTCAGATTCCGGATCACATCCAAGTTTCTTGCAAAAAACAGGGTCAGTAAGATAGTTTCCTATGCCTTCCCCTAACATAAAAGGAAGATAACTATTTGTGAGATCACGTTCTTTCCATGGTGTGACAGGAGCATCTAATGTAATGACAATTGCCGTATAACCTGCTCTTTCTGCGCGTTTTAGAAAGCTGGCCGTTATCTCGGGGTCTTCATTCCAATAAAGCTGATACCATTTCGGGCTTCCATCAGCAGCCGCAGAAATTTCTTCCATCGGCTTTGATGACACCGTACTTACGATCATAGGAACTCCCATTTTAGCAGCTGCTTTTGCAACCGCTACCTCTCCGTCCGGATGGATGATCGACTGCAGACCAATTGGTGCTAACATAAATGGATGAGGAAATGTATGACCTAATAAATGAACCCTTAAATCACGGCTACCTACATCATTGAGCATACGTGGTACAATCTGCCAGCGTTTAAATGCATCTCGATTATTATGTACGGTTTCTTCTGATCCAGCCCCGCCTGCTACATAATCAAAAGAGTGCTTTGCTAATAAATTATTTGCGGCTTTTTCCCAGTCTTCAAACGAAACTGGCAAACGTTTCTGTTCTTGGGAAAACATTCCCTCATAAATTTGATTTTGAACTTCATTTCCTACACTGGCCAACGAATACACTTCTTTCTTTTAACTTTTTTAAACGAAAACTCCATTTAATGAAATAATATAATTTTCTGTATTTTTTGTCAACAGTTAACTAAAAGCTTGCAAATTATTTTTAAAAATGAAAATCTTAACCCTTTCAAACTGGATTAAGATTCTTTGTTTTCTATGATATTTTAATAAAGTATTAACCAATATGCATGAGTACACCATCTAAAGCTCTTTTAATATGAGCATGCATGAACTTTACAGCTTTTTCCTCTTTTTTCTCACGTATTAATTCATAAAGATGTTCGTGCTCCTCAATAAATTCCGGATAAAAATCTCCGCCTACCATACTTTTACGCATATAATGAATTTTCGTCTTAATGGTATCCATCAATTCAATTAACTGTCTATTTTTTGAAGCCCCAATGATAATCGTATGGAATTGCTGGTCTAATTGCCCAAGCTCTACCCCATGATCTGGTACTTCTTTCGTTTCTTTTAAATTAACGGCTAATTGCTCTTTTTCCGCCTCTGAAATATTTTTAATCGCTAGTTGAATTGCAAGTGTTTCCAAACTTTCACGGCACTCAAATAAATCAATAACATCCTGTACATGCGGCTGATAAACACGAACAAATCCATCATTATAATTAAGCAGTCCATCTTGAATAAGCATACGGATTGCTTCTCTGACTGGTCCTCTGCTAATGCCCAGCTTCGTAGCGATCTTTGATTCCACCACACGTTCAGACGGCTTGAATTCACCATCCATAATGGATTTTTTTATAATATGATATGCTTGAAGATGAAGTGATTCAGGCTTAACAATACCACTCATCATCCCACCCCCTGTTAATAACTTATCTATCTGACTTGTAAACAGTTTACATCATTCCGGCAAAAAAGGAAATACTGGAAAATTGATTGACGGAAAAATAAAAGAAAAACTGTCCGTAATAATTACGAACAGCTTCTTTTTTCACCCCGTCCAAAGCTCTGCAATGCCTTCTAAAGAAAACCAACCAGCGATTAATGTGATAATTACTGCAATAATACCGAATACAATCATCCATGTAGGGTGATGATAGTCCCCAACAATTTCCTTTTTGCGTGATGCAATCAAAATAGATCCTAATGTTAATGGTAAAATTAATCCGTTTAATGAACCGACAATTACTAAGATTGTAACTGGTTTCCCAACAACCGCAAAGACTATTGTAGAAAAAAGGATAAATCCGATGATAATATATTTGTTATATTTTTCGAAGTTTTGATGGAATGAGCGCAAGAAGGAAACACTTGTATAAGCAGATCCTACAACAGAAGTTAATGCTGCGGACCAAAGTACTAAACCAAATATCTTATATCCAACGTCCCCAAGAGCAATTTGAAACACAGATGCTGGTGGATTGCTGGCATCAAGCTTATATCCAGCTGCTACAACCCCTAGTACGGCAAGGAAAAGGAAAATACGCATGACACCCGTTGTTAAAATTCCGTAATTAGCTGCCCTATTTACGACAGGTAAATTCTCTTTACCATTTACACCAGCGTCAAGTAGTCTGTGTCCTCCTGCAAACGTGATATAACCTCCAACGGTTCCGCCAACTAACGTAATAACAGGTAAAACAAGTGATTTATAATCATCCGGAAAGACACTTTTCACCATTGCTTCAGCTACTGGAGGATTGGTTGTAAGCATAACATATCCAACCATGATTAGCATAATGGAGCCCAAAGTTAAAGCGACAATATCCATGGCTTTTCCAGCATCTTTTAAAAGAAATATGATTACTGCAAGGATCCCAGTGATGATGGCACCTGTTGTGGTCGAAACACCAAATAATACATTAAGTCCAAGTCCCCCACCAGCAACGTTACCAATGTTAAATGCAAGACCGCCTATTACGATTAATATAGCAATAACTGAACCTAGACCCGGTAAAACCAGATTTGCTACATCCTGACCTCGTTTTCCCGAAACAACAAGAATGCGCCAAATATTCAGTTGAGCACCAATATCAATAATAACAGAGGCTAAGATAGCAAAAGCGAAATTAGCTGCAAACTCTTCCGTAAAAACAGTTGTTTGTGTTAAAAAGGCGGGCCCTATTGAGGAAGTTGCCATCAAGAAAATGGCGCCCCATATTAATCGTTTATGCCCTTTTGTTATAATAGGTTTATCAGGTTGCAAATGATTTGAATTCATCTTACTTCCCCCTTTGCAGATATTAAATTTTGCAAATTCAAAATACTTGAAATATATTTATCCTAAATGATTCAAAACTAATTTTGTAATTCCATCTGGAAACATTTCTGCAATATAAATATCCCCTTTGCTATCGACCGTAATCCCATGGCCATATATGCCAAATGTCCGGCATCTACCAATCCATTCACCTTCAGGACTGAACATATTTATACTGGGTGTTTGATCTGTCACATAAATAAGCCCCTCTTTGTCAATCCAAATATCCATCGGGTGATAAACATTCCCAATTTCTTTTAAATAATTTCCATCTTGATTAAAAAATTGAATTCGATTGTTTTCTCGATCTGTCACTAACAAACGACCATAGGAATCCGTTGCAATTGCATGTGGTGTTGAAAAAGCACCATTTTCTGAGCCTCTTTCACCCCAAGTATTCAACCGCTTCCAACTAGGGTCAAAATGATGGACACAGCTATTCCCATATCCATCTGTTACGTAATAATGTCCATTTCTTGTCATCACCATATCAGTTGGATGATTAAAAGGTTCCCCGGGCAAACCCGGGATATGCCTTTCGCCAATAACATCAATTACTTCCCCTTCTTTATTAAAGACAATCAGTCGGTGAAAATCCCGATCTACCACAATGACTCTATCTTCGGGAGTAACGTATAAATAATGTCCATCAGCTATATAATCATTGTCCCAAGCATCAATCAACTCTCCTTCGCTAGTAAATAGAAGTAGAAAAGGACGACTCCGCTGTAGTACAAAAACGTTGTCATGCTGATCCACTTCAATTGCGGAGATACTTTTAATAGAAAGGTGACTAGGAAGACGTCCCCAATCTCGCTTTACCTGATACTTTCTCGGACCAAGCCCAAATACCAACATACCAGAAACACATCCTATTCTATTTTGATTACTCAATAGATTCAGGAAGCACATTCACTTCATACTGATGTTTAATGGATCGATGAAGCACTGGGTCTCTTAATTCAAATTCATATTTATCAGCGAATGCCAATGTATTATCTTCCGTATTAATCGTTGCAGAGAAGAATAAATTTCCATCTTCTTCCACATTTAATTTAGAAAAGTTTTCTTCCCATTGCTCCGGATTTAATAAATCTGCACAGGTGCCTTGTTGATAGATTTTTTTCTCATTTCCAGAAGTAACCCAACAAATAAACTCTAGTTGATCCCAGTGATTTTTAACGTCTTCATATTTCCATACATCTTCTGCAATCACATTCGGATATGCCTGTTTTGACATCGGCACACTGAATGTTTCTAATTTGCGGTCTGTGTGGTCACTGCCGACGGTGACGTATAATTCATTGTTATGCCAAATTAATACATATTCAATCTCCCCGCTTGTTTCCTCATGCTGCACTTGTATATGCTTCGTTGTGGATACAACATAATCGGAAACCGGAAATAAGATAGGTGTTGTTGTCGGTGTAGGTACACCCAATTTTGCTAATTCATCAATATGTTCCTGCACCTTTTCTTGATCACTTCCTGCATATCCAGCGTTAAATACATGATGAACATCTACATCGATTGTTTTATTTTTTCCTTGTACATTTAGTTTTAGTGTATTTTTCATTATCATTTCCCCCTTGTATGATTAATATAGTTCTGGAACTCTGCTTGAAAAAATAGGTACATCTTTTCTAATTTTAGGAACGATATCCAAGGACAGCGTTGTAGAAAGCGTCTCTTCCTTTGAGTCACTGCCAATTTCTAATGGCGTTCCCCAAGGATCAATGATCATCGACGTTCCTGCAAAATCCTCTCCATCATAAGAACCAACACGATTACAAGATACAACGAACATTTGATTTTCAATTGCCCGGGCTAGTTGGAGATGTCTCCAATGGTCTTTTCTCGGGGCAGGCCATTCAGCGACAATGTGCAATACCTGTACACCTTCTAGTGCTAATTTTCTAGCCAGTTCTGGAAATCTCAAATCATAACAAATGATGACTCCCATTTTTACTCCTTCTAGTTCAAATGTTCTTACCTTTTCTGTACCACCCGTGAGGTATTTATGCTCATGGAGCATGGGTACTAAGTGAATTTTGTCATACGTATATACGATCGATCCTTTACGGTCAACTACTACACTTGTATTATAAAATTTTCCGTCTTTTTTGTTTGCGATGGAACCACCGATAATATGAACGTGATGTTTTTTTGCAAGTTCTTGAAGAAAGGATGTCGTAGGTTCACCATTAACATCTGCGAACTCATCTAATTCCGGAAGCGTAAAGGCTGTCGTCCACATTTCTGGAAGAACAAGCACATCCAGCTTTTCGTTTGCCATTGTCTCCTTTGCCCAGTTGTTTACCTTCTCTCTATTCTTCTTGGGGTTACCAGCAATAATATCCATTTGATAAACTGCATATTTCATGATAAAACCTCCCGTTTCGTTTTCATTTATTATCCATAATCTTGTAAGAGTCCATTGTGTTATCTAAGTGGAGAAGTAACTTAGCACTAGCTTGCTCCTTGTTTTTTTCTACAATCGCCTGCACAATATCCTTATGCTCTGTAATCACTTCATTCATTCTGCCTTCTTTTCGTATTGCCTGATATCCAATTAAAACCGTTAGATCATGCAGCTTGCTATAAATTTCCTCAACTAAATTGTAATTGGTATAATGAATGATACAATTATGAAATTCTTGATCTAATTGAATAAATAATTCTCTGTTTTCATGAATAATAGCCTTATCTTGCTGAGAAATAATTTCTTCCAACCTGTTTATTTGTTCATTTGTTACCGTTTTCAAAAACTCCGTTAGTACTTCTTTTTCAATCGCTTTTCTAAGTAAAAATATTTGATTAATTTCTGAATTCGTAAACCCTCTTACTTTCACTCCTTTTCTTGGAACTGCAATAAGCAATCGGTCATAAACCAAGCCTTGAATGGCTTCCCTTACCGGAGTTCTTGAAATACCTAATTCATTCGCAAAATCCTCCTCGGTATAAAATTGATTCTGATTTAGCTTGTTCGATAAAATTGCTGATTTAAGTTCCCTGTACGCAATCTCATAGACTGTTTCTTTTTTAATAGGCTTTCCAAAATTTAATTCACTCATCTTACAATGCAACTCCTATAATTTCTTATGTATACATAATACATTACTCTGTATACACTGTAAATAGAAAAGCTTACCAAATGGTAAGACTTTTCCATTATTTCACTCTGATTCGTGTCCCAATCTGCAATCTTTCTGGAATTACGTCAGGATTTAATTGCCTTAATTTTTTTACAGTTGATTGATATTTGATCGCTAAGTTCCAAAATGTCTCTCCTTTTTGTATTACATGCATTTTTTTACTAGTGCACTGCTTTAATCCGAGGGCTAACGCTAGTCCTTTTGTATGAGCGAAGGCAAGTGTATTCAAAAAGCCATCGCTTTTTAATTTATTTGCATCAGGCTCGTGATCAATGAATCCATTTTCTGTCAAAATAGCTGTCATCGATGATTCTCTTAACACATGGAAGTTTGCCTCTTTCTTCCCCCTGTCCTGCCATTTTGTACCTACGATTATTTCATCATGCACGTGGTTCCGAAATCGATTGGTGCTACGCTTATCTGCAAATTTCCCATTATAAATATACGATTCAAATCCTGCCCCTCCCCCTGCATTAAGATGAATCGACACAAAGCAATTCGCCCCCCAGTGATTTGCCATATTTGTGCGCTGCTTTAAGGTCAAATATTCATCTTTTGTGCGGGAAAGTTTAATAATTTGTTCCGCATACTCCCGGTTCAAATAATCCCTCATCTTTAGAGCAATCGTCAAGCAAACATCTTTTTCTTTAAGCCCATTACCAATAGCACCCGAATCTGCTCCTCCATGTCCTGCATCAATAAAAATTTTTTTCATCAAAATCCTCCTCGTATAGTATGTT
>NZ_JFBD01000051.1 GCF_000709085.1 Virgibacillus alimentarius | reverse complement strand
TTTTTTAAAATTAGTATTGTATTTTTATGCTTTATTATGTATAATAATTCATAATCAATAAAAAGTTCGTTTCAAGTAAAGAAGGGATGGATTTTAATGAGTAAAGAAAAGATTGTATTAGCATATTCTGGTGGTTTAGATACATCCGTTTCAATAAAATGGTTACAGGAAAAATATAATTATGATGTTGTTGCACTTGCGATTGATATGGGAGAAGAAAAGGATTTGGAAGCTGTTCGCCAAAAAGCTCTGCAAGTAGGAGCTGTTGATGCTGTTGTCATTGATGGAAAAGAATTATTAGCAAAAGATTATTTAATGCCTGCTTTGAAGGCGAATGCATTATATGAGGGCAAATATCCACTATCATCAGCTTTAAGTAGACCACTTATTGCTAAGCTGTTAGTGGATGTGGCAGAACAAGAAGGTGCGAGTGCAGTAGCACATGGTTGTACAGGAAAAGGAAATGATCAAATTCGTTTTGAAGTATCAATTAAAGCCTTAAATCCAGACTTAGATGTTGTAGCACCGGTTCGTGAGTGGGGAATGACACGTGATGAAGAAATTGCTTATGCAAAGGAGAAAGGTATTCCTATTCCTATTAATTTAGATAATCCCTTTTCAATCGATGCAAATATATGGGGGCGGGCATGTGAAGCAGGCGTGTTAGAAAATCCATGGAATGAAGCCCCAGAAGAAGCATTTGAATGGACGAATCCGGTAGAAAATACACCAAACGTAGCTGATCATGTAGACATTTCTTTTGAAAAAGGTATTCCTGTTGCCTTGAATGGTCAAGAAATGAATCTCGTTGATATTATCGAAACTTTAAATGAGCTTGGGGGAAAACATGGGGTTGGACGTATTGATCATATTGAAAACCGTTTAGTAGGCATTAAATCCCGTGAAGTATATGAAAATCCAGCAGCATTAATATTGATCAATGCCCATAAAGAAATGGAGTTTTTAACACATACGCGTGAGGTTAGTCAATTTAAGGCAAAAGTAGACCAGCAATTTTCACAAATTATTTATGATGGATTATGGTATTCACCATTGCGTCCTGCAATTGATGCTTTTATTAATGAAACACAAGAAGTAGTTACTGGAAAGGTACGTGTCAAGCTGTTTAAAGGAAACCATCAAGTTACAGCACGCAAGTCTCCACAGAGCATGTATAATGAAGCTCTTGCTACGTATGAAAAAGGAGATATGTTTGATCATAATGCGGCAGTTGGATTTATTAAATTGTGGGGATTGCCAACAGAAATTTATGCACAAAATAAAAAAAATACCAATATAGTTATCCATTCAAAGTAATTTTTAACTAAGAGGAGAAAATGACATGACAAAATTATGGGGCGGTAGATTTACAAAAGAAACAGATAAATTAGTAGAAGAATATACAGCATCCATAAACTTTGATAAACAACTTGTTTATGAAGATATCGAAGGAAGCTTGGCACATGTTACAATGCTTGCGGATAAGGAAATCATTTCTGCAGAAGAAAGGGATCAAATAATCCGAGGACTGGTAACAATAAGAGAAAAAGTGGCAGCAGGAAAGGTAGATTATTCTGTTGCCAATGAAGATATTCATATGAATATTGAAAGAATGCTTATTGATGAAATTGGTCCTGTCGGAGGAAAGTTGCATACAGGACGAAGCAGAAATGATCAAGTTGCAACAGATTTTCACCTGTATGTCCGCAAACAAACAAAAATCATGATTAAGCATTTGGAAAACGTCCAACGTGCAATTATAAGTCAGGCAAAAGATAACATGGATACGATCATGCCCGGATATACGCACCTACAGCGAGCGCAGCCCATTTTATTTGCGCATCATTTGTTAGCTTATTTTTGGATGTTTCAGCGTGATAAACAGCGACTTGAAGATAGCCTGAAACGGGTAAATTGGTCGCCTTTAGGTGCGGGCGCTTTAGCAGGGACGACTTTTCCAATCAATCGCGAGCAAACAGCTGAAATGCTTCAATTCGATCAAGTATATCCAAATAGTTTAGATGCTGTTAGTGACCGTGATTTCGCAGTAGAATTTTTATCTGTCTGTTCCATTATTATGACGCATTTATCCAGACTTTCTGAAGAATTAATAACATGGTCTAGTCAAGAGTTCCAATTTATCGAGCTAGATGACGCTTTTTGTACTGGATCCAGTATTATGCCACAAAAAAAAGAACCCTGACGTTCCAGAACTTTTACGCGGGAAAACAGGCCGAATCTACGGGAACTTGATGAGTTTACTAACTGTATTAAAAGGTCTTCCATTAGCGTATAACAAAGATATGCAAGAAGACAAAGAGGGTGTATTTGATACTGTAGCGACACTTGATGGGGCACTTAGCTTACTTGCTCCAATGCTAAAAACAATGCATGTTAATAAGGAAAATATGTATCAGGCAGTAGAGCAGGATTATTCGAACGCAACCGATATCGCAGACTATTTAGCGACCAAAGGCCTGCCTTTTCGCGAGGCACATGAAGTGATTGGAAAAATTGTTTTATATGCGATTGAGAATAAAAAGTATCTATTGGATCTGTCACTGGAAGAATATAAGAATTTTCATCATTTATTTGAATCGGATATCTATGATGTATTAGCTTATAAAAACGTTGTAAATGCTCGAAATAGTATAGGAGGTACTGGAAAAGAACAGGTGAAAAATCAGTTGATTCATGCTGAGGAATTTGTCAACCAGTAATGATGAATTAAAAACAGCTAATTTAGCTGTTTTTTTATGGGTAAAGATTTAGGTAAAAACAAACATTTTCTAGCGTATGTAAATAATGTTTATTTAAGGAAGTGAAAGGATAAATATTATTATAAGATTATATTAGGAGGGGTGTTAAAATTATAATGAACATTAGCAAGCAGCTAAACAAGCTAGAAAAAGTAAATAAACAAGGACCTGATAAAGCTTTTACCATGTACTTGAATACAGACCCATCTGATCCGGAACAACAGGGCGGTGAGTGGAAGCTGCAATTTAAAAATGGACTAAGAAATTTTGAACAATACCTAGAAGAAGCCAATAATAAAGAGGAATTAAAAAATTTTCAATTAGTAAAGCAAAAAGTAAAAAAATATGTATTTGAAAATGAACTGGCTTTACGAAAAGGAATTATTATTTTTGCTAGTGCCAGTGAAGATGTTTGGTTTGCAGCTCGTTTTCAAGCTCGGCTAAAAACAGAGTTTTACTGGCAGGAGACTCCTGTGCTTGATCAGTTAAAATCCCTTTGCGAGCATTATCCTAGAACAGGGGTTATTCTCGTTCAGCAAAACGAAATCAAGATCATAGAGTCTTATTTAAATGACGTTGAAAATACGGTGTATTATGAGTTGAATTTAGATACAGATGATTGGAGACAAAAAGTAGGACCACGGGCAGCAAATAATACAACAGGACTCGGTTCAATAAATGCGCAAAAAGAGAATTTTAAAGATCGTTATGAAGCGAATAAGCATCGTTGGTATAAGTGCATTGCTTCTAAATTAGACAAGCGTGCGAAAGATAATCATTGGGAAAAAATATATGTTGTAGGGGAAGCAGATGCGTCACAAGAAATCAAAACACAAATGAATATGCTAGTGGATAAAGTGATTCATAAAAATATGCTCGATCATAAAGAATCGAAGGTACTGTCAGAAGTATTTGGTTAATAAATGAAAAAAGCTGGAGTTTTAGCTCCAGCTTTACCGTCCAGGTTCTGCACATACATTCTTCCGTATATTTTATGCGGATAAACATCCAGGACACAGCCCATAAATTTCGAATTTATGTCCTTCAATATAATAATTTTTTAAGGTTCCTTTTATATCATCCATTGGGCAAAGGGCTATTTCTTTTGTCTTTCCGCATTCTTTGCAAATAAAATGGTGGTGGTGTTCGTTTGTACAATTCATTCGAAAAAGCTTTTCTCCGTTTAATTCTGTAGATTCCAAAATACCGATTTCATGATAGATATTCAAATTTCGGTAAACGGTATCGAAGCTAATTCCCTCATGGATTGCTTCCATATGTTGCATTAGCTCTTTCGCTGTTCGATAACCATCTGCATCAAAAAAATAGGTTAAGATATCTTTTCGCCGACTTGTCGTTTTAAAACCTTTATCATTTAAAAGTTCAATCGCTTCACTCACGTTCATTTTTCAAGCTCTCCTCTCTTAAAATTAAACCGTTTAACGCTGATTGAAAGCAATAAAATAATAATTGATACCACCACTATTGTCCCCCCGGGTGGCATGCTTAAATAGTAACCACTAATTAACCCTGTAATGACTGCAGCTTCCCCAAAAATGATAGACAGAATAATCATTTGTTTAAAACCTCTTGCCAATCTCATGCTTGCTGCAACCGGTAATGTCATTAAGGCAGATACAAGCAAAACCCCAACGATACGAATGGATGCAGCTATAACTAAAGCTGTTAAAACTATAAATAATAAATGGATTCGTTTTGAATGGATTCCAGAAACAGTAGCATGTTCTTCATCAAAAGAGAGTGTCATCAATTCTTTATAAAATAACCCAATACTAAATAAAATGATGATTGAAATTACGATAATTGTAAAGAAGTCTTTTTGACTGATTGCCGAGGCAGATCCGAATAAGTAGTTAAATATATCCGTATTAAAGCCATTTGCCAGGGAGATAAATATAACACTTAAACCAACGCCGCCAGATAAAATAATGGGGATTGCCAGTTCTTGATAATCTTTATAAACGGTACGAAGTTTTTCAATGAAAATTGATCCTATGACCGAAAAAGTCAACCCACTATAGAAAGGTGTTATAATTGCTCCTAAAACTTTCTTTTCTAAAAAGAGACCAAAAGCAATTCCAGCCAAAGTTACATGTGATAGAGCATCCGCTATAAGGGAAAGACGACGGACCACGATAAATGCACCAAGTAAGGGTGCGATTAATCCAATTAATAGACCGGTAAAAAAAGTGTGTCGCAAAAAATCAAATTCTAAAAAGTCAGCTATCATAAAAGTTCCTCCAAGATTAGTGATCGTGCGTGATAACATTTACTGGATGTCCATAAAATCGTGATAATTCAGCTTCAGATAAAGAAGTGTATTCTTCTGGTTTTCCGTGAAAATGAAGGGTTTGATTAAGACATACAATATCTGTGGCATGTTCGGTCATTGTACCGGTATCATGAGTCACAAGCAGTAAAGTAATATCTCGTTTCTCGTTTAATTCGTGCAGTAGTTCATAGAAACGTTTTACATTCTCGTAATCAACACCAACAGTTGGTTCGTCTAAAATTAATAATTCTGGATCACTGACCAGAGCACGGGAAATAAATACACGCTGTTGCTGGCCCCCAGATAAATTCCCGATATTCTGGTATGCATAATCAAGCATGCCGACTTGATCAATGGCATGGAGTACTTTATTTTTATGTTTTTTTGTTAAAAATTTAAAGTATCCGATTTTGGCAGTAAGCCCCATTGAAACGACTTCAAAAACAGTGGCTGGGAACCCTTTGTTAAAAGAATTAGATTTTTGGGAAACAAATCCAATTTTATTCCATTTATGATATTTTTCGATGGCTTCACCGAAGAGTTGAATAGAGCCATTATCTGGTTTTAATAATCGAACAATGAGTTTGATCAAAGTTGTTTTACCGCCGCCATTTGGTCCAATTAGCCCCATGAAAGAACCGCGTGGAACTTCGAAATTGATATCTTTTAAAACCTTTTTATTGTCATACGCATAATTGATATTACTCATTGTTATGATTGGTTTTGACATCATACATCCTCCCTTATTTGATAGCTTTATCTAGTATTTCTAAGTTGTGTTCCATTAATGAGAGATAGTTTTCTTTATTTTTAATATCCTTATCAGTCAAAACAGAGAGATTATGAATCGTTAAAGCTTCTGCATTAATGTGATCTTGAATAATTTCACTTACTCGGTTCGAACTATTTTGTTCAAAAATAATATATTTTAACTGATGTTCTCTCGCCTGACGAATAATTTTTGTTAAATCTCTTTGTGAAGGTTCATTGCTGGAAGAGAGTCCGTTTATTGCAATTTGCTCAATTCCATATCGTTCTTCCCAGTAACCATAAGCAGCATGGGAAACAAGTAGATCTTTATTTTGTTTGGGATTTAAGGTATCAAAGAAGGCTTGATCAAGATTTTCTAGGTTTTTCTTTAGATTATTAAAATTTTCGTTATATTCGTCTTCCTTTGATGGGTTGAGTTTTATTAATTCATCTTTAATTACGGTGCTCATTTCAATCATTCGTTCAGGATCTAACCATATATGAGGATCATGATCTCCATGGTTATGTCCATCGTGATGGTGGGTTTCTTCTGAATGGTTGGAATGACTATTTTCTGAATGAAACAGCTCATCGTGGCGTCCGATTTCAATCAGTTTAACATCTTGTGATTGGAGTGCTTCTGCTGCGTTTTCAGCAAAACCTTCCATACCTGCTCCAAGATAAATAAAAGCATTTCCTTTTGCGATGGTTGTCATCTCTTTAGAAGCAGGTTCATACGTATGTGCATCTACTCCGGGCGGATATACTGATGTTGTGCTCACGGTATCTCCACCAATCCGTTCAACAGCATATTGTATTGGGTAAATTGTTGTATATATGGAAAGCTGATCATTGTTCGGTTGATTAGAGAATGGGGAGCATCCTATTGCAATCAGTCCAATGATTAGTATTGTTATAATTGTTTGATATATTTTCATAAATAAATTCCTTTCCATTTTATTTCATTTTTAATCATATCGTAATGGTTTCGATTTGTAAATAGGAATAATTACGATTCAATAAAAAATGTTATTGTATTTTAGGAAGCTGGGATCAGCGATTAGGGTAGCTACAAAAGAAAGAACGTGTATTTTAGCAAAAATTGCATACGAGCATATCATGATTAATAATAGTGACGCTTTAAAAAATTTGGAAAATTTAAAGATATATATTGCTAAATATTCAAAAGTATTTTATAGTATATATAGACGGATAGATCACTACTATCTTTTATTTTTTAAAATAAAATGAATGAGTATTCATTCAAATTATAGGTAGGAGGACAAAACATGAAGCAAACAATCAAGCGTGCTGCAGTGTTAGGTTCAGGAGTAATGGGTTCCAGTATAGCCGCTCACTTAGCTAATGTTGGAATACCAACGTTAATGCTGGACATAGCACCGCAGGAATTAAAGAAGAATGAGGAAAAAAATGGATTAACGTTAAATGATAAAACAGTTAGAAATCGCTTGGCAGCAGAAAGTAAGAAAAGCCTTTTAAAACAAAAACCATCACCAATTACAACAAAGGAAAGTCTTGACTTAATTGAAGTTGGAAATATGGATGATGATATGGAAAAAATAGCGGATGTTGACTGGATTATCGAAGTAGTTGTAGAAAATCTTGAGATAAAGAAAAAAGTGTTTGCAAATGTTGAAAAGTATCGTAAAGAAGGAACGATTGTAAGTTCGAATACGTCAGGTATTTCAATCGAAGATATGGCTGCTGACTGTTCAGAAGAATTTCAAAAGCATTTTCTAGGTACACACTTTTTTAATCCGCCACGTTACCTGCAATTATTAGAGGTTATACCAACGAAAAACACCGATCCTGAAATTTTGGAATTCATGAAAGAATTTGGAGAGGATGTTCTTGGAAAAGGTGTTGTAGAAGCGAAAGATACGCCTAATTTTATTGCAAATCGAATCGGAACATATGGCTTGCTTGTCACGGTCCAAGAAATGCTAAACAGTGGCTATAGTGTAGGAGAAGTTGATTCAGTTACTGGACCAATGATCGGACGTCCAAAAAGTGCAACATTCCGGACATTGGATGTTGTCGGATTGGATACATTTATCCATGTAGCCAAAAACGTCTTTGACCAGGTGGATGGCAATGAAAAAGAGATGTTCCGCGTTCCGGACTTTATGATGGAGATGCAAAAAAATGGTTGGATTGGATCCAAAGCTGGTCAAGGATTTTACCTGAAAAAGAAGGGTGATAAGGGAAGTGTCATTTATGAACTGAACCCAGAAACAATGGAATATGAGGATCGCAATAAATTAAAAACAACCGCAACTGAAATGGCTAATCAAGCAAAGGGATCCAAAAACAAATTGAAAGCGCTTGTAAAGGCAAAAGGAGACAAAGCCGGTGACTTAGTATGGTCAGTAGTTAAGCCTGTACTTATTTATTCTGCTGAATTACTAGGCGAAATTGCGGATGATATTATTTCAATTGATCAAGCAATGCGTTTAGGGTTTGGCTGGGAAATAGGACCATTTGAAATGTGGGATGCCATTGGCGTTAGCAAGTCAGTTGAGCGTATGCAAGCTGAAGGGGACAAAATTCCAGATTGGGTATTAAAGCATCTGGAAAAAGGAAACGAAACATTTTACCAGGAAGACAATGGTGCTATTTATTACTATGATAACGGGGAATTTAAAAAACAAACGTTTAATAAAAAAGAAATTAATCTAAAAAGATTAAAAGATGTAAATGGAGTTATCAAAAAGAATAAGGGTGCGAGTTTGATTGATTTAGGTGATGGTGTAGCAGGACTAGAATTCCATTCTCAAAGTAATGCAATTGGACCAGACATCATGCAAATGGTGCAATATGCAATTGAGGAAGTTGACAAAAACTACGCGGGCCTTGTTATCGGAAATCAAGGAAAGAATTTTTGTGTAGGTGCCAATCTCGGGATGATGTTATTTGAAGCTCAAGATGATAACTTTTTTGAATTAGATTTGGTTATCAGGCAATTCCAAAACATGGCAATGGCTATCAAATATTCCAATAAACCAGTTGTTACAGCTCCGTTTAATATGACGTTAGGCGGTGGTGCAGAAGTAACGTTGCCTGCAAGTGCCGTTCAAGCATCCCAGGAAACATATCTTGGTCTTGTTGAATGTGGAGTAGGCCTAATACCAGGCGGTGGAGGAACAAAAGAGCTTTATTTAAAGATGCTTCGCAATATGCCACAGGGAATTGATTTTGACCTATCCAAAGTAGCTAATAATGTTTTTGAACAAATCGCAACGGCGAATGTCTCGACTTCTGCTGAAGAGGCGCGTGAAAATGGATATTTGAATAAGCAAGATGGAATTAGTGTAAATCCAGAACATTTACTCTATGACGCAAAACAAAAAGTATTATCTTTAGCAAAAGCAGGATATGCTGCTCCAAAACGTGAAAAGATTCCTGTAGTCGGTGATTCCGGATATGCAGCTATGTTGCTAGGTGCAAAATCACTTCAATATAGCGGTTATGCTTCAGACCATGACCTGAAAATTGCAGAAAAGTTAGCTTATGTACTATCTGGTGGCCGAATTACGGCAGGATCCTATATTGATGAACAAACAATGCTTGATATAGAGCGTGAGGCATTCTTGAGTCTGATAGGTGAACCGAAAACTCAAGCTAGAATGCAACATATGCTAATGAAAGGAAAACCACTTCGCAATTAATAAACTAAGGAGGAAGTAACATGAAGGAAGCTGTAATTGTTGCAGGTGCAAGAACACCGGTAGGGAAAGCGAAAAAGGGTAAACTTGCTACAACACGACCTGATGATTTAGCAGCATTAACGATTAAAGAAACGTTAAAACGTGCTGGAGATTATAATGGAAATATAGATGATGTCATTATCGGCTGTGCAATGCCAGAGGCAGAACAAGGGCTAAATATGGCTCGTAATATTGTAGGGCTTGCAGATTTAAAAACGGATATACCTGCTATTACGATTAATCGCTATTGCTCCTCCGGTTTACAAAGTATCGCTTATGCAGCAGAACGAATAATGGTTGGTGCAAGTGATTCAATTATTGCAGGCGGGGCAGAGTCAATGAGTTTAATTCCTACAGGCGGACATAACATCAAGCCAAATTCTAAGCTTGTAGAGACTGCACCAGAATATTACATGTCAATGGGACACACCGCGGAAGAAGTAGCCAAACGATTTAATATTTCAAGAAGCGATCAAGATGCTTTTGCTGTGCAAAGTCATGAACGTGCTGCGAAGGCGATTAGCGAAAATAAATTTAAAGATGAAATTGTTCCTGTGGAAGTAACAAATCGTTTTGTAGGAAAAGAAAATAAAATTGACGAAAAAACAAAGATGTTTGACACCGACGAAGGCGTGCGCCCGGGAACATCGATAGAGGTTCTCTCCAAACTGCGTCCAGCTTTTTCTGTGACTGGATCAGTTACAGCTGGGAATTCATCACAAATGAGTGATGGAGCTGCTTCTGTACTTGTTATGGATAGGGAAAAAGCAGAATCAGAGGGCCTAACTCCACTAGTGAAATTTCGGTCATTTGCTGTTGCTGGAGTTGCTCCCGAAATAATGGGTGCAGGACCAGTAGAGGCAGTACCAAAAGCATTGAAGATTGCTGGACTTGACCTTTCTGATATTGGATTAATCGAATTGAACGAGGCATTTGCTTCACAGTCTGTTCATGTAATAAACACACTCGGTTTAGATACAGATAAAGTGAATGTTAATGGAGGAGCTATTGCTTTAGGACATCCGTTGGGTATGACTGGCACAAAGCTAACATTAAGCCTGGCTCATGAAATGGCACGCCGCAATGTGCAATTTGGCGTTGTGACAATGTGTATTGGAGGTGGAATGGGAGCAGCAGGTGTTTTTGAACTCTTGTAATCTGCCATTCTATGTATAAAAGGTTCATTTAGATTTTATTTATTAAAAAAAGGGGACGATAAGAATGAGTGAAACACAAGAAAAAACTTTTAAAGGCGGCGCATTTTTAGTAGAAGATTTACAGGCTGATGATGTTATTACGCCGGAGGATTTTACGGAAGAACATCATATGATTGCCAAAACAACGGAAGATTTTGTACTTGGTGAAGTTGTACCAAAAATTGATAATCTGGAAAATCATGAATTTGAGCATTCTGTAGATTTATTGAAAAAAGCAGGTGAGCTAGGATTACTTGGCGCAGATGTACCTGAAGAATATGGCGGATTAGCATTAGATACGATTAGTTCTGCACTAATTTCCGAGAAATTTTCTCGTGCAGGTGGATTTTCAGTAACACATGGTGCACATGTTGGAATTGGTTCACTTCCAATTGTCTTTTTCGGAAATGATCAACAAAAAGAAAAGTACTTGCCGAAACTAGCAACCGGTGAATTATTAGCTGCTTATGCATTAACAGAACCAAGCTCTGGATCTGATGCTTTAGGCGCAAAAACTACAGCTAAACTGAATGAAGCAGGAACACATTATGTTTTAAATGGAGAAAAACAATGGATCACAAACTCTGCATTTGCTGATGTCTTTATTGTCTATGCAAAAATTGACGGTGAACATTTCTCGGCATTCATCGTTGAAAGAGACTTTCCTGGTGTCTCAACTGGTCCTGAAGAAAAGAAAATGGGGATCAAAAGTTCATCAACACGTACATTAGTGTTAGAGGATGCGGAAGTTCCGGTTGAAAATTTGTTAGGAGAAAAAGGACGCGGACATATTATTGCATTTAATATTTTAAATGTTGGTCGTTATAAATTAGCAATTGGCGGTGTAGGTGGCTCAAAACGAAGCATAGAGCTTGCTACAAAATATGTTAATGAACGAAAGCAATTTAATACTCCTATTTCAAGTTTTTCTCTTACACAAGAAAAATTAGCTACAATGGCCGTAGAGACCTATGCAAATGAAAGTGCTGTTTACCGCACAGTAGGTTTGTTTAAACAACGCATGAGTTCTTTAACTGATGAGCAGCTTAAAGATGGACGTGAAATTGCCCGGGCAATTGCAGAATATCAAATTGAGTGTTCCATGAATAAATACACTTGTACAGAGCTACTTGATTATGTATCTGACGAGGCTCTTCAACTTCATGGCGGCTATGGTTTTATGCAAGAATATGAAGTAGAGCGTATGTACCGGGATTCAAGAATTAACCGAATTTTTGAAGGAACAAATGAAATCAATCGTCTTCTTGTTCCTGGAACGTTACTGAAGAAGGCAATGAAGAAGGAATTGCCTTTACTTCAAAAAGCGCAAGAGTTACAAGAAGAATTAATGATGCTGATGCCGGAAGAAGTTGGTTCTGAGACATTAGAGCAGGAAAAATATTTATTGAAAAATGCAAAGAAAATAGTATTGCTGGGCGCTGGATTAGCTGCACAAAAATTCCAACAAAATATTGAAAATGAACAAGAAATTCTTGTGAATTTAGCGGATATGGCTGCAGAAGTATACAATATGGAGGCAGCAATTCTTCGTACACAGAAAGCAATTGATAGAAATGGCGAAGAAAATAGCAAACAAAAACTTCTATACACACAAGTTTATGCTCAGGAAGCTTTTAACCGTATTGAAGCAGATGCTAAAGAAACATTAATTGCAGTAGAAGAAGGTGACGCATTACGTATGATGCTTTCATCTTTACGCAAACTTACAAGACATACACCAATCAACGTAATTGCTAAAAAACGAGAAATTGCTTCTACTATCATTGATGAAGAAAAATATATTGTATAGTATTTGAATGAAAAAGACCTGCCGCATGCATTAGATGTGGCAGGCCTTTATTCTTATGTTACAATACAAGGGAAACGATGAAATGAAGGAGGGAAATAATGGTGTTATCCTTTTATTGGTACCCGAAGTGTGGCACGTGTAAAAAAGCGAAAAAGTGGCTTGATGATAATGATGTTCCGTATACCAGTATACATATCGTGGATGAAACACCAGCAAAAGAGGTGTTATTGGACCTCATTGATAAGAGCGGTTTACCGGCTAAAAAATTTTTCAACACAAGCGGAAAAAAATATCGTGAGCTTAATATGAAGGATAAAATAAAAGATGCCAGTAAAGTGGAAATGGCAGAATTTTTAGCTTCTGATGGTATGTTAATCAAGCGCCCTATTGCAACAGATGGAACAAATGTGCTTGTTGGTTTTAACGAGGATACATATAAAGAAATGTGGTTAAAATAAAATGAATGATGTACTTTCCAATTATCTCTTTTTTACTTGATAATCGAAGTGAATTCTTTTATTATTAGATATACTAACATAGAAAAAGACATGCCTATACTTATGCAATTAAAAACGGAGGGATTACAGTGAGTTTACCAAAAGATTTATTGTATTCAGAAGAGCACGAATGGGTTAAAAAAGAAGGTGACAAAGTTCGTATTGGTATTACAGACTTTGCTCAATCAGAATTGGGAGATATTGTATTTGTAGAACTTCCTGAAGAAGGTGACGATATCGAAGCTGATGAGCCATTCGGAAGTGTTGAATCAGTTAAGACAGTTTCTGAACTATATGCGCCAATTAGCGGAAAAGTTGTTGAAATAAATGAAGACTTAGAAGATAGTCCAGAATTTGTAAACGAGTCACCATATGAAAAAGCTTGGATGATCGTAGTAGAGCCATCAAATGAATCAGAAATTGATGAGCTTCTATCAGATGAGCAATATCAAGAATTTATAAATGAAGATTAATAATTAGAAACATACAAAGACTGACTCGCATCTAGTAAAGTTGCGGGTCAGTCTTATTTGTACTTTAATACAGTTTGAAACATATACTATATATTAAGAAGCAAATAAAAATAATTTAAAGAATATGCTAACGCTGGCTTTTTTGTTTAATGATGAAGGGGTGTTATGGTATGATGGGTGATGATACAGATAGGATTGTTATTGTTGAGGGGTTAACAGATAAAAGGCAAATAGAAAAAGTACTAATGGACGACATCACGATTATTTGTACAAATGGAACACTTGGAGTAGAACGATTTGATGAATTATTAGATGGTTATGATTTAGATTATAAAGATGTTTATATTCTTGTTGATGAAGATGATGCCGGAATAAAACTCAGGAAACAATTAGCGCATGAGCTTCCGCACGCAGAACATATTTATGTAAACAGTGAATTTCGGGAGGTGGCAACAACCCCTGAAGAAATTTTAGCAATGGCATTAATAGATAAGGATATAATGGTTAACCCCATTTATTTAATGTAGATTACATTAGATGTATTATACAATATAACGATAAGGTGATTTTTTTGCTATCGATGACAAATGAACTTTTAAACACAGAACGTTATTTATTATATATTCACACACCTTTTTGCGGTACATGCCATTTGGCAAGATCTATGCTTGAGCATATTGAATCAGTCCATAGAGAGGACATCTTTTATGAAATGAATGCATCTTTGTTCTCTGACTTTATGCAAGAGGCAAAAATAGAAAGTGTGCCTTGTTTATTTATTAAGGAAGAGAATGAAATAAAAGAAAAAATTTATGCTTTTAAGTCTATTCCTAATATTTACTCTTATCTACTGAAGTATAAACCTGAATTGTTTAGTAGAAAGTAACAATTTAAAATATAGCCAATATTGTTGACGAAACCATATGAAAGAACACAAAACTTGAGATATAACGTCTTTCTGTTCTCAAGCAGAAAGGCTTTTTATATTTAGGAGGAATTTTAATTGATTTAAATTGAAGATTTACGCAAGAGCTGTTGTTCTTGTTGATGGAGATCATTAACGGATATTTCATGAGTTATGAAATCGAAAAACACAGTATTCAATTGTTAATGACAGAGAAATTCATTGTTTTAAGACTTGGGGAACATTATATTTAAGAGAATTCATAAAATGAAGCTTTTTTCGCCAATATGTGTTTATTCGCACTTTGTCTGGGGTATTCTATATGTGATACGATAAAGTTGATTGCAAATAAACCGAAAGGATGGTTCACTATCCAAAGTGGAATACGAATGAATTATACTCCAAAAATGGAAAAAGCAATGCAACAGTCTCATAATATGGGATATGCGGAGTACAGCAGAAAATTTGATAAACGACTCACTGTTGAAAAACGGAGACAACAGGAGTATGAACAATGTAAACATCTTATCGCTGAAATAGATAATCAAATTCATAAGTAATAATATGATATACTGGTGTTCCCGATTGAAAGGATCACCAGTATTTTTATGGTTTATGAATGAATAGTATCTACTCGTTTTACTCCTATTAATCTCCCTTTATTGAAAATATGATATCATTTTTATCATTAAGAAATTTTTATAATTAACCCATCTACACCTTAAAACTAAAAGAGTTGAATATTGATTCTAAATGATTTAAGATTATAATTAGAATAAATTAAGAATGGATTAAAACTTCATTCAAACAAATAGTACTTGGAGGTATCGACATGGCTGGATCAGTTTTAGAAATTAAGAATCTTCATGTAACCATTGAAGGTAATGAAATATTAAAAGGTGTAAACCTTACAATAAAAGGCGGAGAATTCCATGCAATCATGGGTCCCAATGGTACTGGAAAATCAACGCTTGCTTCCGCGATTATGGGACATCCTAAATTTGAAATTACAGAAGGAAGTATTCATCTAGACGGGGAAGATGTACTAGAGATGGAAGTAGATGAGCGCGCACGTGCTGGCCTATTCCTCGGAATGCAATATCCTAGTGAAATCAGCGGAGTAACAACTTCTGACTTCTTACGTTCTTCCATTAATGCTCGCCGTGAAGAAGGCGATGAGATCTCTTTAATGAAGTTTATCAAGGAAATGGACAAAACGCTTGATTTTCTAGAAATAGATAAAAATATGGCACAACGCTATCTGAATGAAGGATTTTCAGGCGGAGAGAAAAAACGTAACGAAATTTTGCAATTAATGATGATGAAGCCAGAAATTGCAATTTTGGATGAAATTGACTCCGGTCTTGATATTGACGCATTGAAAATAGTTTCTAAAGGTATTAATAAAATGCGCGAAGATAACTTCGGATGCCTAATCATTACACACTACCAACGTTTATTAAACTATATTACACCTGATTACGTCCACGTGATGATGCAAGGCCGTGTTGTTAAATCAGGCGGTCCTGAATTAGCACAAAGACTAGAAGCGGAAGGCTATGAGTGGATTAAAGCAGAACTAGGCATCGAAGACGAAACAGTAGGGCAAAAAGCGTAATAGTATTGTTAGGAGGGGTAAAATGACTGTAGAAACAAAACTGCCATACGATAAAGAATATATCGAACAGTTTTCGCAAAAAAGAAATGAACCAGAATGGATGAAATCATTACGCCTTCAAGCTTTAGAGCAAGCTGATGCGCTAGAAATGCCTAAGCCTGATAAAACAAAAATAAATCGTTGGAATTTCAGTAAATTCAAGCATGTATCAGAGCGAGAAGCGATTTCATCAAAGAATGATTTGCCATCTGAAATTCAAGGCTTATTAAATCAAGAAGGTGCATCGGAAAACGTATTGGTTCAGTGTAACCAAACTGTAGCATATAGTGCTTTAAGTAAAGAGTTAAAAGATAAAGGTGTTATTTTTACAGATATATTCACAGCTATTCAAAATCATGAAGATTTAGTAAAAAGATACTATATGAAAGACGCTGTTTCTGTAGATGAGCATCGGTTAACGGCTTTCCATGCAGCGCTCATGAATGGTGGGATATTCGTATATATTCCAAAAAATGTACAGGTAGAAGAGCCCCTGCAAGCTATTTTCTGGCAAGAAGATCCTGAGACAGCATTGTTTAATCATGTGTTAGTAGTAGCAGACGATAACAGTTCGTTAACCTATGTCGAGAATTACATTTCACATAATGATGAACAAGAAACAATAGCAAACGTAGTAACTGAAGTAATAGCATATAACAATGCAACAGTATCTTTTGGTGCAGTTGACAACTTTGCTGCCGGAACAACCACATATATGAATCGTCGTGGAATTGCATATCGTGATGCTACGATTAATTGGGCATTGGGGCAAATGAACGATGGTAATACAATATTTGAAAATGTCAGTCACCTAGTAGGTGATAATTCAAGTGTATTCCCTAAAACTGTTACGATTGGCAGAGGGAAACAAATTGAAAACTTCACTGCAAAAACAGTTCATTATGGCTTAAATACAGATGCACAAATTTTGCAGCATGGGGTGCAAAAAGATAGTGCAACTTCAATCTTCAATGCAGTCGGAAAAATTGAAAATGGTGCATCAAAGGCTAATGCGGAACAAGAATCTCGTGTTCTGATGTTAAGTAAGAATGCACGAGGAGATGCAAACCCTATTCTTTTAATAGACGAAGATGATGTTACAGCGGGGCACGCAGCATCAGTAGGAAGAGTAGATCCGCTTCAACTTTATTATTTAATGAGTCGTGGTATCACAAGAACAGAGGCAGAGCGCTTAATCATTCATGGGTTCCTTGCACCAGTTGTTAATCAATTACCAATTGCTTCCGTTAGAGAACAATTAAAAGAAGTCATTGAGAAGAAGGTATACTAATGGATATAAATGCTATTAAAGAACAATTTCCAGTGTTAAATCAGGAGATTAATGGACATCCTCTTGTTTATTTGGACTCTTCTGCAACTGCACAAAAACCATTGTCCGTCATCGAAGCAGTTAATGATTATTATCGACAAGATAATTCTAATGTGCATAGAGGTGTTCACACACTTGGCTCACGAGCTACCGACAAGTATGAAGGTGCTCGTGAGAAAGTGCGGCGATTCATTCATGCAGAGAGTTCCGCCGAAATAATATTTAATCGTGGAACAACAACTGGGATCAATACTGTTGCAACAAGTTATGCACGTCATCATTTAACAGCGGGTGATGAAATTGTTATTACCCCAATGGAACATCATAGTAACATTATTCCATGGCAGCAAGCAGCAAAGGCCACAAATGCTACGTTGAAATATATCCCTTTACAATCCGATGGCACAATAACACTTGAAGATGTGCGAAAGACAGTTACTAAAAACACAAAAATTGTTGCCATAACACATGTATCCAATGTATTAGGTACAGTGAATCCAGTAAAAGAAGTTGCTAAAATTGCTCATGAAAATGGAGCGATTATTCTTGTGGATGGCGCTCAAGGTGCACCACATATTAAAGTGGACGTAAAAGATATGGACTGTGACTTTTATGCGTTTTCCGGACACAAAATGTGTGGTCCTACTGGTATTGGGGTATTGTATGGTAAACGAGAATTGCTAGAGTCTATGGAACCAGTTGAATTTGGAGGAGAAATGATAGATTTCGTAAATTTATACGATTCTACATGGAAAGAACTCCCTTGGAAGTTTGAAGGCGGGACACCAGTTATTGCTGGAGCAATTGGTTTAGGTGCTGCAATTGATTTTCTGAATGAAATCGGCATGGATAAAGTGGCAAATTATGAGCATGAATTGGCAGATTATGCAATAGAAAGAATGAATACAATTGATGATATCGAAATCTATGGGCCTGAAAAAAGAGCTGCATTAGTAACGTTTAATTTGAAGGGTGTACATCCGCATGATACAGCAACGGTACTTGATGCAGAGGGAATTGCTGTACGGGCGGGTCACCATTGTGCCCAACCGCTTATGAAATGGCTGGATGTAACAGCTACAGCACGTGCGAGTTTTTATTTGTATAATACAAAAGAAGATGTTGACATTTTGGTTGATGGACTTTTAAAAACGAAGGAGTTTTTTGGTAATGTCTTTTAGTAATCTAGACCAACTGTACCGGCAAGTAATAATGGATCATTACAAAAACCCTCGTAATAAGGGAGTTATCGATGGTGACGTACTGACTGTTGATATGAATAATCCAACTTGTGGGGATCGTATACAATTACAATTACAAGTAGAAGATAATATCGTAAAAGATGTTAAATTCGATGGTGAAGGTTGTTCGATCAGCATGTCCTCTGCGTCTATGATGACTCAAGCAATTAAGGGGAAAACGTTAGATGATGCATTACAAATGTCTGAATTGTTTTCCGATATGATGCTTGGAAAAGACATGGATACAGCAGATTTAGACTTGGAAGATATAGAAGCACTACAAGGAGTTTCTAAGTTTCCAGCACGCATTAAATGTGCTACACTAGCATGGAAGGCAATGGAAAAAGGTGTTCATAAAGAGTAGTTAGCCAATGGATTAGCATACAAACCTAAATGTCCTAAAAGGCATTACTCCGTTTGTATGAATATCTTATAGGAGGTTTTAATCATGGCGAAAGATATACCTGAAATGGAAGAATATAAATATGGTTTCCACGATAAGGATGTTTCTGTTTTTCGTACTGAGAGAGGCTTGACGAAAAACGTTGTTGAAGAAATTTCCCGAATGAAAGAGGAACCAGAATGGATGCTTGAAAAACGCTTAAAAGCGTTAGATGTTTTTTATAGTAAACCAATGCCTCAATGGGGTGGTGATCTTTCTGAGTTAGACTTTGATGAAATTGTCTATTATGTAAAACCTTCTGAAAAACAAGGAAGAACTTGGGATGAAGTACCCGATGAAATTAAGGAAACATTTGATAAACTCGGCATTCCAGAGGCAGAGCAAAAGTATCTAGCCGGTGTTTCAGCTCAATATGAATCAGAAGTAGTTTATCAAAGTCTAGAGCAAGACTTAGAAAAACTTGGAATTATTTTTAAAGATACAGACACAGCACTTAGAGAGCATGAAGAGCTGTTTAAAGAATATTTTGGTAAAGTTATACCAGCTTCAGATAATAAATTTGCTGCGTTAAATACTGCAGTATGGTCAGGTGGTTCATTCATCTATGTACCAAAAGGTGTAGAAACAACATCACCACTGCAAGCTTACTTCCGTATTAACTCCGAAAATATGGGACAATTTGAAAGAACTTTAATTATTGTTGATGAAGGTGCATCTGTACATTATGTAGAAGGTTGTACAGCTCCTGTATTTACAACAAATTCACTACACAGTGCAGTAGTAGAAATTTTCGTTAAAAAAGATGCATATTGCCGTTATACAACAATCCAAAACTGGGCAAATAACGTTTATAATTTAGTTACAAAGCGTGCAACTTGTGAATCCAATGCAACAATGGAATGGATTGATGGAAATATGGGATCTAAGCTTACCATGAAATACCCAGCTGTACTTCTAGCAGGAGAAGGAGCACGCGGAAACACCATTTCGATTGCTTTGGCTGGGAAAGGCCAGCATCAAGACGCAGGCGCTAAAATGCATCACTTAGCACCAAATACTTCTTCATCTATTGTTTCAAAGTCAATTTCGAAAAAAGGTGGAAAAGTAAATTACCGAGGTATCGTTCATTTTGGACGTAAAGCGGAAGGTGCCCGTTCTAATATTGAGTGTGATACGTTGATTATGGATAACGAATCAACATCAGATACAATCCCGTATAATGAAATTTATAATGACAATATTTCACTTGAACACGAAGCAAAAGTATCTAAAGTTTCAGAAGAACAGCTATTCTACCTGATGAGTAGAGGTTTAGGAGAGCAAGAAGCAACAGATATGATCGTAATGGGCTTCATTGAACCATTTACGAAAGAGCTACCAATGGAATATGCTGTAGAAATGAACCGTCTGATTAAGATGGAAATGGACGGTTCTGTTGGTTAATAATAAAAACCCCTTGCCATATTAATGTTTATGGCTAGGGGGTTTCTTTATTTTATTATGGTTCTAAGTCAAATGTTGGCCTGAGCACTAGCTTACTCCTAAATTATGCGTTCCGAGCCTTGTTTGATTATTAATTCTTTCCATATAACGATTATGTAATTCATAATCGAAGCCTTTCAATAAGATCATAAAATTGATATCATCTTTCCTTGGTTGCTCTTAAATCGTTTGTAGACAATTCCCTTCCTTTTATTTGATAAATAGGTCAATTCGCATTAAGTGTAAGAATTAAAAGGGACAAGAATTTGCAGGAATTTTTAGTATAAAAGGGTTTGCTACACAAACACTATAATGAGGTGAAAAAAATGAAGGAACAATCAAACAAGAAATCTCAGTTTCCAACAAAGGCAAATGAGGAAGAGCAAATAAACGTTCACAATGAGCTAAAAGCCAATAAACCTTTACCTATGCAGAATAAGTTTGCGGGGGACTCAGTTGATGAACATAAAAGGCTCGAAGCAGCAAATGAAATTATTGCAAAGAAGGAGATTTCGCAAACATATAACAATTCATGATTTCCGGCGAATATACACGTTTTGAAAATCTATTGGGTTGTTAGTGGTTTAAATGCAAATTGGAAAAAGTATTACTGAATATTAAATCGGTTGTTATAAATATGATGCCAAATACGATGGCAATTTTTATTTTTTTAGTTATCCGTTTTCATGCATCGGGCTTATCGTAATCGGTAAGCTTATTCTTTTGGGTATTAAATCGTAAACACTTTTGCACATACATTTTTGTCTATTTGAATTTATTTGATTCAACTTTTTATAAATAGTTTTCGTTCAAGTGATTCGTCTACTATTTATTAATTATCTTAGACACTTTTGGTTTTTATGTCTAAATAGTGTATAATTGCCTATACAATTATACACTATTTTGCTAATAATTAATTGGAAACGCTGTCATAATAGGCTGGCATAAAAGTTGCATTGATATCTGTATAGATCGTTAAAGGAGGCAAATGGAATGGATAATAAATATACAAATTTAACCTATGAAGGACCATTGGCTATTTTAGAAATAAATGCACCGCCAGCTAACGCATTATCTTCCGCGTGTATCAATGAATTGCGTGAAGTTATTGCGGAATTAGATAACAATGAGGATGTTTTTGCTGTGATAATCACAGGTCATGGTCGCTTTTTTGTTGCAGGTGCAGACATAAAAGAGTTTATTCCTGCAATGGGGAACGATCAAAGAGGATTAGAAATGGCTAAAGCCGGTCAAGCATTGTGTGATGAAATAGAATCGATGAGAAAGCCTGTAATTGCAGCGATTAACGGACCAGCCCTTGGAGGAGGATTAGAACTTGCTATGGGATGCCACATTCGAATTGCTTCAGATGAGGCTATTCTTGGGCTTCCAGAATTAAATCTTGGTTTGATTCCTACTTTTGGCGGAACACAAAGATTAAGTCGACTAACTGGTGTATCAACAGCTGTAGATTTAATATTATCAGGTAAACAATTATCCGCTAAAGAGGCAGTATCATATGGAATTGTGAAGGAAGTAGTTTCGAAGGATGAACTTATGTTCAGAGCGGGGGCAATTGCGAATTCCTATATTAAAAACAAAAGTATGCAAGCTATTAGCCGTACAGTCCAAGCAATTGTTAAAGGTAATAACGAAACAATAGATTCAGGTTTAAAACGAGAAAGAGAACTATTTGCTGAATTGTTTTTAACGCATGATGCAAAAGAAGGTGTCGAAGCATTCAGTGAAAAACGTTCACCAAACTTTAAACATTCATAGAAGGAGAGAGAGTATTGGAAGATGTATTGTTTAAAATTCATGACAACGGTTTTGCAGAAATAATTTTAAATCGTCCTAAAGCACTTAATTCATTGAACACTAGTATGTTATTAAAAATGAAAGAAAAAATTTTGGCTTGGCAAGATGATACTCGTGTGTCAGCAGTCCTGTTGAGTGGATCCGGAGAAAAAGGTTTTTGTGCTGGTGGAGATATAAAAAAACTATATGCTGCAAAAGATAGCGATGAAAATATGAAAGAAGCCCTTGAATTTTTTGATATTGAATATGAAGTTGATTTGCTAGTTTCAGAATTTACTAAACCCATTGTAGCTATTTTAGACGGTATTGTAATGGGGGGCGGAGTAGGTTTGTCCTACGGTGCAAGCCATCGTATCATTACAGAAAAAACAAAATGGGCAATGCCGGAAATGAACATTGGCTTCTTCCCTGATGTAGGAGCAGCTTATTTTTTAAATCAAGCCCCTGGATATATAGGTCGATATTTAGCTTTAACATCAGAAATAATCCGTGGTGAAGATATTGTCTATAGTAATGCCGTACAACATTACATACCGAGCGATCGTCTTCCTCAATTTAAGGAGACTTTATTACAAGCTGATTTTCAAGTAGAGAAAATCTATGATCATCTCGATAAGATAATACAGGAGTATGCAGAGCCAATTTATCAAGAAAAGAGTAATTTAGCAAACTTGCGGTCTATGATTGATGAACATTTTAGACATGAATCGGTTGAAACGATTATAGAATCATTAACGAATAGTACGGATGAATTCAGTGTAAATACAAAAAACACAATTTTAGAAAAATCACCTACATCCCTAAAAGTAACTTTGGCACAGCTAATAAAAGGAGAAGGGCAATCATTTAAGACATGTTTAGAGACAGATAAACGCATTGTGAAAAACTTTTTGAATCATGCTGATTTTTATGAAGGTGTTCGTTCGGTAATTATTGATAAAGGCCAAAATCCAAAGTATCAATATAAGCAACTTTCAGATGTTTCAGGTGAACTCGTAAAATCTTTCTTTGTATAACTTTTTCTTACTTGTAAAATTTGCTTCTTAACTTTATAAACAATAGTAAAGTTAAGAAGCTACTCCTGAATACTTTTAAAATGAAAGGTGACAAAACATGCATGCTCATAGTTTGGTTGTACAATTTTGGATGAAGAAAAATACTATAATAATTGACGAAAGAACAGAAGTTAATGACGCCTTAAAGTTATTGGCGCAAAAAGATATAAATGAAGTGCCAGTAACAAAAGACGAAAAAATAATCGGTGTTTTTCATCTTAAAAATTATATACAAGCATTACAAAATGCTGCGTTCAAGCAAACAGATGTTGTCACCAAATGGATGAGTGAGACTTATCGAACAGTTTCAGAGAATGAGTCAATGTTTAAGATTGCAGAAACACCAACCTATGTTACGGATGAGACTCAGAACCTAATTGGTGTGGTTGATGAATCGGCAAGACATTCTTTTTGTACACAGCAAAATGAAAAGATAAAGTCGTTAGAAGAAACGATTAAATGGTATGAGCTCAGTTTTAATACTGCATATGAAGGGCTTGCTGTTGTCGATAAACAGGGTGTAATTCAAATATTTAACGAAGCATATAGTCGTTATGTCGGTGTTTCACAAAAAGAAGCAGTGGGAAGACCAGCCGATACGGTAATTGATGGTACGCGATTGCCTGTTGTTTTACAAACAGGAGTGCCAGAAAGGAGTCAGGCGCACCGGCTGCAAGGGCATAATCTAGTTGTCCATCGATTACCAATTTGGAAAAATAATGAAGTTGTTGGTGCGGTAGGAATGCTTGTATATGAGGGAGTTTCTGAAATATATCAAGTCATCGAACGAATGGAGCAGTTAGATCGTGGCATGCAATATGTAAAACAAAAATTGGACTCAAAATTAAAAGTCTCCATGAAAGATAAAGTTCGTTTTGAAGATATATTAGGTGACAGTCAAGTTATATCTCAAACGAAAAAACTTGCAATAAAAGCAAGCAAGACAAAGGCAACAGTATTCATTAGTGGAGAAAGTGGTGTAGGTAAAGAACAATTCGCTAATGCAATTCACGATATGGGTGTCACTGCAGAAGGGAAATTTGTTAGCGTCAATTGCGCTTCGATTCCAGAAAATTTAATTGAATCCGAATTATTTGGCTACGAGGAAGGAACCTTTACTGGAGCGAAACCCGGCGGTAAAATAGGGAAGTTTGAATTAGCTGATGGTGGAACTTTATTTTTAGATGAAATTGGTGAAATGCCCTTAAACATTCAAGCAAAAATATTGAGAGTGTTACAGGAAAGAAAAGTGTATCGAATCGGAGCACACGATGGCATACCAGTAGATATAAGAATTATTGCAGCCACAAATAAAAATCTAAAACAAATGGTGAAAGAAGGGGATTTCCGAGAAGATCTATTTTATCGGCTATATGTAATACCAATCCACATTCCACCACTACGAATACGTAGAGAGGATATCCCGCCAATTGTCGCTCATAAGCTTCAAGAGTTATCAAAGAAGTACCATATGGAAGAGAAGACAATTGATAAAAAGTTATTAAGCAAATTTAATCAATATGATTGGCCTGGAAATGTACGTGAATTGACGAATGTCTTAGAAAGACTATTCGTATTATCGGAGGATCAACATATTACTAATAATGAATTCTCGAATATCCTTTTCCCTGAAAACGAAATGAAAACTCCGAAATTGATTTTTGATCAACAGCGTCGTTTTGAAAATATGGAAGAACAAATGAGCAAAGAGGAAAAACAAGCAATTTTATCAGCTCTTGAAAAAACGGATGGAAATAAATCACAAGCTGCTAAAATACTAAATATTTCTAGAGCAACTCTATATAATAAACTCACTCGATTCAAAATCAATTAGATTACTGTCTAAACATTTAGACAATATTGACACAGAGCAATGGCCTCATGTTTTGTCCAAAAGAAGCCTGTAGCGATATTATCCGTCCTATAATTGTTGGCATAAAAAATGCATGTATTAGATTGATCAAAAATAATTTTGAAAGGAGTGTTACTTCAGTGAGCAAAACAAGTGCAGAAAATGAAAGAATGTTTATTTTTCCATACAACACCTCCAATATAGAAGAATATAGTCCTGATCAATTTAATGAAGAAGAAATATTAATAAAACAAACCGTAGAGCAGTTCGTTGATGAGAAAGTTCTCCCGCAACTAGATGCTATGGAAGCGTATGATTATGATGTGACTAAAAGTTTATTTAAAGAAGCAGGCGAACTTGGTCTTTTAGGGGCAGATATCCCGGATGCCTTTGGTGGCTTGCAGTTAGGTAAGAAAATTTCTGGACTTATTGCTGAAAAAATGGGGTATGCAAGCAGTTTTAGTGTTTCTTTTAATATTCACACTGGAGTTGGAATTTTACCTTATGTATACTTTGGGACAACGGAACAAAAAGAAAAATATATCCCAAAATTAGCTTCTGGGGAATGGATAGGAGCATACGCGCTAACGGAACCGAACGCCGGATCTGACGCTTTATCCGCGAAAACTACTGCAAAACCTTCCGATGAAGGTTCGACGTATCTATTAAACGGTGAAAAGCAATGGATTACGAATGCACATGTTGCAAACATATATGTTGTCTTTGCTCGGACAGAAGAGGGGATGACAGCTTTTATCGTTGAAAGAGATATGCCGGGAGTTTCGATAGGACCAGAAGAACAAAAATTAGGAATTAGAGGATCTTCAACCGCTACGCTAATTTTAGAAGATGTTAATGTACCAAAAGAAAATATTCTGGGGGAACTGGGAAAGGGACATTATATCGCTCTAAATATACTAAACTTAGCCCGCCTAAAGCTTTCTTTTGCCAATATTGGCTCGGCTAAGCAGGCGCTTGAAATAGCAGTTAAATATGGAAAAGAGAGAAAGCAATTTAAAAATGAGCTTGTTCAATTTTCAATGATACAAGAAAAAATTGCAAATATGGCACTTGCTATTTACCGGGTGGAAAGTTCCGCATATTATACAGCTCATCTAATTGATAATGAACAACTGGATGATCTCAATATACTTTCTAAGCTGCCAGCTTATGCAATTGATTGTGGGATTAATAAAGTAGAAGCCTCGGAAGTGCTTGATTTTGTTGTAGATGAATCATTACAAATTCATGGCGGATACGGTTTTATGGAAGAATACGCGATCGAAAGAATGTATCGTGATGCACGAATTAATCGAATTTTTGAAGGTACAAATGAAATTAATCGACTTACAATTAGCCGAAACCTTATAAAATTATACGGGAAAAATAATTCTATCGTTTCTCCTGACAAATTGTTCCCTAATGAAGCACATAATGAGCAGTATTATCGAGGGACACAAGGTATTCTCGAATCATTAATGGAAGCGCTTTCTGATAGCGAGAATGTGAGCTTAAACGATTTAGAAGAAGAACAAGAGATTTTACGACTACTCGCTGATATCATCAAAGAGATGTATGTGATGAAGACATGTTTAATTAGGTTAAATGATGCATCAAATAAAGAGATACAGCAATTAATGACGGATATTATATGTGAAGAAACTTATCAAAAAGTAATGCAGAAAGCTATAAAAATAAGTGGCAGAATTTTCAATAGCGAAAGTGAGTTAGGAAATTTCAGATATCATTTATCTGAAATTCATGTACCACAATATACTGATTCCATATCAAAGAAAAGAAAAATAGCCAAACATATCATACAGCAGGACCGTTATCACCTATAAAAATTGGAGGGAGAAGGATGAAACATATAGGTTTTATAGGCTTAGGCAATATGGGGATGCCGATGGTTGAAAATCTATTAAATGATGGATTTGAAGTAAGCGGCTTTGATATAGATGAAACATCTTTAAAAAAATTTGTTTCATTAGGTGGAAAGCCGGTTTCATTCCCTAATTTGCTAACGCTGCAATGTGATGTTTTATTCACGAGCTTGCCATCGGAAAAAGTAGTGGAAAAAATCTATTTTGGAGAGGGGGGGATATTAAACAAACATACAGGTACGGTATTAATAGACACGAGTACTGTTTCACCTGACTTAAATCACAAGCTAAAAAATACAGCTGACAAATTTAATGTAAAATATCTTGCGTCTCCCGTGAGCGGTGGGGTTATCGGTTCTAAAAATCGAACACTTACATTTATGGTTGGTGGACCAAAGGAAGTTTTTGATGAAGTTTCACCTATTCTTGAGAGACTTGGAAAAAATATCTTTCATGTCGGTGAACGAATTGATAGTGGAACAACCGTTAAGTTAATCAATAATTTATTAATTGGTTTTTATACGGCAGGCGTGGCAGAAGCCTTACACATTGCAAATAAACAGAATATTGATTTAGATAGTTTATTTGATATGCTAAATGTTAGTTACGGACAAAGCCGAATTTACGATCGAAACTATAATAATTATATTGCTAAATCAGACTATGAAGCCGGTTTTACATTAAATTTATTATTAAAGGATTTAAATTTTGCGATAGACTTAGCAAATAAACATCAGTTGGCATTACCAATTAGTGAAGAATTATTAGAACTATACGGAAAAGCTGTTGATGACGGATATGGAAACAAAGATATGGCAGCACTTTATGAGAGAGTTAAAGATCAATCAAGTATAAAAAGCGAGGGATTACTATGACAAAAACTACAGTTCAAGAAATGAAGAATTTCATTGGAAATAAGTGGGTATCGGCAACTACTGAAAAAATGGAGTCTATTCCTAATCCTGCAACAGGAGAAATTATTGCGGAAGTTCCTATATCAGGAAGTGAAGATGTTGAAAAAGCAGTTGAAGCGGCTAAGGAAGCATATGTGGAATGGTCGCAAGTATCTGTTCCAAATCGGGCACGGTATGTTTTCAAATATTTGCAGCTGTTAGAGGAAAATAAGGAAGAACTTGCAAAAATAATTACGTTAGAAAACGGAAAATCATTAAAAGATGCACGTGGTGAGGTTCAACGTGGTATTGAAGTTGTCGAACTAGCTACATCAACGCCAAATTTAATGATGGGAGATGCATTGCCGGAGATAGCTACTGGTATTGATGGGTCAATTTGGCGTTATCCTATCGGAGTTGTTGCAGGTATTACGCCGTTTAATTTCCCAATGATGGTTCCTTTGTGGATGTATCCATTAGCGATAGCGTGCGGCAACACCTTTGTTCTGAAAACTTCTGAACGAACGCCAATTTTAGCCGAACGATTAGTAGAGTTATTTTATCAATCAGGGTTCCCAAAAGGCGTTCTTAACTTAGTTCATGGTGGGAAAGATGTCGTTAATAGTATACTTGAAAATCCAGCGATTGAAGCAATTTCCTTCGTAGGCTCAGAACCTGTTGCAAAACATGTTTATCAAACAGGAACAGCTAACGGTAAAAGAGTCCAAGCTTTAGCAGGCGCTAAAAACCATGCTGTAGTGATGTCAGATTGTGATATGGAAAAAACAATTGAAGGGGTTATTGGTGCTGCGTTTGGAAGCAGTGGGGAGCGTTGTATGGCTTGTTCTGTTGTGGCAGTAGTTGATGATGTAGCGGATGAATTTATCGAAAAACTTGTTGCCGAAACGAAAAAATTAAAAGTCGGTGATGGCCTGGATGAGAATAATTTTATAGGCCCGTTAATTCGCGACTCTCATAAAGACCGTGTCCTCGGCTATATTGATAGTGGTGTTGCAGAGGGAGCAAAACTACTAGTTGATGGCAGAAAAATAGAAGACAGTGTTCCAGAAGGATACTATGTGGGGGCAACTATATTCGATGAAGTGAATACTGATATGAAAATATGGCAGGAGGAAATTTTTGCACCTGTTCTAAGTGTTGTAAGGGTAAAAGATTTAGAAGAAGGTATAAAACTGACAAATGAATCAAAGTTTGCAAATGGTGCAGTTATTTATACATCAAGTGGTAAAAGTGCGCAACAATTCCGTCATCAAATTGATGCAGGTATGGTCGGTGTGAATGTAAATGTACCAGCTCCTATGGCATTCTTTGCTTTTGCTGGAAATAAAGCCTCTTTCTTTGGTGATTTAGGAACGAATGGCAAAGATGGTGTTCAATTCTATACACGAAAGAAAGTGGTCACGGAACGTTGGTTTAATTAATAAATATTTAAAGAGGCTGGGACATAACTAGCCCCAAATAAACAAAATCGGTTGTGTTTATCAATAAATGATAAACGCAACCGTTTTTTCTTTTGTTTTTATGTGAAAATGTTCCATTTTTATTGTTAATGGCGGTATACTTCCTTAAATTTACCGCCATTAACGCAAATCCCATTTCGTTATGCACCTTAGGTTTTCCTCGTACGGACATACGAGTGAAACCTAAATTAGCCTTCAAAAATCCAAAA
>NZ_JFBD01000050.1 GCF_000709085.1 Virgibacillus alimentarius | reverse complement strand
TTATATTAATGATCATTATGGCTTATGGCAAGCAGACTTCAAAAAAATAATGAAACATTGCACAAATAAACACAGTAAAACAATTATTCAAGAAATAATGCCTGATAAAGAAGATTATTTTTTTATCAAACCACAACATTCCGCTTTTTTTCAAACACCGCTGCAATCTTTGCTTCATGAACTAGACAAAACATGTCTCATTATAGCAGGAATTGCCGGAGATATCTGTATCCTTTTCACTGCTAAGGATGCATACATGTATAAATATGATATGCATATTCCAAAAAACTGTATGGCATCGGAAGACAAAGATGGAAATGATTATGCACTTTATTTAATGCGTTCTGTAATGAAAGCAAAAACAGATCCCATTTAAAAGAATATATTAGATTCTCCCTTCATAAAATGGATTAGGATACAACTTAAGGGAGAGATTTTGATGCAAACGTATGTTATTAAAACTGGAGATACCTTACGTGCTATTGCGGATAAATATGGTACAACTATCGATGCTCTGGTAAATGCAAATGAGCTTGATGCACCAAACCAATTAGTTGTGGGACAATCATTAGTTATTCCAATTATTGGCCAATTTTATTTTGTTAAGTCTGGGGATAGCTTATATTCCATAGCCCAAAAGTTTAATATGTCCTATCAAGAGCTTGCGGAGATAAACAACTTTCCTGTCCATAACGTTCTTCCTATTGGCTTTCGGTTATATATACCAGAACAGCCGAAGAGACAAATTACTTCACTTGGCTATATCGCACCTAGTGGGGACAATGTTTCACAAACTTTAGAAAACGCTGCAAGAAAAACAACGCCATATCTGACCTATCTTGCACTTTTTAGCTATACGGTTAATCGTGATGGGAGCCTCACTCCTCCACCAATAGGTAATTTAAAAGAAATAGCTAATTCAAACGATTCATCATTAACACTCGTTGTAACAAACCTTGAGGAGGGTGGATTTAGTACGGAACTCGCCCATATCATCTTGACTGTTCAAGCGGTGCAAAATACGCTTCTGGATAATATTATGAATACAGCAGAAACTGTTGGTTACAAGGATATACACTTTGATTTTGAATATATACAGCCAGAAGATAGAAAAGCTTATAATAATTTTTTACGAAAGGCGAAGGAAAGATTTTCCCAAGCAGGGCTGTTATTGTCAACAGCATTAGCACCAAAAACTAGTGCTAAACAAAAAGGAACATTGTATGAGGCACATGACTATGCAGCACACGGGGAAATTGCCGATTTCGTTGTTTTAATGACATATGAATGGGGATATACGTATGGACCACCGATGGCTATCTCACCAATAGATGAGGTGCGAAAAGTTGTCGAATATGCATTAAGTGAAATGCCGGCAAATAAAATATTATTAGGTCAAAATTTATATGGCTACAACTGGGAACTCCCTTACGAAGAAGGTGTAGCGGCTCAAGCATTAAGTCCACAACAAGCCATTAATCTGGCACGCGAACAACGCGCAGAGATTCAGTTTGATCCAGGTGCACAAGCTCCCTTTTTCATTTATACAAGTGCAGAAGGAACCAGACATGAAGTATGGTTTGAAGATGCAAGGTCTATCCAAGCCAAATTTGACCTTATTAAATCATACAGTTTAAAGGGAATTGCGTATTGGAAACTTGGTCTAGCATTTCCACAAAACTGGTTACTACTCTCAGATAATTTTACAGTTACTAAAAATACAGGTATAGAAGGCATATGATATAAGAAGAAAAATCATATGCCTCACTCTTTTTCTAATTCATCGAGGATTCCAAATTTCAATCTGGCGAAAAAAACCTGTAGAATCCTTTGGATACATATTGGTATTAAAGGATTTTTTATTTTAATAGTGCCAATGCCTCTTTGTTAAATGCAGGAATATCCTTTGGTTCACGGCTGGTGACGAGCTGGTTGTTACAAACAACAACTTCTTCGTCTTGCACAAGAGCACCCGCATATTCCATATCCACATGAATCGATTTAAACCCAGTTGCTTTACGTCCCTCCAGGGCTTTCGCTGTTATGAGAAGCTGCGGACCATGACATATAGCAAAGACTGGCTTTTTCACGTCCATAAAGTGTTTTGCAAATGCTACAAACCGATCATCCGCACGCAGTTGATCTGGTGAAAACCCACCTGGGATAAATAAAGCATCAAATTCATCTGGATTAACATCATCAATGGAAGCATCAATGGTAACTTTTGATTCCTTATTCTTTCCTTTTACCTTCTTTCCCTGTTCTTTTTCCATGGTTACCACTTCATGCCCATTATCTTTAAACGCCTTGACAGGGGCTTTGTACTCGATATCCTCGAACATATCTGTTAAAATACATGCTATTTTACTCATGGTGATACGCTCCTTCATTATAGGCTATATAAGGTGTATTCCACGTGATGTGGAAATAAAACATGTCATCCTGCCCCCCTACTTATTCACGTATTCCCATGAGCCGAAGCAATTCGTCATCGTTAACTACCAAATCTCTGATTGTGTATTGGTCTAAAACATACAAAAACTCCTGTAGCGCTTTATTTAGCATATGCTTTAATTGACAAGCGGGAGATATAACACAATGATTTACATCTTTATCAAAGCATTCCAATATTGTAAAATCATTTTCAAATTGCCGTACAACCATTCCAACATTTATATCCTCTGGAGGTTCAGCTAAGCGGATTCCCCCATTTCTCCCTCTTATTGTTTCAATATAACCAAGCTTATTTAGTTCAAACACAATCTTACCTAAATGATGTTGAGAAATAAAAAAGATTTCGGATATTTCCTTAATGCTTGCTAATTTCCCTTCTGGTTTCATTGCAGTGAAAATCAGTACACGAAGTGCATAGTCTGTATATTTTTTTAATTGCATCTATATTTACCTCCTTTTTAATTATTTATTTATCTATCTTCACAATATTGTAACAGAATTTTCCTTTTAGCTATTGAATAGGATATATTTACATTATACAATAAAGATGTATTTGAAATACATGTTTATTTAACCGGTTAAGAAGTATAATCTATTATTTACAAAGGGAGTGCTTTACTTTGGTAACAAAAACAACAGTTGAGTTGGACGAACGTACTAAAGACATTATAAAAGCGACTGTACCTGTACTACAAGAACGTGGAGATGAAATAACCAAACGTTTCTATCAGTTCATGCTAAGTGAGCATCCGGAATTAAAAAATATTTTCAATCAAACCAATCAAAGAAAAGGCGATCAATCGCATGCTCTTGCTAATACGGTTTATGCTGCTGCAGCAAACATTGATCAATTAGAAAACATAATGCCTGTTGTCACACAAGTTGCCCATAAACATCGAAGCCTGAACATAAAGCCTCATCACTATCCTATCGTCGGAAAATATCTATTATTAGGCATGAAAGATGTGCTTGGTGATGCAGCAACAGATGAAGTTATTAATGCTTGGGAGAAAGCATACGGCGTCATTGCTGATGTATTTATTGATGTAGAAAGAAAAATGTATGAAGAACTTGAAAATACGGATGGCGGTTGGGTGGACTTCCGCGATTTTAAAGTAGTTAAAAAAGTTGTTGAAAGCGATGTAATTACTTCCTTTTATTTAGACGCAGCAGACGGCAAACCATTCCCTGCCCACCAAGCTGGACAATATATTACAGTGAAAGCAGATATAGAAGGAGAACCTTATACACACTTACGCCAGTACACATTGTCTTGTGCACCAGGGGAAAGATTTTACCGAATCAGTGTAAAGCGTGAGGATGCGATAGGAGATAATCCAGCAGGTATTGTCTCCAACTATTTACATGCTAACCTGGAAGAAGGCAGTATTTTACCTATTAGTGCACCATCTGGTGATTTTATCCTTGATCAAAAAGATGATAGACCACTAGTCTTAATCAGTGGCGGTGTTGGGCTGACACCAATGATGAGTATGTTAGAAACTGTGATCAAGGTACAGCCAGAACGTGAAGTACTGTTCATCCATGCGGCACAATCCGGTAAGGTCCATGCAATGAAAGATAGAGTTAAGGAAATAACAAAGGCACATAAACAAGTAAAAGCTTATACAATCTATGATCATCCAACACTGGAAGATGAAGGACAATATGATAAACTTGGCTACATTGACCAAGAGTGGCTGGAATCTGTCATACCTACATCAAATGCAGCATTTTACTTCTGTGGACCAAAAGGATTTATGCGTGCTATGTATCAACATTTAACAAACCTTGATGTAGCAGATGAAGATATTCGTTATGAGGTATTTGGTCCAGCAACAGCAATTACAGCATAATTAAAAAAATACAAGACACGTGAGTCAAGTGTACTGAACCCTAAAGTTAGACTTAAATTTTAAGCTGCTAATTGGCTGGTTTGTTTCCGGTATTCAACCGGACTCATTCCAGTCAATTTTGCTTTTATTCTCTTATGATTATAATAGTAAATATACTTGTCAATACTGTATTTTCGTGACTTACGTGTGAATTTGGTGCATGCAAATCCAAGTTTATTCATGATGCGTAAAACTTTCTTGTGATTGACAATATATTCACGGTTTCTCAGCTCGATATTAATTCTTCGGTAACCATAGTTACCGTTGTGTTCTTCAAATATATCCTGAATTACTTTTTCAATTTCTTTATCTGGGTTAGTTTCATTGAATCTTTTCTGCCAATACATATAAGTAGCCTTTGGAAATTTTGTCGCTTCAAGGATTACTGCTAGTCTGAATTCTCCTCGTAGTTCGTGGATGATTCTAGATTCTGTTTTCGCAGTCGGCTCGGAATATTTTTCCCTGAAGCTCGGAGCTTTTTTAAGTAAGCATTCTCCACACGCAGTGGTTCGCTTAGCTGGAATACCAAATTTATTGGCTAACAATTTGTATCCACCTTCACCTGCTAAATACGCTTTTACAACTGCTAGTTTAAATGCTAAATCATACTTAGCCATATAAAACACCCCTAAAATTAGACTTTTGGTCTAACTCTAGGGGTGCACATCAAAGAACGTGTCTTGTATTTTTTCATTCTAAAACCTATTTTTCTAATGTTGAAGTATCACCTGTTGGTAATCCGAGCTCCCGTGATTTTAGAAGACGACGCATAATCTTACCGCTTCGGGTCTTAGGTATAGCATCTGTCACTTCTAATTCACGTGGCGCTGCATGGGCACTTAAACCTGTTTTTACAAATTGGCGAATATCCTCCAATAATTCGGATGAATCTTCATATCCCTCGTTTAGGGAAATAAAGGCTTTAATGATTTCGCCGCGTTCAGGATGTGGCTTACCAATCACACCAGCTTCAGCCACAGCTGGATGTTCGAGCAATTTACTTTCTACTTCGAATGGCCCAACTCGTTCACCAGATGTGTTAATGACATCATCTAATCGGCCCTGGAACCAAAAATATCCGTCTTCATCGCGATAGGCACTATCACCAGAGAGGTACCAGCCATTAACAAAATAGCTCTCAAATTTACCAGGGTTATTCCAGATTTTACGCATCATTGCAGGCCAACCTTCTTTAATAGCCAGGTTACCCATTTGATTTGGCGGTAGTTCATTTCCTTCATTATCAACGATAGATGCTTCAATACCTGGAATTGGTTTTCCCATGGAACCAGGACGTATTTCTTGAGAAGGGAAATTCACAATAATATGTGCTCCAGTCTCTGTCATCCACCATGTATCATGAATTCGGTGGTTAAGCGCTTCCAATCCCCAAGTGATTACTTCCGGATTTAATGGCTCACCCACACTCATTACATGACGTAAGGATGATAAATCAAATCGTTTTACAACATCTTCTCCTGCACTAACTAACTTTCGTAATGCTGTTGGTGCTGTATACCATACGGATACATTGTATTTTTCGATTGTATCGTACCAAGCTTCTGGTGAAAATCGTCCACCACGGACAACATTTGAAACTCCTTTTAACCATGGGCCAAAAATCCCGTATGATGTTCCAGTGACCCATCCTGGATCTGCCGTACACCAGTATACATCATCATCTTTTAGATCAAGTACCCATTCTGCTGTAATATATTGTTGAATCATTATATTATGAACATGATAAACGCCTTTTGGTTTTCCAGTTGAACCAGAGGTATAATGAATGAGCATTCCATCTTCTAAGTCCACCCATTCTATATCAAAATCACTTGATGCACTTTCCATTTCTTCTTTATAATCAATATACTTATCCGCTGTTTCATTATGATTTCCGATAAGAATGATCTTTTTTAGATCCGGAAGATCCTTTTGCGGAACACGCTCCAAGAGATCTGGAGTGGTTATTAAAACTTTTGCTTCACTATCCTGCAAGCGATCGCGAACAGCTTGCTCCATAAATGCTTCAAATAGTGGTCCAGTAATCGCACCGGTTTTTATAATTCCAAAAAATGATATATAAAATTCAGGACTCCTTGGTAGAAATAGAAAAACACGATCACCTTTTTGAACATCATGCTTTTTTAATACATTTGCAAACTGATTGCTTTTTTTACTGATTTGTTCAAAGGTTAATTGTTCTTCTCTATCAGGAGATGAATAATATAAAGCAACTTTATCTTTTAATTTTGGATTTTGTGCATGTCGGTCAACAGCTTCATATGCTATATTCACCTTTCCAGTCTCATTCCAGCTGAAATGCTTTTTCGCATCCTCCCATGAGAATGTTTCTCGCATTTTATCATAATCTTGTAAATTATACTTCCCTTTCTGAGCGGGTATACGTTGCATATCCATGTTATCACCTCATGTTGTTTAGTTTGGAATTCTATTAATTTTTAAAAATTGTGTAATTACACTTTATTGTAACAATTTTGTCTATATATTTATTTTAGAACATTTTGTGACATTTTTAAAGTAATTTTGCTTAGATTGCCTATAAAAATTTTCTTATACCTCTATGAAGCTATCTTGCTTTATACAATCAGATATGATTTAATGGCATTAATAGTTAAATAACTTAATATTTTTTCATTTCACTAGGGGAGCAATTTAATTGCTGAGAGAGGTAGCTTGACCCTTTGAACCTGATCTAGTTTGCACTAGCGTAGGGAAGTGGAACATGCGATATTTGTATGCGCATAACCCATTCTTCCTACCAATGAAAGAATGGGTTTTTCGTTTCCTCTTAATCATTTTAGGAGGTCGATCGATTTAACAGTTTGGTCTTTGTTTCTAGTAAATACAGGAAAAAGGAGATATATAAAATGGAAAATTTATTCACAGACAGGTTATGGAACAAAGTAGAACCTATTTGGAAGTCTTATTTAGAACATCCTTTTGTAAAAGGACTTGGAGAAGGCTGGCTAGATCAAGAAAAATTTAAGCATTGGATGAAACAGGATTACATTTATCTTATTGAGTATTCACGTCTATTTGCTTTAGGAAGTGCGAAAGCTACAGATTTAGATACCATGACTACTTTTGCAAATCTGCTTCACGGAACATTAGATATGGAAATGGATCTTCACCGTAAATATGCAAGTAAGTTCGGCATATCCAATGAAGAATTAGAAAACACAGAAGCAGCTGCTACTACAACCGCGTATACAAGCTATATGCTAAATGTTTCGCAGCGTGGAGGCATTGAAAATGTTGTCGCCTCTGTACTTGCATGCGCTTGGAGTTATAATTACATTGGCAAGTCACTGGCGAAGCTGCCTGGTGCTTTAGAACATGAATTTTACGGAAACTGGGTACAAATGTATTCATCTGATGAATTCACAGCGTTAGCAAATGATTGTATTGATTTAATCAATACAATCGCTAAAGGTAAACCTGAGCATGAACTTGCTTTTATTGAAGAAATTGTTGTAAAAACAAGCTATTTTGAGTATATGTTCTGGGATATGGCAGAGAACAAGGAAATGTGGCCAGTAGAAGTCCGTGCTAGCGTTTAATAATAGATAAAGGTTGTCTCATTAGGTTATTACAACCTAATTTGAGACAACCTTTTTGTTTTAGGATGATTTAGCTAATTTACTTTCTTTTCGTTTTTCATTTTCAGAAATGACATATGCACAAGCTGCATCTCCGGTAATATTGAGTGAAGTCCGAAGCATATCTAAAAGACGATCAACCCCTACTATAAGTGCGACACCTTCAACTGGAAGACCAATTTGATTCAAGACCATAGCCAGCATAATTAACCCGACACTTGGTACACCAGCAGTTCCAATACTTGCCAGTGTAGCTGTCAGAACCACCATTAACATATCGTTTAGTCCGAGAGGGATTGCATAGACTTGGGATATAAACACCGTTGCTACGGCTTGCATAATTGCAGTCCCATCCATATTAATCGTAGCTCCAAGCGGTTGCACAAAACTACTAATAGACTTTTTAATACCTAGTTTTTCCTGGGCAATTTTCATCGAAACTGGTAATGCTGCACTTGAGCTAGATGTACTAAATCCAACAGACATAGCAGGAAAAAATTCTTTAAAAAACTTAGATGGTTTTGCTTTTCCAATTCCCCATATTGCCAAGCTATAGGTGATCGCTCCATGTAAAATTAATGTTAAGATTACAGCAAACATATACATGGCCATTGATCCTAATGCATCTAATCCTGCATCACCTATTGCTGAAGCAACCAAGGCAAATGCACCATATGGAGCCGTTTTCATAACTGCGTTAACAATGTAGATTAATATATCATTTGCTTGTTCAAATAATTGATATATTCCTTTCGTCTTCTCCCCTAACACAGCTAGTGCGACCCCTATAAAAATAGCAAAAGCAATAATTTGAAGCATATTCCCTGTTGTCATTGCTTCAAATGGATTTTCCGGAATAATATTTACGATTGTTTCCATAATAGGTGGAGCTGATTGCTCTTCAAAATCAGCTTTATTCGTCTCAAACACCCCGGCTTTACCAGGTTCCAGTAAAGTGCCTATCCCTAGCCCAAGCATCAACGCTATTGCTGTTGTAACTAGGTAAAAGGCAATCGTTTGAGCACCAATTTTACCCAGTTTACCCGGATCGCCAATTCCTGCGGTACCGAGAACAATGGAGACAAAAACAATTGGTACAACGATCATCATAATTAAATTTAAAAATAGCTGCCCAACAGGATTTAATGCATATTTATCTATGATTACGAACAAGTCGGAAGAAGTAAAGTTAAGGCCTATACCAACAATTACACCAAGAATAAGTGCAATAATAATCTTTTTTGTTAAACTCATATTATTCATTGTCCTTTCTTCTTGTTGTTAAGTAAATCAGATTAATGATTGGAAAGATGGGTTATACAGGTTCGAGGTATAAAAAAGAACAACTAGGCAGGAATTAAAACTAAGATACATGGTATGGAAGCCGACCTTTTTCATATTAACACACTTCGATTGTTTTTGTAACATCTATTCTCCGGGCTTCAACCTTCCTAATCGCAATGGAATTTTTTGTTGGAAGTTATACAGAAGGAAATACTTTGAGAAAAGATCATTCTATCATTAAGCTAGTAACAGGGAGTAATTCTAAATTTCGAGGGTTTCATCCAATACAGAACCGGTAAATTGACTACACGGAGCATCTTTTAAATATCATAGATGATCCGTGATATCGTTTTTCTAGTCATTTTGCTTATGTGAAGCGAGCTCTTATTTTCCCAGAAATAAGATCAATCAGCGTAACCATCAAAATAATTCCAAGTAAAATAACACCCACTCTTTCCCAGTCGCGTACACTTAAAGCGAAAATAAGCGGTGTTCCAATTCCGCCCGCGCCAATGATTCCTAAAACAGTCGCAGCACGTACATTCACTTCAAACCGGTATAAAATAAAAGAAAAAAAGTTTGGTAATACTTGGGGTACAACGGCAAACATAAATGTTTTGATCGGGTTTGCACCAGTAGCGGTTAATGCTTCTTTTGCATTTAAATCAACACTTTCTACACTCTCTGAAATTAACTTACCAAGCATACCTACAGCACCAATCCCCAGTGCTAGCACACCTGCGAATGCACCTGGACCAACTGCTTTTATAAATAGTAATGCTAGAACAATATCTGGAAAAACTCGTATAAAACTTAAAATAAATTTGCTTATTCCCACCGTAGCTTTTGACTTTACTATATTTTTGGAAGCCATAAATGAAAATGGAACACAAAGAATGGCCGCGATAAATGTGCCGAGCAAGGCAATCGCTAGTGTATCAAGCAATCCTCGAAGCAAATCTTCCCCACCAGGATCATATACATATCCCCAGTCTGGATGAAATAGTCCAGAAAAAATAGCTGATATAACCTCAAGCGATGTTTCTTTTAATTCTACTATAGGTAAACCAGCAAAGGCCCATATGTAAATGCATAATATTGCCATCATAATGCTTATTCGCCGTACTCGACTCATGTTAACTTCTCCCTTATTTTCGTACTAAGGTAATCGATCAATAATACAACAATTAATGTATACATAATAATAGAAGCTGTTTTCCCATAATCCAGAAAACCAAGTGTCTGTTCGTAGTATAAACCGATTCCTCCGGCACCGACTAAACCTAATACTGCAGCTGCCCGAATATTGATCTCAAACGTATATAAAAAGAAAGAGGTAAAGGATGCCATTACTTGTGGTACCACTCCAAAAAATATCCATTTGATCTTATTTGCCCCAACAGCTGTCATCGCTTCCATAGGACCCGGGTCAATAGATTCAACAGATTCATAAAATAGTTTTGCAATAATACCTAGAGAGAATAATGTTAATGCAAATATCCCAGGAATCGGCCCAATACCGAAAACAGCGACGAATAAGGCCGCTAATAATAGTTCAGGCAGTGTTCGGATTAAATTTAATATAAACCTAGCTGGAACAGTTATCCATATAGAATGGAAAACATTTCGAGCCGCTAAAATAGAAAGAGGAAAGGCAATTATTCCACCAATTGTTGTACCGATGATAGCCATTCGTATCGTTTCAAGTAAGGGGGAAGTAATCACCGAAAAATATGCCCAATCAGGGGGCACTAATTGAACAATTAAATCCCACATATTTGGAAGCCCATGAATCAATTCTGTAAATGAAAACCCGATTTGCCAGCTACTCCCAAGTACAAGTAATAAAACAAGTAGAGATGTGACGATTGGCTTTAATTTTGATGGGGAAGCGGAGATTTCAGCCGTTTGCTGTGTTTTCAATTCTTTCATATTGTTCCATCCCCATCCTTTCACTTGTTTTATCAGCTTTTCCGTATATTTCAGCAAATGCTTCATCGGTTGCTTCATCAGCTTTTCCGTCAAATACTACCTTTCCTGCTTTTAACCCAATAATTCGATTGGCGTATTTCCTCGCTATTTCGATATCATGTAAATTGACGACCATTGTCATGTTTAACTCTTGGTTTATACGCAGCAAGTCATCCATCACCTGTCCCGTCATCATCGGATCTAATGAAGCTACTGGTTCATCTGCTAGAATCAGTTTTGGCTCTTGTGCTAGTGCACGAGCAATGGACACTCTTTGTTGTTGGCCACCAGATAATTGATCAGCCCTCATAGATGCTTTTTCAGGAATATTTACACGACGTAAAGCTTCCATTGCTAGTTGTTTATCCTTTTTAGGAAATAGTCCAAGGATCATTCGTAAAGTGGAATGATATCCGACTCGTCCAGATAAAACATTTCTCATTACTGTTGAGCGATGTACGAGATTAAAATTCTGAAAAATCATTCCGATATCGCGTCGGATACGATAAAGTTCATTCCCTTTTGCCTTTGTAATCGATTTGTTATTTATAAAAATTTCACCTTCACTTATTTCGTGAAGTCGATTAATGGATTGAAGAAAAGTAGATTTTCCCGCGCCTGATAGGCCAACAATAACAACAAATTCTCCTTCACCGATGTGCAGGTTAATATTATGTAATCCATGTATTCCATTTGGATAAATTTTTGAAACATGTTTAAACGCTATCAAAGTTTCCCCTACTTTCTAAACTTGAGTAAAAGGAGGCTGACCAGATAAATATCCAAGCAGCCTTCCCTTATTATTCAGTTATTATGTTAAGGTGTTTTTTCTGATAAATCGTTTATTGCTCTATTTCTTCGCTTACCTTCTCTTCATATTCTCTAACAATGTCAAAGTTACTGTCTTTTGACTCCACATATCCTTCGTGAGAATAGATATCTTGGATGATTTTACGGCCTTCTTCATCTTTTCCAATTGCAATAAACGCATCCTTTATTTTCTCTTTCGTCTCATCATTAATTTCTGGACGAATGGTTACTGTGTCATTTGGAATATCTTCCGTAAACTTAATAATTCTTGTTTCATCAAATACATTTTCATAATCCTCTTTTACGATATTACGTGCATCCTGAAATGTAACTGCTGCATCAATATCACCATTTAGAAGAGAAATAACTGCTTGGTCATGACCTTTTAGTGTTACGGACTCAACATCATTTAATGGATGAATGCCTACATCCATTAAAGTAGCAGCAGGCCAAACAAAACCCGCAGATGATGTTACGTTTTGATAGCCAATTTTTTTCCCTTTTAAATCTTCTACAGATTGAATATCAGAATCTTCTCGGACAATGAAAATAGATTTATAAGAATCAACAAGTTCATCTGTATCTGAACCATCATCATTTACACCGTAGCGCTGTGCTTGTAAAATAACATCTGCTGCACTTTGCTCTTTAGCAAGTACATATGCAGTCGGAGGCAAGAAGCCAACATCAACCTGCTCTGAATCCATCGCCTCGATTATCGTGTTATAATCAGTTGATACGCTAACTTTAACAGGAATGTCCAATTCATTACTTAGTAATTCTTCTAAAGGTTTAGCTTTTGCTTCTAATGTATCCGCATTTTGTGAAGGAACGAATTGAACAGATAATTCTTCAAGTTTTTCTTCGCCTTTTTCTGCTTTAGCTGCTTCATCTTCGCCCCCGCATGCCGATAGAATACCTAATGAAAGTAATAATATGAATCCTAAAGATGCTAATTTTTTCATGCTTTTGCCCCCAATTTGTTTTATTTAAATTTATATTGTTAATATAATCTAGCTAATGCACAATCGTAGGAAGCTCAACTAAAATTTGCTTAACACGATCCCTTCCTTTTTATATTTTTATTTCATGTTTGAGTATACAAAAGGTTTGTTTACTCAGTATGAATGTAGTGTTAATTTTATGTAAAATTGGTAATTTATGTAATAAACAATCAGAGGAATTTTGCCACATTCTCTATTAAGAGAATGATCATTTCTGCCTTTAAATGAGAAAACCCAAGCCGATTAGCTTGGGTTTCCTTTATTTACAATAACTTTGAAGTTCTCTGTTTTCGTTGCTTCTACAGTTGTATATTTCTCAAAATATTCCCTTATTAACGCAGCAGCTTCCTTTTGAATTTCTTTTACGATGGGCTTATATTGAAACATATCATAATCTCCACCGCCGCTTGCTCTATAGTTATTTAAAACCACGTTAAAGTGTTCATGTTCCAATATCGGCTTGCCGCGATAGTTTAATGTTTTAATTCTGTCTCCAACAGGTCTGGCTACGTTAATGGTATAGGTGATCCCTTCCCACATATCATAATTATAATGCTGCGGCTTTGGATGCTCATAGGCAGGGTTAACAATAATTGCATCTTGATCATCAAGTGTAAAATAGGCTGCACTTTTTTCCAATGCCGCTTTGATATCTTGACCTTTTAATTTTAAGACAACGAGTGTATTCGGATAAATATAATTAGATACAATATCTCTCACTGTAACAGTAGAAGGAAATCCTTTGGAGTTGTTATCAAACAATGAAGTAACAGATATATCAGCCCCACTTGCCTCTATTTGTACATTTTGGATAAATTCTATAAATGGATGTTTCGTCAACCTGGCAAAGAAAGGATCATCAATTGTCATATCGCCTTTTATATAGCCAACTGGCTGATCAAGCCATTGCTGCGTCGATTTCTCTATGTCAGCTGTTGTTTTTAAAATATCAGGATCAGGTGGAATGTTGTGTAAGGATTGAATAAAGGCTTTTTTTTGCCTGATTTTCCAACCATCCCCACTTTTTCCAAACATGATTCCCACTTCTCCGTAAGCAGTCCCATTACTTCCTGGCTGCACAACTAAAACATTATTGACAGTTTCAGTTAATTGCCGGTGCTGATGGCCGGTAAGCAACACATCTATTCCTTCGATCTGACACATTGCATAGCCTTGATTTTCACCTGTTGAAACTTCTGTTGCTTCGCCTGTTTCAATATCACGCTCGAATCCACCATGATAAGCAGCGACAACCAAATCAGGGTGCTCATTTTCCCGTACATAGGTAACCCATGACTTTAAAGTAGTAAATGCATCCGAAAAGTGAATGCCTGCTATATGATCCGGCGATTCCCAATTGGGGATGTAATGTGTAGTTACGCCTATAATGGCGACTTTTATGCCGTTTTTTAATCTTTTTATCACATAAGGAGGGCCATATTTTGGTTTGTTTATTTTAGTATCAATAACATTAGCAGCAATCCAAGGATAATTTGACTGGTTAATAGCTGATTGTAGTATTTGTTTGCCGAAATTAAATTCATGATTTCCGATAACGCCAGCATCAATGTTAATCATGTTCATCGCTTGAATCAATGGATTTATTTCATTAGCGTACTGCTTTACAAAATGTGTCATTAGTGGTGTCCCTTGAATAAGATCTCCATTATCAAGCACGATAACGTTATCAGTCTTGCTCCGAATTTGCTTTACAGCAGTTGCATATCTAGATAATCCGCTAGCCGCTTGTTCATTTGTTCCATAATGAATGGGCATAATATGACCATGAATATCACTTGTATATAAAATTTTCAGCTCAACAACATTGCTGTTTTTCAACATCAACATCCTTTCTAATCCAAATAGGGAAAGGTGGGGCAGTTTTTTGAGGAAGACGTCTATCTTAAATGAAATAAAAAACGGTGGCAACGATAACAATTGTTAATATTAACCTCACCTCTTTATTAAATACTATTTAGAGAAAAATAACTAGATGAGTCTTAAGAAATTTACGAGAATTTAACAAAGTCCCTTGCAAAAAAGAGAAATGGAAAAATGGAAACAATATACTGGATTATATCATTAAACAATTTCTATTACTTAATACCACCCAAGGTTGAATATCCAAAAGACAAGAAACATACATTATAGGTGGAGTTAAATAACTGATTAGAGGATAGGTGATTACATGGATGAGAAGACATCAAGAAACCAAAAGCCTGTTGATAAAAATGTTAAAAATGAGCGATTAGATCAGTATCGCGTTAAAAACACTGGGAAGCCAATGACAACAAATCAAGGGAGAAAAATTTCAGACGATCAAGACCAATTAAAAGCTGGTGAACGCGGTCCTTCATTACGCCAAGACTGGCACTTTTTTGAAAAAATGACTCATTTCGTCCGTGAAAGGATACCACCAAGAGTTGTTCATGCAAGAGGTTACGGGGCACATGGTGAATTTGTATGTTATGATTCTATGAAACAGTTTACAAAAGCTGGATTTTTGCAGGAACCTGGTAAAAAGACTCCTGTATTTGTCCGTTTTTCTACCGTCCAAGGGGACAGAGGGTCTAAGGATACGGCAAGGGATTTACGTTGCTGGGGTACTAAGTTTTATACAGAAGAAGGAAATTACGATCTGACAACGATTGCTATGCCTGTATTAATTAATATTGATGCGATGAAATTTCCGGATGCTATGCATGCCTATCAATCTGAGCCACGTACTGATATGCCAACAGCTTCTGGGGCACATGACAATTTTTGGGATTATGTAGCCAATAACCCGGAAGCGCTTCACATGGTGCAATGGATTATGTCTGATCGGGGCATTATAAGTAGTTATCGAATGATGGAATCATGGTCGATTAATACGTACCTATTTGTCAACGAACAAGAGGTACCAACCTTTGTAAGGTTTGTTTGGAAGCCTGTCCTCGGAGTCCATTCCCTTCTTCAGGATGAAGCACAGAAAATCGGAGGAATCGATCCGGACTTCCACCGGCGGGATCTAAAAGGGGCGATTGACCGCGGGGCTTATCCTGAATATGAATTAGGTGTCCAACTGATTCCAATGGAGGATGAATTCAAATACGACTTTGATGTTCTCGATCCTTCGAAGTTTTGGCCCGAAGAAGTTGTCCCTGTTCACCTTATCGGTAAGATGACATTAAATAGAAACGTTGATAATGCCTTTGCGGAATTAGAACAAGTAGCATTTAACCCTGCAAATGTCGTTCCGGGAATTGATTTTTCTAATGATCCCGTCCTGCAGGGAAGGTTAATTGCTTATCAAAGTGCACAATACCATCGACTTGGTAGCGGTAATTTTCAGGATTTACCGATCAATCAACCGATCTGTCCGTTTCATAATAATCAACGACAAGGCTATATGAGATATCGAATCGATGTTGATCATGTAAATTATCATGAAAATTCGCTAGCAAATAACACGCCATACACAACTCCCCCAGAAAAAGGTGGCTACGCTCATTATCCAAAAAAAGTGGAAGGACACGTCACACGTAACCGAAGCGAATCGTTCAAGGATTACTTTACGCAACCAAGAATTTTCTGGAATAGTATGACACCTGTTGAAAAGCAGCACACCATGGAAGCCTTTAGCTATCAACTTGGAAAAGTAAAAAGCGAATCTGTACGCCAACAAAATGTCAATTTGTTAGTCAACGTAGATAAGGAAATGGCCTGCATCATTGCTGATAATATTGGTGTCGATCGCCCAAGTGGATCCCATGTTCCTGTTTCTACAAGTTACCCTTCTCTAAGCCAGGCAAATACACCGCATTATGCATATACGCAAAAAGTAGGTGTACTGATTGGCAATGGTTTTAACGGTAATGAGGTAACAAATACGATTACCTTTTTACAACAATGTGGCGTTATTGTTGTAATTGTAAGTGAAACGCTTGGTACAATCACAGGTACTGATGGTACCAAGCTTAAAGTCGATGAAACATTTCTTACTTCAAGTCCTTATTTGCTTGATTCACTCTATGTCGTTGGCGGCAGTTCTAAGAATCAGGCAAAATTTAATCAAGAAATGATGCATTTTGTACAAAATGCATATAAACACTATAAACCAATCGGTATTGCTTCAACTGGGCAGTCTTTTATTCAGTCATCAGAGAAAAACAACTTAGCTGGTGTCATTTTTGCTGCTAATAATCCGAATTTCAAGGATGAATTCGTATCCGCAATCGCCAAGCAACGTTTCTGGAAAAGAAAATAGAATAGGGAGTACGTTTCATATAGAAAAGAGCAACCAGTTATAGTGGCGACCCCTAAAAGTTAGAGTTTTTATTATGCAGCTGATTGGCTGGATTGAGTTCGGTATTCGACCGGACTCAGTCCAGTCAATTTTGCTTTTGATCATACGTGGTTATACCAATAGATGTAATCTTCAATTCGTCGTTTTAATTCTTCATAGC
>NZ_JFBD01000049.1 GCF_000709085.1 Virgibacillus alimentarius | reverse complement strand
TGGAAGAATTCCTAATTGACTTTGAAAATACGGTTATTGTCGTCTCCCACGACCGTCACTTTTTAAATAAAGTATGTACACACATAGCAGATGTTGATTACGGAAAAATTGAAATTTATGTCGGTAACTATGACTTCTGGTACGAATCCAGCCAGCTTGCTGCTAAAATGGCACAAGATGAAAACAAGAAAAAAGAAGAAAAAATAAAAGACCTGAAAAATTTCATCGCCCGGTTTAGTGCAAATGCTTCCAAATCCAGGCAAGCGACTTCGCGAAAAAAACTGCTTGACAGCATTACACTTGATGACATAAAACCTTCGTCACGCAAATATCCATATATCGCCTTTACTCCTGGTAGGGAAATCGGTAACGACTTATTGCGCGTAGAGGGATTAACGAAGACAATTGATGGCGAAAAGATTTTAGATAATATAAGCTTTACCATGAATAAAGGTGACAAAATTGCTTTCATCGGAAAAAATGATATCGCTAAAACAACATTATTTAAAATCCTCATGGGTGAAATGGAAGCAGATTCCGGAACTTACCACTGGGGAGTGACGACATCTCAATCTTATTTTCCTAAAGATAACAGTGCGTATTTCGATAATAATGACCTTCCATTAGTCGATTGGCTAAGGCAATATTCTCCCGAAGATGAGACAGAAACATTTTTACGCGGTTTCTTAGGAAGAATGTTGTTTTCCGGTGAACAGGCATTGAAAAAAGCCAGTGTTTTATCAGGTGGAGAGAAAGTGCGCTGCATGCTGTCAAAAATGATGTTAAGCAATGCTAACGTACTACTTTTTGATGAGCCAACAAGTCATCTCGATTTAGAATCCATCACATCTTTAAACAATGGCTTAATTAAATTCCAAGGTTCTATTCTGTTTACATCACATGACCATGAATTCATCAATAGTATCGCAAATCGACTCATTGAAATTACACCAAATGGCATTTTCGATAAGGAAATGAGTTACGATGAATATGTAAATGATAAGGCTATACAACAAAAATTAACAGAAATGTATGCTGTTTAAGCAAAGTAGTTGGGGCATAACTAGCCAAGAATAAGAAAAAATGGATTCGACCATCGGTCTTTGATGATCGAACCCATTTTTCTTTTATCTGAAGGTGTCCTTTTTGTTTACTAAAACAAGCATATTAAAGCCCTTTTCATATCTAGTTGACTGGAACGAAAGGAGGCTGACTCCAGCGGGAACAGCACGAGTCTGAAGACCCCACGTGAAGTGGTTTTCTTCCGAGGAGGCTGAGGCTGTGCCCGCGAAAAGCAGCCACCTGCAGTGCAAATCAACGGGATTACTAAATAAGTATATAAATCGCACGAAAAAGTAAAATATAGAAGTTCGGGAGTTCCATCTAAAGACGGGACTCCCGAACTTTTTTTACATTTACTGGGGTTTTGTTCCAGTCTCTTTTTGTACACTTCCCCTTACATTTTTGTAAGATTTTTCTTTACTTTTGCCACCAAAATCCATGGTTATTTCTTTCATTTTCTTTTATACTAAGAAAGGATACAAAATATTGGGGGAAAAGAAAATGAAAAAATTACTTGTCGCATTATTCTTAGTCTTGATCCTCGCATTTAGTTTTTTCGGATATAGTCAAACAACGGATCATTCGGTTGAAGTTGTAGACCAAAATAGTTATTTCAGCATCGACAAATAACAGCATGATATTTAAATAAGAAAAAAGGAAAGCCTCTATAAAGATGCTTTCCTTACTTTAATATCGCCGGCGTTTCATAACAGCCTATTCAACAATTGTTACGTTGACGTCCTTGACACCCCAGTCATATGCTTTACCTTTATTAGGAACATGAACGTCAATCTTATTTCCGTTAATCGCACCGCCAGTATCAGCAGCAGTTGCGTAACCATAGCCTTCAACGTATACTTTTGAACCTAATGGGATAACATTAGGATCAACGGCTATTACTTTAGCGTTAGGGTCTGCATTTAAATCTTTCCCAGTTGCAGTTACACCAGAACAGCCATTACAACTTGCGGTATATGCAGTTGATGAAACGGAAATTGTTTTCCCCTCAGGGCTTTCATTTGATTCTGCTTGGTCATCAGATTCAGCTGCAGAAGCTTGCTCAGCGTTTGAATTTTCGTTTGAAGATGTGCTCACTTCTTCAGCAATTGGTTCTTCCGTAGTTTGACTTTCAGCATTTTGGCCTTCAGCATCTTGGTGCACCTGATTTTGATCTTCGGAAGGCTCTTGCTCTTGATTAGATGCTTCAGCCGCTTGAGTTTCCTCTGTAACTGCTGGCTCTTCCGTTTCTACTTCAGCAGTTTGATTCGTTTGATTTTGATGTTGAGATGCCTGAGCACCATTTACTCCAAGCTCTTGCCCAACTATAATTAAATCGGACGGCAAGCTATTCCATGCTTTTAAATTTTGCACTGTTACACCAAACTGTTTTGCAATCCTTGATAATGTATCTCCTTGCTTAACGGTGTAAGTGTTAGCTTTTTCTGCATCTCCTTCGCCACTGACAACCAGGCTTTGCTGCGGATGGATCACGGTGCTATGTAAGCCGTTCCTATCCATTAGTTCGTCTATAGTAGTATTGTGATTGTTTGCGATACTCCAGAGGTTATCTCCTTGTTTTACCTCATATTGTTCTGCCGAAACACTTGTTGCGGCTGCGCCGGCTACGATGATGCCTGTAGCAATTGTCGCTACTATTTTCTTCATAAATAGTACCTCCTTCAATTTCTGACAATGCCTATACTATCATAAGAAAAGGGGTTGTGCGGTTACAAGGTCGTTAAGAGTTTATTGCAATAGTTTCCAGATTAACAAATTTATATTACAAAATATGATTTTAGTAATATTTCTTCTTATTTATATTAAAAATAATCACCGAAAAAGGAAACACCCTCTTTTTAGATGCTTCCTTCTGTTAGATTATTAGATTCTTTAATTGTTTCAGCGAACTATTCTACAATCGTTACATTCACATTTTTGACGCCCCAGACATTTGCCTTGTCTTTGCTTGGGATAAATACGTCAATTTTATTTCCTTTAATTGCGCTTCCTTTATCTGCAGCAGTGGCATAGCCATAGCCTTCAACATGTACTTTTGAACCTAGCGGGATAACATTTGGATCAACAGCGATCACTTTTGCACTTGGATTTGCATTTAAATCCACACCAGTCGCTGTTACACCTGAGCAGCCATCACAGCTAGCTGTGTATGCTGTCGCGGAAACATTGATTGTTTTTCCTTCAGGACTCTCACTTGAGCTTTCTTGTTCACTATTATTTTCATTAGATTCTTTTTCAGAACTGGAATCATTTGCAGATTCTTCAGTAACATTTTCTTCTGATTTAACTTCCGTTTCAACAGCTGGAGTTACTTCTTCTGATACATTGGCCTCTTTTAAATGTAGTTCTTGTCCCTCTACAATTCTATCTGATGATAGATCGTTCCATTTCTTGATACTTGGAACTGTTACATTAAATTCTTTTGCAATCCTTGATAATGTATCGCCTTTTTCAACTACATAAACGTCTTCTGATTCTTCATCAATGACTAATGTTTGTTTCGGCTGAATTACCGTATTTTTCAAACCATTTATATTAACTAATTCATCTACTGTCGTATGATGTTCATTTGCTATATCCCAAAGGTTATCTCCTTTTTCAACTTCATATTGCTCTGCTGATACGCTTGTTGCTGCAGCTCCTGCAATAATGATTCCTGTAGCAATTGTCGCTACTATTTTCTTCATTTGTAATTCCTCCTCAAATTTCTAACAGTGATTATATTATCACAGTAAAAAGGAGAGTGGATTTACAAATCGATTAATATTTATTACAGTTCCTATTAAACTATTATAACCCTATTACAATTGAAATATTTTTGTAATATAAATGTGTCACGTGAATCTTTTGTAATACTTTTGTATTATTAAAGGTTCTTTTCTCCAATAAAAAATAGGTGTATTGTCTATCCGTGATGTCATTCATAAGTAAAAAAGCATGGTTCATTACCACCATGGTAGTAGAACCATGCTTTTTTATCTTTTTCACGATGATCTAATCTATTTTTTTCGCTTTGGGTCAAAAGCATCCTTTAATCCTTCCCCAAAGAAGTTAATGGACAATATCGTTAATGTAATACAAACAGCTGGAGGAATCCATATCCATAGTTTATTTTGCAGTGCATCTGTCTGTCTTGCTTCCATAAGCATATTTCCCCAACTCGGAATTTCCGGCGGGACGCCAACCCCAATAAAGCTTAGTCCTGCTTCAGCTACAATATACGTGGCAAGCAACAGCGTAGCCTGGACGATAATCGTTGTCATTACATTTGGGATTAAATGTTTCATGATTACTTTAGATGGTTTCGACCCGATGGAAGTTGCAGCTAAAACATACTCATTTTCCTTTTCTGCTAATATTTTACTACGAACAATCCGAGCTACACTTCCCCAGCCCAGTAAACTAAAAACAATGATTAAACTCCACATCCCTGTTACTTTACCAAAGCCAATCATTATTGCATTTAATACTATAACAAAAACATAAAAGGGCAACGTTAAAACAAAGTCTGTAAAACGCATGAATAAATCATCAATCCAACCACCAAAAAAACCAGCAATCGATCCAATAATCGATCCAATGAAAGTTACAAAAAGCATGGACGTTAAGCCGATTGTCAAGGAGACCCTTCCTCCGTAAAGCGTTCTCGTAAACACGTCTCTTCCATTTCTATCTGTCCCAAACCAATGCTCATTTGATGGCTCTTGATTAATATTTGCCATATCAATTCTACTAATATCCTCACTAGTGATATAAGGAGCTAAAAAGGACAGCGTGATAATAAACAGAAGAAAGAGTAAACTGATTACTGCTAATTTCCGTTTAAAAAATTTCTTTCGGGCTATCGTCCATGTAGAGTCAAACTTCCGTTCCATTTCATCCCGGTCTGAAGATGGTGTATTTAGTGCTGGCTCCACAAATAACCCTCCTTAATAACGAATCCTGGGATCTACAACCCCATATAATAGGTCGGAAACGAGGTTACCTACTAACGTCAGCAATGAAAACAATAATGTTAAAGACATAACAACGGGATAATCTCTCGTATTCACTGAATCAATGAACAGCATTCCAATTCCCGGATAAGTGAAAATTGTTTCCGTAATAATCGCTCCTCCAATTAATGTAGCTAAATCAAACCCAAAAAACGTTACAAGAGGGATGATGGAATTTCTTAAAATATGTTGATTATAAATATGCGATTCACTCGTACCTCTTGCTCTAGCACTACGCACGTAATCCATTTCGCTATTTTGAATAATATCATTCCGTAAAAATTGCGTGTAAGATGCTGTCGAGAATAATCCAAGCGTTATCGCCGGCAAAATAACATGCAGCATTCTATCATTCCAATACGCAAATGTTCCTTCTTCAAGACCTGGGGTGACGGAGCCGTTCGATGGCAGCCAGCCTAACTGGAATGCAAAAAAGTAGATGGCTACTATCGCTATAATATATTGGGGGATAGCTATTCCAGTATAGTTAAACGTAGCGATTAAGTTATCACCAACCGTATATGGTTTGCGGCCAGAATACATACCTAGTATGAATGCTAGTATGTATGTAATTATGAGTGCTGCTAATGCCAAAAATATCGTATTTGGAAGCCTTTCTACAATGACATCTAATACTGGCTTCTTATACGTCGTTGACTTCCCTAAGTCTCCTTGGACAAAATTCGTGACCCACCTTTTATACTGAACAGTGATCGGATCATTATAGCCCAGCTTTTCTCGCATTTCTTCAATGTAATCTGTACTTGTATTATTTGGGTCGATTTCACCTGAAAAGGGGTCCCCTGGCATCAAATGTGCCAGGGAAAACACAACAACAGAAACAAGAATCAGCAAAGGAATCATAGAGAACAGCCTGCGCAACGTGTATGCTAACATAGACATTTCTCCTTATAGATAAAGAATGCAGCTATTTTATTACTCTGTTACATACCATTCATGGAAATTACGTAAACCATTAGGATCAATGGTTACACCTTCTAAATGGTTGTTCATCCCGTACAGGTCAATATTTTCCCAAAGCGGAAGTGCAGGTAGTTCTTCATTAAATAGCTTCTGCCACTCTACATATACATTTGCACGGTATTCTTCATCAAAAGATGCTTTGCTCAATCCTTCTTCTAACAATTTATCTGATTCTTCATTTACCCATCTGCCATAATTCCACTCAGCCGTGCTGTGCCATAATCCAGATGGATCTGGATCGGACCCGACCACCCAAGCTCCAAAAAACACTTCAATGTTTTTATCATCATTTTCCTTCATTTCATTATACGTATTAAATTCAATTAACTGTCCAGTTGCAAGTTCTGTTTTTAGACCGACATCTTCCCAGTTTTGCATAATAGCTTGCGCGCGTCCCTCAAAAGCAGACGGACCAGCATAATGAGAAAACTTAACAACAAACTCTTCCCCGTCTGGGTCTTCTCTATATCCATCATCATTTGTATCTTTATATCCTGCGTCATCAAGCAGTTTTTTAGCTTTTTCTGGATCAAAGTCATACTGCGTTAACTCGGATTCATCAGCGGCTATCCAATGTACAGAAGGTATAGGTGTGTTAACAATCGTTCCCTTACCTGCTAGATAAGAGTCAATCAAAGATTCCCGGTCCAGCGCATAAAACATAGCTTGTCGTAATTTTTTATTAGCATACTTATCAAAGTCGGCTACTGCCTGCCCCTTATCTTGATCATAATGTCCAAATCGAAAAGCGACATAAGAATACCCGAGACCTTTTTGTTCTTCAACTCGAATATGATCTAATCCTTCAAGTTCTGCGATATCATCAGGGCGAACCTCCATAATATCTATTTCCCCGTTTTGCAGTGCCCCTAATGTTAATGAAGGGTCGACTACTTTAATTAACACCTCAGCCAATTTAGGCTTGCCTTGCCAATAATCGTCAAAACGCTCCAGACGAACATACTCTCCCTGAACAACTTCTTTCACTTTAAACGGCCCCATTCCTACAGGGTTTTCACGCACTTCCTCCGCAGATTCCATGTCCGCTACAGGAATATCCTCAAGTTCTTTTTTCGGCATTGGTGTCGTCCATAAGTTCCCCAAGTTATTTACTTTTGCTTCTTTAAATGTCACTACTGCTGTATATGGATCTTTTATTTCAAATCCGGAAATGGAGTCTGCTTCTCCCTCGCGATATTCCTCTGCACCATCAATCTCCTTGACATAATTAAAGCGTGGCCCTTCATAATCCGGATGAGCAATTACCTCAAGAGCAAATTCCCAGTCTTCCATTGTTAACTCCTCACCATTGTGCCATTTAACACCTTCCTTCAGTGTAAATATAAATTCCTTATTATCCTCTGTCTCCCATTCAGCGAGATTTGGCTCATACTCCATATCGGCATTTACGGTAACTAAATCTTCATGTATAAAGTCCATGATTTCACTGTCAATGGCACTGCCGGCAAATCCATCAATAAATAATCCCTCTGGGGCCTGGTCGACTGCATAAGTAAGCGTGCCGTCCTCCTTTATTTCGCCCTCCGCTGTTTCCTTTGTATCTGCATCATTTTTATTTTCTTCTCCCTCATTATTCGACGTACTATTAGAACAGGCTGCAAATACAATAACCAAAACAGATGAAAGCGCTAACAAAAACCAATACCTTTTTTTCAAACCATCTTCCCCCTTTAGAATTTATTCTATATTATTCATATAAGAGACAAGCAGCATGACGATTTGGTTTCACCTCCTTCAATTGAGGTACAACTTCTTTGCATTTTGGCATCGCCACTGGACATCTTGTATGAAAGACACAACCGGTTGGTGGATGTTGCGGACTGGGTACGTCCCCTTTTAAAATAACACGTTCTTTCTTTCTTAATGGATTGGGATTAGGAATGGCTGACGTCAACGCTTGCGTATAAGGATGTAAAGGCTCTCTATAAATTGCTTCCTTATCGCCAACTTCCACCATGTTTCCAAGATACATAACCCCAATGCGATCACTCATATGTTTCACTACACTTAAATCGTGTGCAATAAATAAATAGGTCAATTTAAATTCATCCTGCAAGTCCCTAAGCAAATTTAAGACCTGCGACTGAATCGACACATCCAAAGCACTCACTGGCTCATCTGCTATTATTAGTTTGGGATTTAATGCAAGTGCTCTTGCAATGCCGATACGCTGTCGTTGTCCTCCTGAGAATTCATGCGGATACTTATAATAATCTTCCGAGCGCAAACCTACTCTTTTTAATAATTTTTTTACCTCCCCTTTTAATTCTTTATGTGACTTTGACATGTAGTTGCGAATTGGTTCATCAACGATATGGCCTACCATCATTTTTGAATTTAATGATGCATACGGATCTTGAAAAATCATTTGAAAGTCTTTCCGGGCCTTTCTTAATTTAGCACCTTTTAATCTTGTAATATCCTCCCCGTCAAAAACAATTTTTCCTTCCGTAGCGTCCGTAAGGCGTAATATTGTTCTTCCAGCAGTCGTTTTCCCGCATCCAGATTCCCCGACCAGTCCAAATATTTCCCCTTTTTTCAAACGCAATGAAATATCATCTACAGCTTTCACGTCCGCCACTTTTCGCTTAAAAAACCCTGAGGTTACAGGATAATATTTTTTCAACTGCTTTACTTCCAGTAACACATCACGATCACTTCCACCCTCTAAAGCTATACTACTTTGTCTGCTCATAAATTCACTCCTTCCTGCTTATTTGATGGGTTTGGATAACACTGCTCATAAAGCAGGCATCTTGCGTGATGTCCATCAACGACTTCAGCAAGTTTCGGTGTTATTTTTGAACAGTCTTCAAATGCCTTGGGACATCGGTCTGCAAAACGGCATCCTGTTTTGGGCATGTTTTGCAGTGAAGGCACGATCCCCTGAATGGTATGTAACTTACTAATGTCTTCATCTATTTTCGGGATACTATTTAATAATGCTTCCGTATATGGGTGTTTAGGGGAATGAAACAGATTGATAACATTGGATGTCTCTACAATTTGCCCGGCATACATCACAATGACTCGATCTGCCATCTCTGCTACGACACCTAAATCATGGGTGATGAGCATAATTGCCATGTCCTCTTCATTCTGTATCTCATTTAAAAGTTCTAATATTTGCGCCTGTACGGTTACATCAAGTGCAGTCGTTGGTTCATCTGCAATTAAAAGTTTAGGGTGAAGGGAAATCGCTATTGCAATCATCACACGCTGACGCATTCCCCCTGATAACTGATGAGGATATTCGTTTACCACCTTGTCAGGACGAGAAATACCTACTTGCCTCAGCAGATGAATTGCCTTTTCTCTCGCATCTTTCTTTGATATAGCAATATGATTAAATAATGCCTCCTTTAATTGGAAGCCAATTGTAAATACCGGGTTGAGCGCTGTCATTGGTTCTTGAAAAATCATGGCTATATCCTTGCCGCGTATGTGCCTCATTTCTTTATCGGGTAGCTTTGTCAGATCTTTTCCGTTAAATAAAATTTCACCGGCTGCTATTTTGGAGTTTGCCATTGGTAATAACTGCATAATAGATAGGGACAATACACTTTTTCCGCACCCGGATTCTCCCACAACACCAACAACCTCTTTTGGTTTTACGTCCATATGGATATCTGTTATGGCGTTATGTAATTTCCCATCCATTATAAAGCCTGTTTGCAAGTTTTTAATTTCGAGAAGCTTTTTATCATAGGGACTTTCTTTCAATTGGACATCTACCTCCCGACACTTTATTTAATATTCCGACAATTCAGGAGACACTCAAACTTACATCCCTGTTTTACAAAACAGTCTATTTTCCCCGATTATAAAGGATACGCTACATTTTTACAAGACTATTTTACTAATATTTCAATTTAGTTTAAATATTCCGTCTTTAGTGTCCATAAAATGTTATAATCTATTTAACTCTTTTCAAACCCATCATACCAATAGAAAGTTAAGCTATCCTATTAGTATGATGGGTTATACTGTATTACTCCTATACGGGACGGGGAGTTGGAGAAAGTTATTGCTTTCGTGAAGATAAATAAACACCTAGGATCATAACAAAAAGGGCTAAGATACCAGCTGTTATATACATCTGATTAAAGCCGGCTTTTAATATATTTGAGACTGTATCAAGCGCCTCCAAACGTGTTTTGGGATCAGTTATTTTATTGATCTGTTCGATAACCTCTCCGTAATTTTCCTCCCCATTGACATGATCCAGGCCTAAGTCTCCATATTTCACTTTCATTACCGGAGAAATATTTGTAAATGCTCCAGCAACAAAGCCAGCATATAACGTTGGGAAAAGAGATAGACCAATTTGACGGATTAACGATAATGCTCCAAGTGCTGATCCTTCTTCATTGCTCCCGGCACACTCGCCAACCAGAACATTTAGTGGCGCTCCAAGTAAAATACCTAAGCCAATCCCCGCCAGAACGCTTGCGATAAGAAATGGCCCAAGGCTATCGACCCAAAGCGGGAAAAGGACAAAGCCAATGACACCGATGAATCCGGCATAGATGATTGTTTTAATTGCCCCCGCTTTATCTGTAAGGTAGCCCCCTAATCCAGCGCCAATTCCGGAGGCAAGTGCCATTGGGGTTAACCAGTATCCGGCTTTCTCAACCGGCACTTGCAAAACTTGCTGGACAAAGGAAGGAATAAAAATAATGCCCGCTAAAAACCCGCCTGATAAAAGGCCTAAAATTAATGTGATTTGAAATAGCCGTTTTTTAAGTAAAGAATAAGCTACAATTGGATCTCCGTTACGTTCTTCTACACGGCGTTCATGAAGAATAAAAATGATAAAAAATACAATCCCGATCAATAAAAATGGTCCTGCAGAAGGCTTCATCATACTTTCAAATAAAGCAAGACTATTGAGGTTCGTCAGTCCATACATGAATGCCAAGATTCCCAACGCAAGTAAAACAGTCCCTGCAAAATCCATCGGCTTTGTAGTACTTTGTGTTGTCTCTTCTATTTTAAAAAAGCCAAATACGATCAAAAAAATGGCGATTGGTATATTGATTAAAAACATCCACTGCCACGTACCCGTTATGCCTAAAATGATCGCTCCCAAATTAGGCCCGATGACAGCCGCCAGTCCGTTCATTCCGCCCAACATGCCCAGCGCCTTTCCTTGCTGACCTTTAGGCAAGGTTGCTAAAATATGTGAACTTCCAATAATAAAAATCCCACCGCCACCGATGGATTGGATAAAACGCGCAGCAAGAAGAAAGATAAAACTGGGACTTAATGCAACCAGCAAGGAACCAATCCCAAATAAAAATATTTCAATAATAAATAACCGCTTCCTGCCAAAACGATCCGATAATTTCCCGATAATCGGAACACTTATTGCAATACCAAGTGTGTAAAGCGTAATGCTCCAGGCTCCCCAGGCAGGAGAAACACCAAACGTGTCGTTAATTGTCGTAAGTGCGGTACTAATTATTCCATTATCAAGGCCTGCCATAAAAACCCCAATTGTAAAAAGGGCTACTGGCCATTTTTGAGATGTTCTATGTTTCGTACTCACTTCATCAACTCCACCTGACCAAGCGTAGTTTATGTAAATGCAACAAGGACTCATTTTTCTGAGCCCTTGTTGGCTGGTCGATTATTTAAAAAGACTTCTGAAAAAATCACTGATTATTTGAAAAAGATCCGCAAAGAAGTTCACCACTTTTTGCCAAAAACCTTCATCGATATCCAAGTTTTCAAGTTTGTCTTTTACTTTAGAGGCAATATCCTCAAGCTGATTTTTTACCTGATCAAAGTTAATATTCAAATCACGCATTTTTTCAAATAAATCAATGAGTAACTGACGATCTTTGTCACTTAAAGAGATCTCTAATTTATCCAGTTGTTCTTGGACAATTTTTTCCACATCTTCTTTCGTTGCCGGATTTTGTTCTGCGATTTCCTTTTTAATCTCTGTTAGTAGTTCACTAACTTTTTCTTGGTTCATTCCTTCTTTTTTGGACAATTCCGTTGCTACATCAAGCTCTTCATTGGCTAATTCCATTCTTTCCTTATCAAGCTCTTCACCCTGTACATCATACGCTTTATAAATCCCTGTAAGCGCTGAATGTCCACTTACCTTTACTGGCGAAACAACTTCAACCTCTGCATTTTCTACACCAGCAGTAAGCAGTGCATTGGCATACATCTCCGTAGTTACCTCTGTAATATTATCTGGTGTTGCAATATCAATGTGAAGACCTGTCCCCTTTTCTTTTCTTGTTATTTTTGCTGAAGAAAACATTCTTGAATGCGGGTCTCCATCAATATATTTAGCAATATCCTCGCCTGTTACGGTATACGCTTCTACTGCACTTGGGTCAGTGACATTTAGTAAATCACGTACTTCCTGTTTTTGTTCCTCTGATAAAGTATCTCCATAAACAACTACAGGTACACCCAGTTTTTCATTAATGCTATCTGAATCCGCTGCATGAGCAGGCTGTGTTAGTCCAGTTACCAAACCAATAATCAGCAAAAATATGGCAGTTAATTTTAAATCTTTTTTCATATTCTTTTACTCCTTTTAGTGTTTACTTTTACTTGCATATACTTTTTGCCTTCAACTTATTATAACGTTTTTTATTCGCAATGAACACATTTGATTGTCATCGCTCATCTCGCACCCCCTTAGAAGCAGTAACTTGACATAAGCAGATAACTTTTATTTTTTATGGAACCATTATATAGTGAAGATAGCTAATAAAAGAAAGAAGGGCTTCACAATCTGTGATCAAAATATACGTATCAAAAAAAATTTAGCAATCATGTGGTTTGCTAACTTTTTTGTTGCTGGAAGTATGACAACTCTTTTGCCATTTCTTTCCCTTTATATTGAAACACTCGGCGATTTTTCCAGTTCGTATGTGCAAACATGGTCGGGCTGGACATTCGGTGTAACATTTATTACTGCTTTTATTTTTTCACCGATATGGGGACGCATTGGTGATAAATACGGCAGAAAAAAGATTCTGATTATGTCTGCTACCGGGCTTGGCTTATCTGTATTATTGATGGGATATGCTACTTCCGTATGGGGACTTTTTTTATTGCGTTTCTTTATGGGGATATTTACCGGTTTTATCCCAATGTCCCAAGCTTTCATTGCGACACAAACCCCAAAAAAGATCGCAGGGAGTGTACTTGGAACACTGCAAACTGGAAGCATCACAGGAACATTAATGGGGCCGCTGATTGGCGGATCGATAGCTGACGTAGTTGGTTATGCTGCTACGTTCAAATGGACATCCGTTACGGTATTTTTATCCGCTATCATTGTATTAGTTGGAGTCAAAGAAATAAAGCTAAATGTTTCCGATGAAACAGATCAAAAATCATACAGCAGTAAAGAAGTTATCATGCATATTTTACAAAAACCAGTACTTCTCGTTGTTATGCTTTTATCTGCACTCGTACAAATTGCGCATTTCAGCATACAGCCGATCCTCTCTTTATACGTTGCAGAAATTCATGGAACTGCAAGTATAGCACTCTTTTCCGGGATGGCCTTTTCTGCTGCAGGTCTGGGAAATTTACTGATGACAAAGCGCTGGGGAAGACTTGGCGACCGGGTTGGATATATGAAAGTTTTAATACCGCTGCTATTTATGGCAGGGATTGTCTATTTTCCGGGAGCATTTGTTACAAGCATTTGGCAACTCATCATCATCCGGTTTTTATTAGGTGTGTCGATTGGGGGCATTATCCCGCTAAGAATAGCTTATATACGACAAGTTGCACCACTTTCCATGCAAGGAGAGGTTCTTGGCTACAACACTAGTCTCCGCTTCCTCGGAAATATGATTGGTCCCGCTTTAGGCGGTATGCTGGCAGGATATTTCGGAATTTCTACGGTATTCTTTGTAACAAGCGGTCTGCTTCTTGCAGGTGGCCTGATCATGCTGAGCGTATGGTATAAATATGAACATGTAGAAAAACATACACAACCACTGCCGTCACACCGAAACTAATAGACGAGACTGGGACAAAACTCCAGTAAATGTAAAAAAATTTCGGGAGTCCCGTCTCTAGATGGCCCCCCCGAACTTCTATATTTTACTTTTCCGTTCGATTTATAGTTATTTAGTAATCCCGTTGACTTGCACTGCAGGTGGCTGCTTTCCGCGGGCACAGCCTCAGCCTCCTCGGAAGAAAACCATTTCACGTGGGGTCTTCAGACTCGTGCTATTCCCGCTGGAGTCAGCCGCCTTTCGTTCGAGTCAACTAGATATGAAAACGGCTTTAATATGCTTGTTTTAGTAAACAAAAAGGACACCTTCTGATAAAATTAAAGTCACTACACACAATTTTTCAGGGGTGTCCCTTATGTTTCCATGAATCAAATTGTTTTGCCGCTGGATTTAGAAATTAAATGACAAGAAGATGATATTGCCTATGTCGTGGAA
>NZ_JFBD01000048.1 GCF_000709085.1 Virgibacillus alimentarius | reverse complement strand
CTTCATAATAAGGGGTAAACAATTTGGACAAGTTCCCCATCGTCCACATGCCATGGGCAATAATGCCGGGGAGGCCCGCCTTTTCTGCAGCCGCGTCAATCGTATGAATGGGGTTAAAATCGCCGGAGGCCCCTGCATATTTGATCAAATCAAGTCGAGAAACCGGTTGAAGTGTGATCGGATCAAGCGATTCTCCTATTTGTAAGTCGGAAAGGGACTTCATTTCACCAGCTCCTTCCTGACCGCTTCGGTGATAATCACGGATTGCTGTTCCGTAAAAATGGTCTCACCTTCGCCGTCCTCCCCAAATCGTTTTAAAATAAGGAATCCAAGCAGACCGCTTCTGCTCTTTTTATCATAGTAATTTTCTATTTTGGTATAACAGTAGACTGTTTCCCCTACCAAGAGAGGGCGCGTGTAATGATAGATTTGCTCGCCGTGAATGAGCCCATCGCTGAGCAGATCCAATCCCTCTATTTCGCCGTAATCGAAAACTCTCGGGAACGTGGGTGGAGCAATGTTTTGTCCATATCTTGACTGTCTTCCGACGGCTTCATCGACAAAAATGGGGTGCATGTCACCGATTGCCTCAGCAAACCGTTTGACCATCCCGCGCTCCACTACATTTTTAATTTTATTGGATTGCTTGCCGATATGCTCTTTAAACATGCATAAACCACTCCTCATTGTCTGTTAATCCTTAGGACCGCCGGCAACGTAAATTACCTGACCATTCACGAATGACGATCGTTCATCTGCAAAAAATGTGACTGCATTGGCGATATCGGATGGTTTTCCGCTTCTCCCAACAGGAATGGACGCTACGCTATGTTTGACTAAGTCCTCATAAGGAACGCCAATGCGCCTGGCTGTTTCCTGGGTCATTTCCGTTTCGATGAAGCCTGGTGCCACAGCATTTGTCGTGATGCCAAATTTACCGAGTTCGATGGCAAGCGTTTTGGTCAACCCTTGCAGTCCCGCCTTCGCTGTCGCATAATTCGCCTGGCCGCGGTTCCCGAGCGCAGATGTTGATGATGTATTAATAATGCGCCCGTATTCATTCTCCACCATATAGTTTTGGGCTGCTCTCGCTGCGTTAAAAGAGCCTTTTAAATGAACATCCATCACCTGCTCCCAGTCACTGTCCGTCATTTTAAACAATAAATTATCTCGGATTACACCGGCATTATTAACGAGAATGTCCAGGGATCCAAATTTACTGACAACCGCTTCCATAACTGCCTCTACTTCTTCAGCATTCGCCACGTTTGCCTTCTTCGCTAAAACTGCGTAGCCTTTGTCTTGCAGTTCTTTTTCCGTTTCACCGAGCGCTTCCTCGTTGATATCAATAATTGCCACCTTCGCTCCCTCTTGGGCAAATCGCTCGGCAACTGCCTTGCCAATTCCTCTGCTGCCTCCAGTTACGAAAGCTACTTTTCCCGTGAATCGTTCTGTCATGATCATTCCCCCTGATTCAAGTATTTTAATCGATTTCTCACTTTCAAACGACTTTTTAACCACTGCTTCTGCATTGGTAAATTGACCATTGGATGAGGTTGCGCGAATTCATAACAAGATTGCGCAAGTTTTTTGGAACATCACTCGAATTTGTATGGTTATCGCGCGACTCCATAGCGTTATGGCGCTACTTTCTAGCAACATCGCGCGAGTTCCCGGCTTTATTGCGCGAATGCGTGTTAAAGAGGGTCTCCTCCATTTTTCGGGAGGGTTTAAGTCCGTGTGCCCTCCCACAGTAGCAAAAAACATTACCCCTTACGCACAACCGCTTCAAATGTAATGGTTTGATTTGATTTAGTAGGATATTGTCCGTACGTATAATCTGCTGAAATGATAATATCTTCAAATCCTATTTGTTCAAGTATCATTTTAAACTCCTCAACTCCATACCAACGAAGCGGAAATCGTTCTAATTCCGTTTGTACTAATACGCCGTTACGCCATTTTTCATAACGATTGTGTGATATGGTGTACTGGTTGATATAATCCACATCTACTACCTTACTTTCTAATGTAATCATATCGCCATTTTCAGATTCCCATGTTCTTGTTGTTCCTTGGCCTATTGCGAAATCCGTTTGTAAAAAGATATCTAACATTAATTTTCCACCGCTTTTGAGATGATGATAGAAATTTTTTAATGCTTTCATAGAATCTTCCCTTTGATGTAACAACAAAAATGTTCCGGTTGGGACGATAATAGCTTCATACCTTTTATCTAATGCAACAGATTCCATTTTCCCTTCAAATAAATTTGGATGTAACCCTCTTGCTTTGCAGTTCGTACGGCATATTTCTAACATTTCCCTAGAAACATCGAAGCCATCAACCTTCAACCCTTTTTCTAAAAGCGGAATGAGAATTCGACCAGTTCCAACTCCTGGTTCAAGAATATTCCCTGTACAAGAAGCTAATCGATCCCGATAAAACGCCACGTCCCCATAGGAAAGACCAATATATTTGTCCATATCATAGACTTGGGAAGAAAGCTTACTATAATAACCTAACATGTATTCACTTCCTCGTTATTCATTAAAATTTTTTACCATCGCTTCCTCATCTGCTCAAAACCAATCAAGACAAACATGCAAAACTTAGGTAGATACACCGTTTCACGTCCGAACCCTCCTCGTGTGTAAAATATGTTAATATAAATATACCATAACTACATGCAAAACATATGGTAGTATAGGTGTCTATCAACATCGATTTCTAGACGTCCCCTCCAAGAGAGAGTTGCAATAATCAGAAACATTTGCTATCTTTATGTAAGCGCTTTAACCTAGGAAAGGAGGAAAAAAATGCTGAAGCCACTCACTGCGTTTTTTGATCGGATGGTACAACGATACCTGCCCGATGCGTTTCTATTTGCTATTATTCTAACTTTTATTGTTTTCATTTTAGGCCTTGGCTTTACAGATAGCTCCCCTATCCATATGGTTCAGTACTGGGGCGATGGCTTTTGGGATTTACTGGACTTTGCGATGCAGATGTCGCTTATCGTTATTACGGGGTACATCCTGGCTAATACTCCCATTGTTAAACAGTTATTATCCAAATTAAGTAAGCTCGCAAATACACCATCTCAAGCAGTTGTACTCGTTAGTTTCGTTGCTGCCATTGCTTGTTTGATTAACTATGGATTTGGGTTAGTTGTAGGCGCGCTTCTGGCAATCCATGTCACGAGAAGAGTGCCATCGGTCGATTACCGAATATTAATGGCGAGTGCTTATAGCGGATTTTTGCTATGGCACGGGGGATTATCGGGATCGATTCCGTTAACCATAGCCACAGAGGACCACTTTTTGGCGGATGTAATCGGAGTCATTCCCATCACCGAAACGCTTCTAAGTAACTTTAATTTATTTATTGTGATGACACTGCTCCTCTCCCTGCCATTGCTGAATCGATTGCTCATGAAATCTAGTGATGGTTCAGGGAAAATTGATCCGGAATTACTGGAAAATCAAACAACCGCCGCAGTTGAAGCGAGGAATGAAGAGCCAATCGAGAGTCACACACCTGCAGAACGCTTGGAAAACAGCAAAATCGTTTCGCTGATCGTAGGATTGTTGGGGCTCGCCTACGTGATCTATCATTTTATACAAAATGGACTTGATTTAAATATCAACATCGTTAATTTTATCTTTTTATTTTTAGGCATTATCTTTCACCAGACACCGCGCCGTTTTCTTGATAGTGTAACAAGCGCCGTTAAAAATGCCGGGGGGATCATTGTCCAATTTCCATTTTATGCGGGGATTATGGGAATGATGGTAGCTTCCGGTTTATCCGAGCAATTGTCACTGTGGTTTGTCAGTATTTCAAATGATTTCACACTGCCATGGTTTACATTTATCAGCGCTGGCATCGTCAACTTTTTCGTCCCATCCGGAGGCGGTCAATGGGCGATTCAAGGGCCAATCATGATCCCTGCAGCACTTGAAATTGGCGTTGATACAGCAAAGACGGCTGTCGCAGTAGCTTGGGGAGATGCATGGACAAATATGATCCAGCCATTTTGGGCACTGCCTCTCCTTGCAATCGCCGGCCTAAAAGTAAAAGATATCATGGGCTTTTGCGTCATGATTTTAATATGGAGCTTCATTCCCATATCGATCGGATTATTATTCTTTTAGATACAAGATCCTTGCACGGATGTCGCGCTGCAAGGATTTCTTCTTTTTAGAGAGGCTTTTTCCCATTTCAGGAGAAACAACATTTACAGCCCCTCCCAAGAAATGCGGATTAACCTAAACGCTTTAATCTATCAAACAAACCTTGGAACCCCCCTGCTTTCCTTTTCATACTGTAAACCATGGAGGGATAATCATGAGCATGGCAGGAGATTTTTTACAGGAAATGATAATGCTTTATTGCATTGGAATCTTAGGATTTGTTGTAAGAAAAAAAGATATTCTGAATAGGCATACGAATGATGTGTTAACACAACTGATCCTCTATATTACCTTACCCGCACTTATTTTGTTCTCGCTGGATATCCCCTTTTCTTTTACTGTCATCAAGGAATTTCTTTGGCTTCTGTCCATGTCTGTTTATGTACTTACACTAGCAATCCTTTTAGCTTTTTGGATGAGAAAACGCGCCCATCTTCCAAAGAAACAAGAAAGTGTCTATGAAAGCCTGATTATCTTTGGAAACCAGGGATTTATCGGATATGCAGTATGTTTTATCCTCTTTAAGGCACAAGGCATTATTTATTTAAGCCTATTTAATTTGTTTTATTTACTATGTATATGGTCCTACGGTATTTTCTTATTTACGAAAAGAAAAACAACGATAAAATGGAAAAGTGTTCTCCTGAATCCAGGAATTTTGTCGACCATTGCAGGCTTCATGGTTTTATTTTCCCCTTTCCGTTTTCCGGAAATTTTCTCAAGCGCATTAGAAAGTGTTGGAAAAATGACGATCCCCCTTTCCATGATATTAATTGGAAGTTTACTGGCAAACACAACATATAAAGACATTCCTTTCATGCTGAAAAACCCTTATTTATGGAAGTCTGCAGTGGCTCGACTTCTAATTATTCCATTGTTATTGCTCCCATTTTTATTGTTACCTGTCTCATTTCCATTGCTAGCCATTGCAATGTTGGTTTCCGGGATGCCCTCTGCACCAACAACGTCATTATTTTCACAAAAATTTGGAGCCGACACGAATTTTGCAACGTTAGGTGTATTGTTAACGACTGTACTGTGCATTTTCACTATTCCATTCCTTTATATGCTTTTGCATCTATTCTAAATAAACAAGAAAATGGGATAGACAGTATAAACTTTAATAAGTGCATCGCCAAAAAATAACATCTAGTTAATTATGGCTGCAATGTTGCTTTTGCAAACCTGGAACCATTACATAAACTATACACGGTTGTCATTTGTACAACGACAATCGTGTATAGTCTCAACTAAATGAAGATCAACGTAAACAAATTAAATCCTCCATGCTTTCTTATTCCACATCAATCTGTGCACGCTGTAATTTACCGCTATAATCTACGTAAACGGCTTTCCATTCGGTGAATACATCCAGCGCCTGCACACCTGAATCTCGGTGACCATTACCTGTTCCTTTCGTTCCTCCAAATGGGAGGTGAATCTCCGCACCTGTTGTTCCTGCATTGACATAGACGATCCCTGTATCTAAATCTCGTTGTGCCCTGTACACTTGATTCACGTCGCGGGTGAAAATGGAGCTGGATAAGCCGAATTCCACACGATTATTGACGTCAATTGCTTCTTCAAACGATGCTACAGGGATGAAAGAAACGACAGGTCCGAATATTTCCTCCTGTGCAATGCGCATATCCATCGTCGCATCCGTAAACACAGTCGGTTCAAAGTACAATCCGTTCGCATGATCGCCGCCGGTTAATTCCTTTCCTCCTGCGAGCAGCTTTGCGCCTTCTTCCTGGCCAATTTGGATGTATTTTTTAATTTTATCCATACCAGCCTGATTAATAATTGGTCCAACTTTCACGTCCTCGTTCAGCCCGTCTCCGATTTTTAGACCTTTCATTTTTTGTAATACCTTGGATTCTAGTTCTTCTTTGACATTTTCATGTACGATGACACGACTGCACGCTGTACAGCGCTGGCCGCTTGTTCCAAATGCACTCCAGATAACCCCTTCTGCTGCGAGATCAAGGTCTGCATCATCCATCACAATGACTGCGTTTTTCCCGCCCATTTCAAGCGATACTTTCTTTAATTGACGGCCGCACTCCGCAGCGATATTGCTTCCTGTTTCATTGGATCCGGTAAACGAAATCACTTTAATAGCTGGATGGTGCACCATCGCATCACCAACCGATCCACCAGTTCCAAAAACAACATTGACGACACCTTTAGGAAGTCCTGCTTCCTCAAAAATTTTCATTAGTTCGTTTGCCATAATTGGCGTTTCTGTTGCTGGTTTCCAAATCACCGCATTTCCTGCAACAATGGCCGGGAAGGATTTCCAAGTCGCGATCGCAATTGGGAAATTCCATGGTGTAATTAGTCCAACCACACCAATCGGCGCGCGCACACTCATCGCAAATTTATCCTTTAATTCGGCATTTGTCGTCTGGCCAAACATGCGGCGTCCCTCACCTGCCATATAAAAGGCCATATCGATTCCTTCTTGTACTTCCCCGCGTGCTTCTTCGAGTACTTTTCCATTTTCGAGTGTCAGCAGTTTGGATAAATGTTCTTTTCTCTCCTTCATTATCCGGCCGACTTCATACAATATCTCTGCTCTTTGAGGAGCTGGTTCCAGTGCCCACTTTTTCTGCGCTTGTTTCGCAGCTTGGACTGCCTGGTCTACGTCCTCTTTTGTGGAAAGCGGCACTTTTACAACTACTTCGCCATTAGCCGGGTTGATGACATCCCGTGTTTCTTCTGGCTTCACCCACTGTCCGTTAATATGATTCATCAATACCTCTTTGTCTACTAATGCGTTTGCCATTCTAAATCCACTCCTTTTAAAAAATTATCGATCAATAAATCATGTTTCCTAACGCTATTTTTTCGAATCGCGAATCGACTGAATCGTTTTTCCTGCTGAAATTTCTTCCTTCTCCGTAATGACTTCGATCACGGTTGTTGTTTCGCGATTTAACGCTTTTTGTAAAGCCGTCTTAAAGTCCGCCGCAGAAGCTACGGTAACGCCCGCGGCCCCCATGCTCTGTGCCAATTTGGAAAAAGAAACATTCCCAAGATCTGTCGCTACAACTCGCTCTGGATAATGCATTTCCTGATGCATGCGAATTGTGCCATACATATTGTTGTTAAAGACAATGCTGACAATTGGTACTCCGCATCGAATGGACGTCTCGATTTCCTGGGACGTCATCATAAACCCACCATCGCCGGATAAAGAAACAACGACTTTATCTGGTTGCGCAAGCTTTGCACCAATGGCAGCAGGCAGCCCATATCCCATCGCACCGGACGTCGGTCCAATATAGGTATCTTTTTGCTTAAAGCGGTAAAATCGATGCATCCAGCTTGCAAAATTTCCTGCATCATTCGTAATGATGGCGGAATCTGGCAGATGCGCAAGCAGTTCATAAATAATCTTTTGATTAATGACCCAGCTTTCGTCATAGTCTAATGCGCTGCTTTGCTCATAAAATGCATGCGCATCTTTCGTCCACTGCTTCCACGGGATTTGAAAAGATGGCGCCCTCTGATGGAATACCTTTAACGCTTCCCTGCAATCTGCAACAATACCAAGATGCGCCGGGTAAACTTTCCCTAGTGTCGCGGCATCCATATCGATATGAATTAATTTTTGCTCAGGACCAAGCAGTGAATAGTCCTGCGTTGTTACTTCCGAAAGCCTGCTTCCAAGCACGAGAACGACATCTGCCGCCTGCACGATGCGTACTAAATCTTTGTTTGCCCCGAGTCCAAGGTGTCCGATGTAATGCGGGTGATCATTTGGAAAAACATCATGGCGGCGAAATGCAACTGCTACTGGAAGGTGATACTGCTCAGCAAACTGCTGCAACGCAGCTTCTGCGCCAGCACTTTTAATCCCGCCACCAGCAATAATCACTGGCTTTTTAGCCGTGCGTAAGACCTCTTCCACCTGGTTCATTTCAGCCGCAGACGGAGCAGGCCTTGGTACTTGAAACGCTTGATAAAATTGCATTTCACGTACTTCCTTAAGAACATCTTCAGGTAGGGAAATAACGACAGGTCCTGGTCTGCCTGATTGCGCAGTCCTCAGCGCTCTTTCCATGATTTCCGGCATGCGTTCCGGGTCTTTTACTTCGGTCGCCCATTTGGTAATCGGCTGGAAAAACCGGTCCAAATCCACTTCTTGAAATCCTTCACGCCCCCGGAACTTGCTGTGTACCTGGCCTAAGAGAACGACCATTGGCGTGGAATCTTGATACGCTGTATGGACACCAATTGCTAAATTCGCTGCGCCAACGCCCCGTGTAGCCATCACTACCCCTGGCTTCTTTGTTGCCTTCCCGTAACCTTCCGCCATAAAGGAGGCGCCCCCTTCATGCCGTGTTGCAATTACGTCCATGGATTTTTCTTCATATAAAGCGTCTAATACCGGAAGATAACTTTCCCCTGGAACACAAAACACCTTATCAATTGCCGCATTCCTCAGACATTCTACAATCGCCTGTGCAGCGGTTAATCTTTTTATATATTGGTTCATACATTCTCCATCCCTTTTACATTTTCCAGTCGTGCAATCACAGTTTGGATCCGGTCAAGTGGAACGGTTAAAGCAATTCGGATAAACCCCTCCCCAGCGCTACCAAAAAAGTGACCTGGTGTTACAATGATATGCGCCTGTTCCAGAAGTAAATCAGCAAATGCACTGGACGTATAGTGACCGGGAACTTTCACCCAGAGAAAAATCGTCCCGCGGGGCTTTTCCGCTTCCAATCCCAATCTATGCAATGCATCATATAAAACATGCATCCGTTCCTCATAAATCCGGCTATTTTCCCGCGGATTGCTTAAATCACTATTTAGAGCTTTTGCTGCCGCTTTTTGAATAGGTAAAAATTGCGATGTGTCCATATTGCTTTTCAGTGCGGCTAGCGCCTGAATCACTTTCTTGTTCCCTACCACATAGCCGATGCGCCACCCTGCCATATTAAAATTTTTCGAAAGGGTGCCAAACTCCACCGCTAATTCCTTCGCACCGTCCACTTGCAGGATACTTGGTGCCTTGTAGTTGCCAAATTGAATTAGATTATATGCACTGTCATGCGCAATAAAGGTATTATTTTTTCTTCCAAATGCAATCGCCGCTTCGAAAACATCCACTGAAACCGTTGCAGCTGTTGGGTTACTTGGATAATTTAGTAACAGCAGCTTCGCCTGTTTTGCTTGTTCACTTAATTCATCCAACTTTGGCCGGTAATTGCAAGAAGCATCTAAAGGCAGATCATAAACAACCCCATTCACTAAACGCACCGCTGTCCGGTAGGCCGGATAACCGGGGTTGGGAACAAGGACACCTTCACCAGGGTTGATGACCGTTTGCATCAACTGAACAAGGCCTTCCTTGGATCCAATAAGTGTTAAAACTTCCGTCTCTGGATCGATTTCTGCGTCGTATTGTTTTTTGTAAAAGGCCGCTACCGCTTCTCGAAACTCCTTGCATCCTTGAAAACTCGAATACCTGTGATTCGCTGTTTTCTTTGCTTCTTCAGATAGTTTTTCAATCATGCTTGACTGGGCAGGTAAATCCGGCGCCCCAATTCCTAAGTCAATTACATCCGCCCCTTTGGCGACCATTTCCTGTTTCTTTCGTTGAAAATCTGCGAATACATACGGGGGAATTTGTTTCACCCGATCTGCTATTATATCCATTCGATACCTCCACCTTTGAATCCTTTAAATAACATTCGACACAAAAACCACCACAATCATGACGGGAATAAATAATGTAATGACTGGCTTGAATACAGGGCCTACTTTAAGGAATTTCGCACCAAGATTCACTTCTTTCATATAGTTTTCGAACTTCCAGACAAAAGCAACATATAAAGAGATGAGCAGCCCGCCAAGCGTCAGCAAAACATTGCCTGAGACATAATCAATGAATTCAAAAAGCGTCTGCCCGAATAATGTGACATGGGACCAAGGCCCATGCGATAAAATCGAAGGAATCGATAAAATGATCATGATCGCCATCGAAAGGTAAAGACTTGTTCGGCGTTTGAAATGAAAGACTTCCTCCACATTAGCAACGACTGCCTCTACTAAACCAACCCCCGTCATCAACGCTGCGATAATCACTAGGAAGAAAAAGACTAAACCAAAGAAGATGCCCCCTGGGATTGGATCAAAGAGATTTGGGATGGCGATAAAAAGTAATCCCGGACCAGAAGTCGGAGCAATCCCATAAGCAAAAAGCGCGGGGAAAATAACCAGACCGGAAATAAACGCAATAAAGGTATCAAGCGCAATCACCCAGGAACCATCTGTCACTAAATTCGAATCCTCTTTTTTCAAATAACTACCATACGTAAATGCTGCTGCCAGGCCGATCCCGATGGAGAAGAATGCCTGCCCTAAAGCTTCTAAGATCGTGCTCATCGTAACTTGCGAAAAATCAGGCTTCAGATACCAGACAATCCCCTCCATTGCACCAGGAAGTGTCACGGAGAAAATAGCAAGGACTACTAACATCATGACAAGAACTGGCATGAAAAACCGGGAAAAGCGCTCAATGCCGTTTTTAAGTCCGCGCCCTACAATAAATAGAATCAAGGCAGCTGGAATCAATGAATAAAGAAATACTTCCATTGGACTCGACACCAAATTTTCATATGTCGTTTCGATTTGGGCTGTCGTCATACCGGAGAATGTTCCCGTACTAATTTTAAAAAAGTAAGCAAATAACCAGCCCATGATCATGAGATAATAAGACATAATCAAGGTCGCCGCCAGCGTGCCAAGCCAGCCAATCGATACCCACGGACTTCCTTTTCGCGTCAGTTTCCGTAACCCTTTGATAATCCCAGACTGTGTCTTCCTCCCAAGCGCTGCTTCTACATAAAATAAAGGAATACCGACAAGAACAATAATAAGGAGATAGACAAATAGAAAAGCTCCGCCGCCATTGTCCCCTGCCACATACGAAAAACGCCAAATGTTCCCTAAACCAATAGCAAATCCTGCGGTTGCCATAATAAAACCAATCCGTCCCGCCCAGTTCTCTCTCATGTTATACAGCCCCTCTCAAAAGGTTGATTACACAATGGCCTCCTCGATCACGAAATCCTTTTCATAAAATCGCTCAAACCTAAGTGGCGTAAAATCAATCGTTTCATAAGCACCGGTTCGAATATATTCTGATAATCCTTTCCCGACAGCCGGTGCCTGCTGCATCCCGTGCCCGCTGAACCCAACAGCCAAGTGATAGCCTTTTAAGTCCGGGTGTTCGCCGATAATGGCATTTTGATCAACTGTATTATGACTGTAAATGCCGGCCCAGCCACTCTGAATTTTTGCCTTTTCGAAATTTGGCACTCGGTTCGCCAAAATAGGCCAGAGAAAGTCCATAAAGAAAGAACGTTTCCAGGAAAAATCAATGCCAGGCTTTACATCTTCTGAATAGCCGGAAATAATCGAACTCCCTTCATGGCGAAAATATACGCCACTCGGGTCAACGGTTAATGGCAATTTCTTCTCCAGCGGTTCTGCTGCATTGAATTGAATGATTTGCCGTTTTAATGGAGTAACTGGGATTGGCAAGTCAACGGTTTCACTTAAATAAGGAGCCCAAGGACCAGCGCAATTAATCACAACCGGTGCATGGTAAACATTCTCATCGGCTGTTTTGACACCGCTTACATGATTGCGGATTTTAAGAATTTCATGCACTTCTTCATAAACAAAAGTTGCGCCGAGCTGCTTCGCTTTTTTCGCGTACCCTTGCATCACCGAATAAGGATCTAAATAACCATCCTCGCTGGAATACAACCCACCAGCAATATCTTCCAGATTTAACTCCGGAATCACATCTAACAGGTCAGCTTTCCCTAACATCTTAGAACGAACACCGTATTGTTCCTGCAACTTCGCCTGTCTCTCCAGCTGCTTCATCTCCTGCTCATCGCTTACTAAAAAAAGATAGCCATGCTGCTGAAAATCAATTTCCGCCCGTTCTCCGTCAACCTTCATCTCTTCGGGAAATGCAGCATACTTTTCAACCGCATATTTGCCCATCTCGATATTAATGCCGGTTGTAAACAATTGCCTGATTCCCCCTGCACTTCGCGGTGTAGAGGAAAATTCATATCGTTTATCCTTTTCAAAAATGGTGATGTCGCCGGTATAGCCATCCTCTAGTAAATGGTAAGCAATACTGGAACCAATCACGCCGCCGCCAACAATGATGATATCTGTCTGCTTCTGCATCTCGCTCCCCCTCTTTGAATCGTTGTTACATCCAAGCTTACTGGAGGGAATTTTCGGATACTATAGATAACATGCATAAAGACACCAGGTCGAATCATGTATAAATAACTCTAAAGAGAAAAACGAAAAACCCTGGCGCACATTTTATGTAAGCGCTATCACTATTATCTGCATCTTTTTTCCATTTGGTCATCCTATACAAAAAGGGGGCAAATATTTTTTAAAATAACATATAAAAGTGCACAATGCTGAAAATCTCTTGTATCCATGGACGTGATTTCTTCCATTTTCTTCAGCCGGTAAATAACTGTATTACGATGAATCGCTAAAGCCTTCGCCGCTTCTGTGATATTCATCCCATACTGGCAGTACGCTTGGAAACTGCTGATCACTTCTTTGCATTTTTTATCTTCCCATACATCCTGCAACCGGAACATCATTCTATCCTTGAAGGCCTGATCCACCTTGGATGGAAGCAATTCCGTAGTAACGTCCCAGTCATGATAACTTAAAATCTGCCTATGACTCTGCTTTAGGAGCTGCTCCGCTTCCTGGTAAGATTCATGGATCGTCAACACAGAATCAACCAGCTTTCCGGCTGCAATCGAAGGACCTGAAAGATGATATTTCGCAAGCCGCCTGAGGAGTTTCGCACTTTTTTGTTTAAATGCATCCATAAAAGCAACGTATGCATGAACCGAAGCAGCAGAAAATAAAAGCACAATTTTATCCGTATTTAAAAAACGAACCTTTAGGAGCTGTTTCTGATGAAAAATGTGATTGATTTCTCTTAAAATAAGCTCCTTCAAATTATTTACGGTCAATGAAAGGACCCGATCATCGAATTCCCTCACCAAATAATCCTCCACATGAATGACAACACAAAACATCTGCGTATCCATGTCGATGTGCAGTGCATCACAATACTGCATCATCTGCTCCTCATTTTTAGCGTCATTCATTAAAATGTACTGTAAATACGTCTCTTCCATTTTGGTCTTTAGATCAGCTAGTTGTTTATAAAATGTCTCCTGCCATAATAACTCAACGTAATGTTTGGTAAGTTCCGCATGGGGCCTCACTTCTTCCGGCGGTCCGATGATCCCTAAGACACCAACCGTTTCTTCCTGAAAATTCAGCGGCATCGCTAGTCCCGGTAAGACATTGTCAAATTTAGAAGCCTCCGAATCACTAAAAGCAATCACATCCTTGCTTTCGATCACCCGCTTATATACCGGATGAAACGTACCAATTCGCTTTGAATCCGTTGCACCAACAATACAGCCATCTGCATCACTTAAACTAATCGAAAATGGCAGCGTCACCGAAACCGCTTTCACCAACCTTTGTGCGATTTGTACCAATTCTCTCATTCGCTTACGTCCCCCCTACCATACGGTATGCTTGTAAAAACCCTATTATTTTTTTCAGATAATTGGTTATATTGCCTATTTTTATCATATAATAAAAATGATAAATTATAAATGAAGAACTGTACTTAAGGAAATTTGATAAACGTCGGGAGATAAGCAATGACTCGTAATCACATGATGATAGCAGCAAGTATTTCTATCGCTTTGAAAAAAGTCGCGCGATAAAGGCTCTAGGACGAGCAATCATATGGTAAAGTCGCGCAATAAGATAGGCAACTCGAGCAACAGCACGGCCAACTCGAGTAATAAAGTAGAAAAGTCGAACGAAAACAAGCCAAATGCGCGCTACAACTTGCCTTAGGTTGGTTTTCCGCTGCCGCAGCAAACCTTCTACTGCCTCTATGCATCATAAAATACAAACGATCCACTATAAATAAGAATAGAGAGGAGAGAATGTTATATGTTGTACTTAGATGAACATGCGATCAACAAAGCTGTATCCATGAAAGAAATCATCGACGGGATTGATCAAGCCTATATGATCTATGAGGATGAAACCTTCCATATGCCCACAAGATTCCAAGTGAGTGAAAGCGGTAACACACTCCTTCTGATGCCCTGCTTCACCGAAGATTATATTACAACAAAACTCGTTACCGTATATCCAAATAATAAGTGGATCCATCAACCGACCATCGAAGGGCTTGTTGTATTAAACTGCAATCAAACCGGCAAAGTAAAAGCACTGATGGACGGCGCCTACTTAACAGGCCTTCGCACCGGTGCAGTTGGCGGCTCCGCCGTTCGCCATTTGGCTAAGCAAGATGCATCCACACTCACGATTATCGGTACAGGCGTACAAGGCTTTTATCAAGCCATCGCTGCATGCGAAGAACGCCCCATCAACAAAATTATTGTTTATAACCGGACACAAGGTGAAAAAGTAGCATCCTTTATTGATCGATTAAAAGCAGCAATTGCTCCTGGCATTACCATTTGTGCTGCAAAGTCCGCTGAAAAAGCAGTTAGCCAAGCAGAAATCGTTATCACAGCAACCACATCCTCCGAACCTGTCTTGCCAGATAAAAAAGCATTATTAAAAGGAAAATTAGTGATCGGCGTCGGCTCCTTTCAACCAGACATGCGCGAGTTCCCCAAGGCCTTATACAATCTAGCATCCACCATCATCGTCGATACACATGACGCTATCGAAGAATCCGGTGATATCGCAGTACCTCTGAAGAAAGGATGGATTCAGGAAAAAGACGTGCAAACATTATCCACTTTGATCCGTAAACAGACCGAACTTCCCCATCATGAAGATGAGACGATTATTTTTAAAACAACCGGCATGGCCCTATTTGACGCGGTTGTAGCGGCAGTAATTTATCAAGCGGCCATCAAAAAGAGTGAGGGAACTTGGCTGGATGGAAATTTATGAATGGCATGTGGAGGGAATGGGAGATGCTTCGATTTAAAATTACCCACCACTTAGCACCCTTCCATGTTGCTTGAAGTGGGGGAACCCTGCGAAATCAATATGTCATCATGACAACGAAGCCGACGGGTGACTTTTGCAGAAGAGGTACAGGCAAATGCAACACATGCATCACCGATAAGCAACTTGATGAAGAGGTTTAGGTAATACCCTGCATATTTTTGATAGGTTCCCATTTTTGGAACGTGACGAAAACATGCAGGGTGACAGCGCGGTAGCCGGAGTCCGGTTCGATTAAGGAACTATCAGCACCATTGACTTACTAACGTTTGTTATCAGGTTTTATTTATTTATTTCCTCTTCACTTTACGAAGCTGAATGAATCAACGAAGCCTAGAAACTATACAAAAACTGGCTTTTGAATGTCCCTGAGGAATTAATGACATTTTTTGAAGACCTTATTAAAGCAATGAATAATTGGGAAGAGTAAATATTCAACTATTTCAATTCCCCCATCACAAATGTCTATACAGAGTCCCTAAATCGTTTAATTATGACAATGAATCATGTTGGTCGTGGTTACTCATTTGAAGCCCCAAGAGCAAAGATTTTATTCACTCAAGGCTATGATATGATAACGTTTCTTGATATTCTAATACCGGTGGTCGGGGTCGAACCGACACTCCCTAGGGAGAACGGGATTTTGAGAAAAGCGTACAAAAAGAGAGTGCTGGAAATAACGACTTGGTACGGTACATTTCGCCACTTGAAATTATGCCTTTGCATTTGAATTGTCCACTGGTAAAAGGTCAAAAATTTCACCCGAGTCGATGGAATCTGCGAGCTGTTGAAGCCAGTAACAATATTTCTTGTAGTCCTTTAGCTGTTCAAGGTCTTGCTTGGCTCTTTCGATTAAATATTCTTCGACTTCTTCACCTTGTATGACCTCTTGTAGTTGAGATTCCGCTTGTTTGATAGCGAAAAGATTTAATTCAGCTTCTCTTCTCCATTTACTTCCGAAAAATTGGCCAAAATAATTGAAGAAGTTTTTTTCTGCGACAAAATGATCCTTCCTTGAGCCTTTTTTCCATACTTTACGGACAATATTGATATCCTGTAAATTGCGGACCGCTGTGCTCATACTAGGTTTAGTCATTTCAAGCTCGTCCTTCATCTCATCAAGGGTCATTGGATGATGTTTAAAGTACATGGTGGCATAAAGCCGGCCAATGGACGGAGTTACACCATACAAATCCATCGTTTCGGCAATTGCGTTAATGACTTCTCCCTCAGCATGATTAATTTTTGATTCAGCGGACAGTTGTCCTTTTTCGTCCATAGTCCTCCCCCTTTCCCTTGTCTTTACGTGGTACAGATTTCCTGTCAGTATAATAAGTACCTCAAATCCAACATATGTAATTCTCATGTTTTCTACTTAGGTTCATACCATGTTGTAATCCCTATACCCTATACTTAAGTATATCATTACACTTTCTATTTTCTTAGCACAAAAATAGCAAAGACTATAAACATCCGAAAAGAACCCGTATTGAACTACCGACCACTTAGCAGGCTAACCCCGTTGCACCGACGATTATCGCTTCCTATCTTGTACGCTGGACTCGCCACATGTCCTACTTTGCTTGGTTTTGAATCCATCGGTAAGTGTGAGACGAAAGAACGTTGAAAATTTTACGTTGCAGACGTTTTTTCTGCAACAACCTTATCGCTTCCGTTTTCAAAGAGCAATCTGCATGGGAATATGATACCATGCAAACGCATGTTTTGCTACTTATTTTTGGGCTATGCCATGCACAAAATGGAAGCGGGAGCCCTCTTTGAAAGGAATGCCTTTCCCTAGGTAAATCCGTTTTCAAATGCAAATATAGTAGCTATTCGTACAACATTTAGATCTTTAGTGAGCCGCGGAACCCTCTGGCACTATAGTAAGAGGACGCACCGTTGTGATACACAAAGACGTGCCCGTAGCGATAATCGCAAAAAAGAGCACCTCCAAGTTCTCTAATAGCAGATGGTGTTTGCACCCAACTCGACGTTTTCATATCGACATTTTCCAGTTTCTGTAATGCTCGGTATTGTTCTTCCGTTAAAAGTTCAATGCCCATGGCAGTTGCCATATCAATCGCATTATTTTCTGGTTTATGTTTTTTCCTCGACTCCAACCCTTCACGGTCGTAACAAACACTTCTGCGGCCTTTAGGACTTTCCGCTGCACAATCATAAAAAGTGTATGCATCCTTCTCCTTATCATAACCTACCACATCCGGTTCACCGCCAGTTCTTTCCATTTCATGGAGTGACCACAGTTTGTCTGTATGAGTTTGCAACTTTGCCTGAACTTTAGCCCATGTTAGACCTTTATGACGGTGCTTATTTTTTTCAAAACGGGCTCTCAACACACGAAGTAATGCTTCACCTTGTTCTGGTGACAGTTCCTTATTATTGCTGATTTCATTTCCCTTTGTCATGTAATTTCTCTCCTTATTGTTTAAAATAGGATTAGTATATACAAATTTGTTTTATCCTAAATCGATCCAATCATTTGCTTGCACTTAGTTTACAATAATGAATAGGATCAAGTAAATTCCCCATTTTAAAACTTTGTCCACTTTCCCATTCCTAAAAAGGGCTGTATCCCAATTCATTAAGAAACAGCCCCAAAAATCGATTAACCTATTTAAACGGAGACATGATAATCTGTTGCCCAAAATTCTCCGTCAGTAGCTACTTGAACAGCACAGAGAATGTTGCGCACTGGGGGGAAACGGCTGGGAAAAAAGCATGAAATGGTTAACTATGTATGCAGTCATTCTCTCTATAAATTGTACCAGTACCACATGAAGGTCATAAACGAAATGAAACGAAGGGGTTATAAAAATAATCTCTGTGGAGAAATCCATTGTACCGCGGAAAAATCAAAAGGGAATCAACCTGTAAATGTATAATGAAAACTTGGCATTCGCCAACCTTTCGGCGAATGCCTTGCTACACTTATGCAGATGCGAAGAATGTTCACTTTATCTACGAACCAAAATATCGGATATAAAAGCTACCCGGTTCCTGTTAAAATTCCAATAATTTTGGTTCAGCACCTGTTTTGTTCATGATTCTTATTCGAACCGGTGTAATTTCCAGTAGGATGTAATTCGGATCATCCGGCCCATGAAACCAATGCTCCATGTAGGAATTCCATAATTCATTTTTCAGATCAGCAGTGCTATTTATCACAGCTTTTCCTTCATATTCCACATATTGATCACCAAACCCTTCTCCTTCATAGCCCAACAAGATGTGGGTGTATGGGTTTGCTTTTATTTCTTCAGCTTTATGTGTCTCCAAACTGGTTGCGGTAATAAGCTTTAAATCGTTTCGAATAAAAGTCATGTATCTTGAATGCGGTTTGTTCTGTTTAACTGTCGCCATCGTACCAACAGCGCTTTCACCTATAATTTTCTCTACAGTCCTTTTCATTTCCTGCTGATCCAATCGAGTTACTCCTTTCATTACTTGCCAATTGTATAGTTATGCAAAACGGACATATTCCACTATCGTATTGACTGTTCGCTCGCCCAAGTCTTCCCATTCATTTTTATCCCTAATCAAGCCATCTTTGTCTAGTGGCTTCTGAAATTGGCTGAAGCCTGTAGCAGCGCCCAGTGCATTTGCACTTTTGTCCAGCCCTGTATTGACAACATGTTTGATTACATACGGTGTTTCAAACTGAATATAGGCATTTGGACGATCAAGTTCCCCCTCCAGCACTTTAAATGGCATTCTTAAATAGATGGATTCACCTGCTTCGCGCCAGAGTAGTCCATCCAGGCATCCCTTATGATAGTCCCAGCATTCTCCGAGACAATAACCAAGTTTTTTAGCGTGCTTTTCCATATCACGATAATAGGTTCTTTTTCCTTCAAGTTCTGTTTGCAACTCAATCATCTATGTGCCCTCCTTTAAAGTGTTTATCCGTATTATTTACTTAGGAAAGAAAATAATACCAAAAGCACGTAGATTATGATGAATATTTTGTTCTTACTCCATTTTTTTCATTCTTCCTCACTTAGCCAAGTAACTTAAAGGTTTGTTGATTTTCCGCTATCAAGTAAAATACTCAATTTTTGACTCAGGGAAATATTGGTGGATATAGTTCCCCAGTGTGTCCTTGATGTCTTCCTGTTCCTCGCTGGTATATACATACTTACCGATTCCATACCTGCCCCATTTCCATTTTCGTTTCGCTTCATCAAGCTCAAGCTTTGTCATCGGGTAATTCTCTTGAATGACACGTTTAGCAGGCTTAGTAAATCGGTGCTGAATCATCTCGAATGTCAGATCTTTCTTCGCAAATCCGGGTAATGCATCCTTCAGTTTTTCGAACATTTCGTGATAACCATCTTTCCAATCATCATGTAAATAAATAGGGGCAACGATAAAACCTAAAGGATAACCAGCTTCCGCAACCTTCACAGCGGCATTAATCCGCTCATTCAATCTTGACGTGCCCGGTTCAAAATATTTTATGACATAATCATCATTGATACTAAATCGAAAGCGAGTTCTCCCATGATGCTCTGCATCTAAAAGGTGGTCAACATGCTCAAACTTTGTGACAAAGCGCAATTTGCCATAATCAGACCTCCCAAAAAATTCAATGGCTTTTTTAAGTGTGTGAGTCAAATGGTCAATCCCAACGATATCTGAGGTGCATGATGCCTCAAAACGTGTTATTTCCGGGGCACGCTCTTCCATATATGCTTCTGCAGCTTCAAAGATTTCATCCGTATTTACGTATGTCCGAATATATGGTTTAGTTCCCATTGTCGTTTGCAGGTAGCAATAATGGCAATGCCCCATACAGCCAGTAGCAAAAGGAATGGCATATTCGGCAGATGGTTTTGAAGTGTCAAATTTTAGTGTCTTGCGTACGCCCACTACAAGTGTTGATTTCGCGTTCCGATATTTTTGAAAATGATTATCACCGGGAAGGTTGCGAATATGGTTATGTGAGGTAGTCTCCCTGATTTCAATCCCCATATCTTGGAACTTGTCCACCAGTTTCTTACCCAGCGGATACGTTAGTGCCCGGGGTTCAACATAAATTAACTGTGGAACAAATGGTTTAACCATAATAATCACTATCCTCCGGTGATCCGAACGCCTCACAAAAAGTCTGTTCCGCTTCTTCTTCTGTTTCAAAGATCGCAAATTCCTCCGATAAAGGAAAGTATGTTTCATGTAAAAACAATGCCAGTTCATCAGGGTTATCCGGATTTTGGACAACTGCCGCTTGCTGTACATTAGCCACGTCCTGTGCATGTGGATTACGAATAATCATATACACCACCTGACCGGGGGTAAATTGTTGATTGATATCCATATTTTCACCTTATTTCTTTAAGAATTACTCCTTATTATTACAATCTTTTATGTAATTATGACAGCTTTCACCGTATAGCGAAAATATCTTAGGGAAAGATAAATATGTCAGAAAAACAAGCAAAAATGGAGGTGATTCAGGCGTGGAAACATTAAAACGAATAGCACTTGGGTTGGTGATTATAGGCGCCATTAACTGGGGACTGATTGGATTTTTTCAATTTGATTTAGTTGCCACTCTTTTCGGTGGGCAAGAAGCTGGACTGGCAAGGATTGTCTATGCACTTGTCGGTTTAAGTGGGTTATTTTGCTTAACCCTATTGTTTCGTCCTATGAATGAAGAAAACGTTAGAAGTAATAATTCCATTGATACCAGAAATCTAAATTACAGTACTGAACTTGGAGAAGAAACTGACCTTTCTGAGACAGAGAAACAAAAATATAATAATAAGAATTAAGGAAAATGTGTCCCAAATGACTGAAGATGTGTCACCATCTATTAACCCTATACAATAGCTTCAACAATCCGGCTTCTTTCCAATACTCCAGAACAACGTCAAATTGATTTCTTGGTTTCTGGCTAGTAACTGGTGCAATAGTGACATCTACATCCAGGGCTAACTCATTCCCACAATAATAACAGGGTGCTGTTTAGTTTGACGTGTTCCTTTTAAAAAGAACATCTGTCAACCAAACATCACCCTGTTTGATTTTACTGCTCATTAAGGCTTGCTTATTAGCATATTCTTGCAATTGTAAATGATCCTTTCCTAAAACACTGCTTTGTAAATTCTCACCGATACACATTTTCCAAGTTATTCCGCCATGTTCAGCTTCAATTTCCTCCCTCAACATAGGAAATTGCTTCTTCAAAGTTTGAACGATCTTCCTGTTAACAGCAACTTACTTTTCCCCGGAAACTTTCCGCGTAATCATCATCTTTTTCCGGTTCCCCAGAGCGGAAACGACACTATGCAGAATCATCCCAATGATAACGAGTCCCATCCCGACAAAAGAAAGGATGCTCGGTAAACCTGCACTTAGAAATAACAATTCACCAATTAGCGCGAAAACGACCTCGCCTGATTGGGTTGCTTCCACACCGGCTAATTTCTGGTTATCATGACGAACAAGCTCGGTCGCATAGAAAAACAAGACCGTGGCGATAATCCCAGAGAAAACGGCTACAATGAATGTCTGCCATACCTGGCTTGTACTTGGTGCGCCGTGAGCGGCCAGGCCATAAATCGAAAGGATGAACCAGAACGGCATCGAGGCAATGGTCATGCCGAGGAGCCGCTGAAATGTATTTAATTCCCCATTCACCACCTTCATCATTTTCCGGTTCCCAAGCGGGTAGGCGAATGCAGAAATAATTAATGGAATAACACATAGAATGACATAAATGATCGGAACCGAGGATGCATGCTCAAGTTGCATAAGAAATACGCCGGAAAGAATAATCAGTGATATGAAAATACTTTGTATCGGAATGCGCTGTTTTTTACCTTTACTCAAAAATGGCACAAGTAAAGACCCTGCTATAATCGTTATCTGAAAGGTTGCAGCCACAAGCCATCCCGGTCCGTAAATCGTTGCAAAGGTAAGCGGCGCATAAAACATTCCAAAACCGATTGTACTCCATACCATCCATGCGACCGGATTATCTTTTATATGCTTCATTACCGGTGTGACATTATGCTGCCAGCCAACAACGAGGAACAGTATCGGCAGCATAAACATAAAGCGGAGTGATGCACTCCATATCCAGCTTCCGCCCTCCAGCTCCATAGAACGGTTAAAGATAAATGTTACTGAAAAAAACAGTGCAGCTAATATGCCGATTAGAATAGCTTTCATCACATCACCCCTAATTAGACTATTGGTTTATTGTATCAGATCGACGAGGCATTTTGTGCAAATATTTTTATAAATGAATTGAAAACTATTTCTGTAAATAAGAAAGTAAACCAACCAATGATTTCATCTAATTTCTGTAACAAAGCTTAATTAAATTTTTCTTGTTTCTTAAAGTTTTCCTTAATCTCATGTAACTCCTGGACTACCCCGCATTTTGCACTAAATAAAAGAACCGTTGTAAGAATTTTGATTATTTTCTACCTATCTATTGTACATAGATCTCCATCCTGAAACTGTTCTGGATCAAACCCTTCAATCAACACATTGTCTAGCATCTCAGCCATAATCTCTCCTTTGTTAAATTTCAATATTTTAAAAGCCACCCTTCATAGGAGGTGGCTTCCATACGAACTTTCCATATTTAATTTATCTCTTTATTTTTCGTAATGTTTCGTGACACCCCTGTAAACGACAATGATTGTTCGTTATCAGGGAGAAAATATTTATGGGAGGATTTCGTTATATACAAGGCCTTCGTGCAGGTTAATGATTTTCAGTCTATTTGTATCTTTAACGTAGATGCTTTTGAATTGTAGCTGACCGTTATCATCTTTTAATAGAATCACACGTTTGTGATTGTTGTTTTCCACAATTTGAGCATGGAAGTCATCAGCGTCAACTACATCATCAAGTGTGTCGTATTCAAGGAGATCGTCAACGTTTTCTGCGTCAATTTGATATTTTTGGTAATTCATTGAAGTGCTGTTCTCTGATACAGGTGGTGTGTCTGAATTTGCATGAGCCGCGTAGCCAATACCTCCGCTTGTTAGAAGTAGTGCGCTTGCTGTTATAAGTACGAATGTTTTCATTTTTTTCTCCCCTTTGCTTTAATTACTTTTATCTTAAAGCCGCCAAGTTAAATCCCAATGTGAAGAAGATGAAAATTGGATTAGAAAAAAATGGGTTTCGTTTGCGTGCTACTGATATTATTTCAAAGCGGAAAAGAAGATAACAGACGATCAATGATCAATCGTGTTATCTTCTTTAGAAAACCGCCATGCACCTGCTATACTTTTGGGAGCCAGTCGGCTAAACGTAATATTTTCAGCTTTCATCCTAAAGGGCATAAATCTTAGTCTGATGTACATCCTTTATAATAGTTATTTTCTGTATTTGTTAAATCATTACTTTACAGATATCATTTGTAAATTCAACTGGATCATTTACTGGAAGACCCTCGATTAATAACGCCTGATTATATAGTAGGTTCGTATAAAGCTTGAATGTTTCTTCGTCTTTATCAAAAGCTGCTTTTAATGAATGATACACGTCGTGGTCGATATTCATTTCAAGCACTTTATCCGCTTGAATTTGCTGATTGTTCGGCATAGCGTTAATGACCTTTTCCATTTCTAAAGAAATCTCACCTTCCGTAGAAAGGCAGACAGGATGGGACTTTAACCGTTTTGATACTTTAACGTCAGAAACTTTACCAGAAAGAATCTCTTTCATTTTTACAAACATGTCCTGATGCTCGTTTTCTTCTTCTTTCGCCTTTTGATTTTCTTCTTCTGTATCGATCCCTAAATCGCCACTGGAAACGGAGCGGAATTCCTTCCCTTCGTACTCATTCAGCATTTTGATGGCAAATTCATCAACTTCATCCGTGAAATATAAAATCTCATACCCTTTATCAGCAACAAGTTCAGTTTGTGGTAATTTTTCAATCCGCTCGTTGGATTCCCCTGCAGCATAATAAATGTATTTCTGCTCTTCTGGCATTCTTGCAACATATTCATGTAAGGAAACAAGTTTTTTCTCTGTTGACGAATAAAATAAGAGTAAATCTTTTAACGTTTCTTTATTTGCCCCAAAATTGTTATACACACCAAATTTCAACTGACGACCGAAAGCATCATAAAATTTTTCATATGTTTCACGTTCATTGCGAAGGAGCTTCTTAAGTTCCTGCTTAATTTTTTTCGTAATATTTTTTTCGATCAGTTTCAACTGACGATCGTGCTGCAACATTTCGCGGGAAATATTCAACGATAAATCCTCAGAATCTACCATTCCTTTAACAAAGCTGAAGTAGTCTGGAAGGAGTTCCGGACTTTTTTCCATAATTAAAATGCCATTGGAATACAGTTCAAGCCCTTTTTCATATTCTGGTGAGTAATAATCAAAAGGTGCATTTTCAGGAATATATAAAATGGCGTTATAACGGATCGTTCCATCCACTTTCGTATGGATATATTTTAGCGGTTTGTCAAAGCCATAGTGTTTTTCCTTATAAAAATTCTCGTAATCTTCATCTGTCAGTTCCTCTTTATTTTTTCGCCAAATGGGAACCATACTATTGACAGTTTCTTCTTCCTGATATTCAACATATTCATCACTGTCTTCATCCTGTGGTTTGCTTTTCGTCACCGTCATTTTGATCGGATAGCGAATAAAATCAGAGTATTTTTTAATAATGGTTTGCAGACGGTGTTCTTCAAGAAATTGGTCATAATCCTCATCATCCGTGTTTTCTTTCAGATTCAAAATAATTTCTGTACCGATATCTTCCTTGTCATCCTTTTCAATCGCGTAACCATCTGCCCCCGTTGATTCCCATTTATAGGCTTGTTCACTGCTAAGGGAGCGGGTCTTTACTGTCACTTTATCAGCAACCATAAAAGCTGCATAAAAACCAACACCAAACTGACCAATAATGTCATGGCCATCTTCAATTTCGTTCTCTTTTCTAAATGCAAGTGAGCCACTCTTAGCGATAACCCCAAGATTTGTTTCCAGTTCTTCTTCCGTCATCCCAATTCCTGTATCTTTTACAGTTAATGTACGCTCTTCTTTATTTGGAATCACTTCTATGTAATAATCGTCTTTATGAAACGTCATCGAATCATCTGTCAACGCCTGATAATACATTTTATCGATGGCATCACTAGCGTTAGATATAAGTTCACGCAAAAACACTTCTTTTTGTGAGTAGATTGAGTTAATCATAATGTCCAATAAACGCTTGGATTCAGCTTTAAATTCTTTCTTTGCCATTTTATAAACTCTCCTTTTTTTCTATCATTCATTTTAGCACTTAATGTTCGAGAGTGCTAATCCCAATTCTTAAATACTATATTTTTAAAACATTGTCAATTGATATGTATCGCTTTTCCTACTTAGCCCCTTACGAAATCTTTCATGTATCTTTTCTCTGATACTTTCCTTTTTCTAACAGCCTATTATTTAAAAAAGTTAATATATTCTTCTCTGCTGCTTAACTCCACAAAGAACGGGGAAAATGACATAATCAAAACGAATAAAACGGGAAATAGACTTAATAAAAGGATTCCGGGCAAATCAAAGATAGCGTTAATCAGTAGTGGTAATAAAATGATAGCGTTAAAAAAGCTACTTTTCGTTTTTGATTTTTGTGTTTGATATTGCTTTTTCCCGCAATAAGGACATGTCATTGCAGGGTTCAATGTAAAAGTCTTTTTAATCGTTTGTTTCCAGCTCCACTTATTATGGCAATTCTCGCAAGTGGGTATTTTCATCACTCCTAATTCCACATAAAATGATCGATCATGCAAATGTAATGCCTACTTCTTATTCTGCTAAAGCGCACGATTAATCAACATTTTATTTTTTATTCGAATCCACTTTTAAGGTTACAATAACACTAGCTATACTAACGAAAGCTCCTAAAATTGCAATAACGCTTGCCCCAACATGATGAGGAGAAAGAAATCCGATTGGTATCATTCCTAAAAAAGAAATTACTACAAACGTTTGATACACTGCAGATATTATTCGCACAACACGTTTGCTAAATAGCGATAAAATCAGAGGCGGTAAAAAAAGAACGATGATCATTCCAATAGATATCCACAAACCAGCTGGTTCATCATATGAAACAGTGTTAGGGCCTGTTGGATGTTTAGCAGCCAGTAAAACCGCTCCAACAGCTATAATTAAAGTTAAAAAAACCATCAAAAACCTTTTAAACATAGGAAAGCACCCCTTATCTTCTATAAGTGAATCATTGATTCAATTTTAACATAATTTCATTCCTTAACATGGTCCTTCTAGGCAATATTGGCACTATTCCTTATTAGGGAAAAGCACCCGATTGTTTAATAATTCAACTACAAGCTTTTCTTTTCTTTTTGCCTACAGCAAGTATCAAACCACCGCATACTCCACCACAAATTATAAAAATAATCATTGGAGCTATATTATCAAATATCACTGCTCCTACAACTATCCATACAAGAAGATATGAATAAAACAATGTCCAATTTATCTTCATAAGTCATCTACTCCTTTAAATATATTATTAAATAATTTGGCCCGATTCTGTCACTTAATTGTTCGATTAATGCACCCGTAGTTTAAGAGTAAAGTTCTTTACAATGAAGCTTTGTACGTAACAAAAAAAGGTACCAATAATGAGCCAACAAAAAATATGAAAAGTGATATTCCAAGGGTTAAAAGACTGTTGCTAAACGGCGAAAAGAACTGACCAAATATGAGCATTGGTAAAATAGTCAATGAAACAAATGTGAGTCTACCAGAAATTGTTATATTATTTTTTGCCCCACAACTGTCACATTTAATTGGTTTATAACTCCACCAGAATGATTTATAAATCTTACTCCAGCTAAATTGTGAGTTGCAGCTTTCACACTTTTGCAACGTAGAAAACCCCCTCATTTGTGCGGTTTGCCTTCGTTTCGTTTACGGCCATAAAAAGCAATAAGTTATTTTATTCCGTTCTTTTTCTAGAATCTAGGCTTATACGAGGTATGGCGCTATACTTATTAGGGAAAAGCGCCCGATTGAAAAATATTTTCACAAATTATTGCTATTGGTGAACCGAATAAGAATGCTCCTATATCGGGTTATTTTCTGGAAAAAGAGAAGGAGGAGTGCTTTTTGGAGTTCGTGAATATGGAAGGGTTTCCCGATTCCAATTTATTAAACAAAATTTTAATTCTACACGAAAAAATATTTAAGGATTCTGATACACTGATTAGTAAAGCGAAAAACAAGGCACAACTAGTATTTACAGTGGGATTAGAAGAACACAAAATGTATGTAGCAGGTTACTAAATTTTTGTTTCCTTTTGGGTGCATATAACTACCGCTATTATATTAAGTATGATTGTTATTACAGCAAGTATAACAGCAACCCATATTAACGTTCCAATAGTATCCATGAGTGCAGACCAATCTTCCAATTGCACTCTATTATTAATTTCGAATAGCTGCAAACACAACGATGCTATACAAGCACTAAAACTAAAAATAATGAAGTTAAAACATTTTTTTGAAGGGTGTTTCATAGCTAAAAAGGGAACAACCCAAGCAATTATCCCAAGTAGCAAACTTCCTAAATTTAACATGAACATTCTCCTTTCATTTTGACTC
>NZ_JFBD01000047.1 GCF_000709085.1 Virgibacillus alimentarius | reverse complement strand
TTTTATTCTATACATGTACTTTGTTATAATGTTCAATACAAAATATTAATCCAAATCTTGATAGCCTCTCGTTTGTAATTGTGGTTGTGAGAACCCATGAATATGCGATTCTTATTGCCCCTTTACTCGTGTGGCTATTTTTGTGTGCTCAGTCGTACCCTTGTGTGCGAATCAATTTGTGTCAGTAATTTCTTCATGTAACCCACTTTGAAGTAGTTTACCCAGCCACGAATTAGCTGATTTATTCTTTCCACTTGATACTTCGTATCAATACTCCAGTTCTTTCGTGTTAGTTGCTTTAGTTTATACTTAAAGTTCTCCACTGATTTTCTGTGTGGTTTAGCTTTGTATAGAGGGTTCTGATAGTCTTTAAAGAATCCAAATCCCAAGAATTTCAAATCCGGATTATTTGGTTAGTTACTTTAGATTTTATCATATTCACTATTAGACCAAGCTTTTCCTCAATATATTTCGTCACTGACCTCATCACTCGTCTAGCGGACATTTCGCTTTTCACCATGATTATGCAGTCATCTGCATATCTTACAAACCGTAATCCACGACTTTCCAATTCTTTATCAAGTTCATTTAACATGATGTTACTAAGTAGTGGAGAAAGATTTCCTCCTTGCGGAGTTCCAATTACCGTTTCCTTATATTCATCAGATAAACGAGACTATAAATGATAGTTTAAGAATGTACAGAAATGATTGAATAGACAATGTACAATTGTGATAAATTATTGCATAATTTTTATGAGGTGAATATTATGCATATCGCAATCGATATCAACACGGAGTTAAACATTTCATATTAAAAGATTACTATCAGATGAATCACCACAAAAGTTTTATTATAAGCGTATTTTATGGCAATATTTGAAAGATAATCATGGACTAAATTGTTCAGATGAAGAACTACATCATTTTGTTCAGAAATTATGTAATAGAATTAATCATAGCTATCATCAAGGAACAGGAGTTATTCCAATCCTAGGTCTAGAAAAAGAAAGAAACCTCCTATCCGCACTACCCAGTAACAGAATAAGAGATTTCTATAGGATAAAACATACACTTGTGAAAGTAACCCCATCTAATATGGTCAATTATCAATCCAACCAATATTCTGTACCACCAGGATATATTGGAAAAGCCGTTGGCTTACAAGTATATGATAAAACATTATATATTTATTCTAACATGAATCTTATTGCACAACATCATTTAAGTGAGAAAAAACTTAATTATCACCCTGATCATTACGCTGATTTGCTTTCTAGACAGCTTCCATATAAAGAAAAGGATGAGATAGAAGATTTAGCTCTTAAAAACTTAGAAGCGATTAATGAGGTGTATAACGATGAATACTAGTTATTTAAAATTAAAAGAAAACCTAAAATATTTAAAACTAAATCAAATGGATCTTCATTTAGATGAGACAATTGATTTTATGAATAATAATGATTTATCTTTTATAGATGCCCTTATCAAATTAACCGATTATGAAATAGACATGAAAGAAATAAATATGGTCAAATCGATGGTGAAGGTTGCGGCTTTTCCACATTTAAGGGAAATAAAAGATTTTGAATTTGAATTTCAACCCTCCATCAATAAAGAGCAAATACTAGACTTTATGACATTACGATTTATAGAACAAAAGGAAAACATCGTTTTCCTAGGTACAAGTGGTGTAGGTAAAACACACTTAGCAACATCGATTGGGATAGCAGCAGCTAAAAAGCGTACAAGTACCTACTTTATTAAATGCCATGATTTAATCTTAAATTTAAAAAAGGCACAAGCTGAAAATCGGCTAGAATTACGTATTAAACATTTAGAAAATATAAACTTTTAATCATTGATGAAATCGGTTATTTACCTATTAGTAAAGAAGATGCGAAGTTATTCTTTCAGTTAATCGACGTGCGTTATGAATTACGTAGTACTATTCTTACAACCAATGCGAATTTTAAATCGTGGGGAGAGGTATTTCAAGATCCTAAGATTGCGAATGCGATTTTAGATCGTGTTCTCCATCACGCATCAGTCATAAATATTGTTGGAGATTCATACAGACTTAAAAATCATTTTCCATCAGAAGAAAGATCAAAAGTGGACATTCTTAAATAGTCACAACTGTACATTCTTATCTTGACATTTATACGAGACCTCCCCAGTTAAGGTACGAACTCTTTCCCTCCATCTATCTGCCATATATACACCACATGATGTTGCAGCTATTGGACTTCAGCTTCTTTTGTAGACTTATCCTCATATGTTGCCTCCTATATGGTTTCTGTTCGTCAGACCAGAGGTTTGCCTCGAGTTTCCTTCAGATTCCACATCGCTATAGACACCCTTACTGTCGGCTATGTGCTTACCGCTACATGGTCGCACTGGGGACTTTCACCCGTTAGAGTTCGCCCATGCTGGGCGAACAAAAAACTCCAACCATTAGATTGGTTGGAGTGTGAACTAATATATTTATTATGCTTCTTGAACAGTTGAATAGACACTTACTTTTTTACGGTCACGACCAATGCGTTCAAATTTAACAACACCATCGACCTTTGCAAAAAGTGTATCATCTCCGCCGCGTCCTACATTTTCACCTGGATATATCTTAGTCCCACGTTGGCGATATAAAATGGAGCCACCGGTAACAAACTGTCCGTCTGCGCGCTTTGCACCAAGGCGTTTTGCATGAGAGTCACGACCGTTTCTTGTACTACCTGCACCTTTTTTCTGTGCAAAGAATTGTAAATTTAGACGTAGCATTTGGCTGCACCTCCTTACTTATTTTCAATTTTAATAAATTGATGATATTCACGTTCTATCGTTTGCAGTGAAATAATCATACCTTCAAGTAGAAGTTGACTCTTCTCTTTTGTATTATCGTCTATTAACGCAGGAAGAGCTACATAAAGGTACCCACCATTTTCTTCTTGGTTAATTTCGAGGTTTATTTCACATATTTGCATAATTGCATTTACCGTACCAAAAGAAATAGCTGATACGCCTGCACAAACAAGGTCATATCCATAAGGTCCGCTTTCGGCATGACCTGAAAGTTCAAATGCTGTTATTTTATGATCTTTACGAAAAACAGTAATACTAATCATAAACATTAACCTTATTGATTAATTTTATCAACTACTAATTTTGTATAAGGTTGACGGTGTCCCTGTGTTCGATGGTAATTTTTTCTGCGTTTATACTTGAACACAGTAATTTTTTTCTGACGTCCTTGCTTTTCAACTTTTGCAGTTACAGTTGCACCTTCAACATATGGAGTGCCAACCTTAACATTGTCACCACCAACGAAAAGTACCTTATCAAAAGTTATCGTTTCATCTGCTTCCGCATCCACTTTCTCTACGTAAATCTCTTGTCCTTCAACAACTTTGAGTTGTTTACCACCTGTTTCAATAATTGCGTACATACTTTGCACCTCCTCAATTAACTAAGACTCGCCATACAGGTATTCTGAATGAATTTCCCACCTGTTCTGTGCGGTTGTAGCACTGGTGCTACAATGAATAACGTTAATATATTAACATGAATTCAAAATATTTGTCAAGCACATTTACACGTTCAATAACATGTGCTATAGGATAGACTTGGCAACTTCCCCTATTTTTTTATTATATTGATTTTCATAAAAATAACTTCGCAAACAATCATTTTCATCAATTGCTATTCGTTTTCGATTAGAAAACATAATGTATATTGGATGTTTTTTTTCACGCCTAAAAAGAAAAAAGACATTCATTAAAGAATTTTCTGATGAAACAGTGATTGGCTGTATCCCTTTAACAGTTGATTTTCCTTCATAACGATTTAACAAAAACCGAATAAATACGTAGTATCGGTACTTCCACTCTGTCCTATTTTCCATACAAAGAAAAATCATTAAAAGAAAAGCACTTAATGTAAATGGAAGAAAGATAAACTGCAATATTATGATTAGTAAACTTAAACTAATCGAAAATATAATAATCGCATGATAAGCTTTTCGGTATGGTAAAAAAGATGATAAATATAAAAAGAATAATCTACCACCGTCTAATGGCCATATTGGTAATAAGTTAAAAAGCAATATTGCAGTATTATAATAAACAATCAAATGTAAAATAGATGTAGGCAGTATATCACCAGTAGTGAAAAGAAAAACGATGAAAAATATAATTATGTGTTGAAAAGGTCCTGCAATGGTAACCAACACTTCCTCATATATTGGTTTATTACCATGTTCATCTGTATCCATGACCCCTCCAAACACCCATAACATGATACGTCTGATCCGCCATTGTAAAATTTGCGCCATCGTATAATGACCAAGCTCATGAATGAAGATAATGGACAAGATGATTGCTAGCTCCATAAATGTACCAGTCAGGATTGCAATTAAAATAAAAAAAAGCAAAATAGGATGAATATGGATAGATGGTATATTTTTAAAAATTGTCGTCAACTTTGATCACCTGAACAGGATCGATATATTCTTTATCTTTCTCAATTGAAAAATAAACTGTTTTATTATGGTCTGATGGTTTAAATTTCCCTAGCTTTTGATCAGCCGTAATGAATTGATATGGATGAACTTCGATAGAACTTAAATGGCCATATGTTGATTCGCTGCCATCCGCATGCTGTACAATCACTGTTTTATCTGTTTCACGATCATTACCTGCAAATACCACAACCCCATCTTGAAATGCGTTCACAGTATCGGTTTCGCTTGGAGTGATCATAACTCCTGTTCCATTAGCCTGAAATGATTCCGTTACACTTCCAGACACTGGTAATGCCATTGATGGCTCTCCTTCTGTAGCTTCAGTTGATTTCGGTGAAAAAGTCAAGGGGGAACCAAATGTTTCTTGATACCAAAGATTTACACGAGCAAATGGAAATTCCTCTGTTAATGCATTACTCGTCCAACCCTTAGGTTTATCTAGGATTTCTTTATCTGTTTGTAATAATAAGGCTACACCAAAAAAAAGCATTACAGATAAAAAGCTTTTCAGAATTAATCCAGAGGCTACCTTACGACTGTCTTTGCTTGAAAACGCTGCATCAGGAAACGTTGAAAAATTGCCATGTCTCTCTTCATCTTGAGGTAATGTTGTGAATAAATACTTATTCAAATCCTCATTGGCATTGGCAGAAACATTACGCATTTTTTTTCGTTTTTCAATTGACTGTCTAATTTTTTTGATTTTTTTATTCATCATCCTCACAATCCTTCGTAAATATTTATACTAGGATATGTGGCTAATGGACAAGATATGAATCTCTGTTTTTTTATGCTCTTTGTCCAAAGAAACTTTTTACTTTTTGGAATATACTTTTCTTCTCTTCTAAAGATTGAAGAGGTACTGTTTCTCCTAAAATTCTACGAGCAATATTTCGGTAGGCAATCGAAGCTTTGGAGCTAGGGTGAATTACAACGGGCTCACCTTGGTTTGATGCTTTGATAACCTCATCGTCATCAGTAACAATTCCAATTAAATCAATGGAGAGGATTTGTACAATATCATCCACATCAAGCATGTCACCATTTTTCATCATATGGTTACGTATCCGATTAATAACTAGACTTGGAGGGTCTATATCTTCTTTTTCCAAAAGGCCAATTATCCGGTCCCCATCGCGGACACTAGACTTTTCCGGGGTGGTTACAACAATTGCTTTATCTGCTCCAACAATCGCATTTTGAAAGCCTTGTTCAATACCTGCCGGACAATCAATTACAATATAATCATAGTCCTGCTTTAATTCATTGATAATCTTTTGCATACCCGTACTTGTCACAGATGACTTATCACTTGTTTGTGCAGCTGGTAAAACAAACAAGGATTCAAAGCGTTTATCTTTAATAAGAGCTTGTTTTAATTTACATCTTTCTTCGATAACATCCACAATATCATATATAATTCGGTTCTCAAGGCCCATGACAACGTCCAGATTACGTAAACCAATATCGGTATCAATTAAACATACTTTTTTTTCCATTAAGGCTAAAGCTGTACCAATATTTGCAGTTGTAGTAGTCTTCCCTACGCCGCCTTTTCCTGAGGTTATAACAATTGCCTCACCCATTATGCATTCTCCTCTCAAAACCGCTTAAATCTTTTCGCAAGTGTGGAAGAACCTGAATACGATCAATAATTATTTTATCTTGTTTTTCATCTACAAGACCACATTCCATGTACACACCATCAGCTTCATAATCAGGAGCACGGCTGATATAGTCTGCGATCCGAAGCTGACTTGGCTTCATATAAGATGCTGCTATTATTGCATTTCTATCTCCTTCTCTCCCTGCATGTGCGATTCCTCGCAAATTCCCTAAGATATAAATATTTCCAGTGGAAATTACTTTGCCTCCTGGATTTACATCGCCAATTAACAATAGATCCCCAGTTACGTTTAAAATTTGTCCAGATCGAACTATTTTATTAACGGACTTAATTTCGCTTTCTTCCCGCCAAGCTAACGCTTCATCCTTGTGAACAACATTTGATTCAAAAGAATGAATTGTAAATCGATTTTCTTCACTTATTAAATATCGTAAATGTTCTTTTTGTACATTATTTAAATAACGATTTCCTAATTGAACTGTTACAGAAACAATCGGTTCTTCCTTGTTCGGACGACTTTCAGCTATTTTTTCACGAAGTTCATTAACCGCTTCTTCAAATGAACAAGAATCGTCAATAAGCAGAGTGAGCCCATCTCTTGTACCTTTAATCGTTATCCTCTGTTTACTGTCAAGCATGATAAGTTCACCTCATTAAAAAACTCTGTTCTATACTTTAATATTCATTCATTTTTAATAGAATTTATTATGTAATTTTAGAAGAGTTATAGAATGTATTCAACCAAGATAACAGCATTACAATATACGATTTCTATTTATTTGTTCTCTTCTCCATTCAACCAGTTGTTTTGTTATAAGTGGATACAAAACAATCAAAAATAACAGATTAGCTAGAATTGTGGGGAATAAGCGATAAAGAAAATAATTACCCCATCCCATATCCGTCATCCCAACTACAGTATAAATAAAATTAATGGATATATCTGTTAACACCGTACCAATCAACCCTAAAAAAAGAACTCCATAAATATTAGCGTGAATCATTTTTTTCAATCCATAAATGATGGATATAGAAAAGGCGTAAGAAAACATGTATACGCCTAGGACGCCTGTATAAACAATATCAATTAATAAACCAAATATAACACCGTAAATAACGGAAAAATGGGAGCTTTCCAAATCATAATATACGGCTATAAGCACTAAAAACATAAAAACCCAGTGAGGGATAATCCATGAATTATTAATGACCAATTTTGCAGGCAATAATTCCAGTGCTACACCTTCTAAAGTCATTAGAAAGAAGAGGATAAGTGGTAGATATAGTCGTTTCATTACTCTTTTTCCTCCTGCTCTTCATTTTGTTTATCATCCTTTTGTAGTTTTCTATCTACAACAATGACATGATTAATGTCATACATATTAGCAGCTGGTTTTATAAGGGCGGTACGAGTCAAACCATATTGGTCTGAAACAACTTCCTTAACTGTACCAATTAATAAGCCTGCCGGAAATACCCCTCCCATTCCTGAAGAAATTACCAATTCTCCTTCTTCAAGATCTTTCTTAGATTCTTCAATAATTTTAAATGATAAGGAGTTACTTTCTTCATCAAATTCCTCAATTAAGCCGAAAATGTCTTTTCCTTCTTCACGAGAAATCGTTGCAGATATCCGGTTAAATTCATCGAAACCAGTAATCAGCTGAACGGTAGATGTCAATTTAGAAACCGTCTGTACTTTACCTATCATGCCTTCGGCAGTAATAACAGCCATATTAGGCTCTATTCCATGTTGTGAACCTTTATTAATAGTTACACGCTCCACCCAACGTTCAGGAGAACGGGATATAACCGTAGCTTGAATTGGGTTAAAATCTTGTATCGACTCTGTTTTTTTCAGGGTTTTTCTCAATTCATCATTATCTTCTTTCAATTCTTGAACTTCGTAAATAAGACTTTTGTACTCAGCTAACTTTTCTTTCAATATTTGATTTTCATTGTACGTATTTTTTAAATCATCTAGATTCCCAAAGATATTTGTAACAAATGTAACCGGAGCATGGATAACATTTTGAACCCATCCTACTGCATCCTGTATAAATTTCTCTGGTGTTGTTAAATTTTCCCTATTATTTAGAGAATAACCGATTAATGCAATCAAAATGATTATACCAATTAGTAAAACAAAGAATCGACGTTTATGAAAAAAAGACATAGAAACACCTACTTACGTATCCGTACTAGGACGAGAAGAAACATTCGGATGGGTTCGGAAATACTGAATGTATTCTAATGATTTGCCTGTTCCAATTGCTACACTATCTAAAGGATTATCTGCAGTGAACACAGGCATTTTTGTCTCATCGCTAATAACTTGATCTAAATTTCTTAAAAGAGAACCGCCGCCAGATAACACTATACCGCGATCCATAATATCAGCTACTAATTCGGGTGGCGTATTTTCTAATGTGTTTTTTACTGCCTCTACAATTTCGCTGATATTGTCTTGCAAAGAGATTGTTATTTCTTTAGCATTGATCGTAACTGTTTTTGGTAAACCCGTTACTAAATCCCGGCCGCGAATTTCCATTTCTTTATCTTCTACAGCCTCACTTGCTGAGCCAACATCCATTTTAATTGATTCGGCAGATCTTTCCCCAATCATTAAATTATAATGTTTACGAACATATTGAATAATTGCTTCATCCATATTATCTCCTGCTATACGAATAGAACGGCTGGTAACTATACCGCCCAGGGAAACAACTGCTACCTCTGTCGTCCCACCTCCAACATCCACAATCATACTTCCTGTAGGTTCCCATACCGGTAATCCGGATCCTATAGCTGCAGCAAAAGGTTCAGCGATTGGGAACACGTCTTTAGCTCCAGCTTGTTTTGTAGCATCCACAACTGCACGTTCTTCAACCATTGTAATACCAGAAGGTACACATATGATTACATTTGGCTTACTCGCTAAAAAAGAACGATTTTTCATTGCTTGCTTCAGATAATATTTCATCATGACAGCTGTTGTATCATAATCCGCTATTACCCCGTCTTTCATTGGGCGAACAACAGATATATTTCCTGGAGTTCGGCCAATCATCTTTCGAGCAGAACTCCCTACAGCTTCTATATCTCCAGTATTTATATTTTTAGCCACTACAGTAGGTTCTCTGACAATCACACCTTTACTTTTAGCAAAAACGAGGGTATTAGCGGTACCTAAGTCTATTCCGAGATCTTGTGACAAACTAAATCTTCCCAAAAAGTATCTTCCTTTCCAATCACAGTTCGTTTCTTTCATCCTTCACTACTATATCGATTTATAATATTTGTGGCAATGAAACTTCTTCTTTTTTATTTTACACCGAGTTCAATTTTTGTAAATGATTTTTTATATTATGAAGCTAATAGCGCCACTTTCAATAAATCATCGAAAAATGGCGCTATATTACAATACATCTATTCAATTATACGAAAAAAAGAAAAAAATAGATAGTGTTAGAGATATCCTTTTTCTTTTAAAGATACGAATTTTCTGTTTCCAATGATTAAATGATCTAAAAGTTCTATACCTATCATTTTCCCCGATTCAACTAATCGTCTTGTTACACTAATATCCTCTTGGGAAGGTGTAGGATCGTAGGGTAGGAGCCATGCGCCTTGTTTTGTCCCAAATCAGGTTTCACAACTCCCCCCTCAGAACCGTACGTACACCTTTCAGCGTATACGGCTCGTCAGTTGACTAATCGGTATTTGCTTCTCATGGTGGTCATGATGGAATTTATAACAAAGGACAATGTTTTTCCTGTTGTGTTCTATCATTTTCTTGTTCAAGTATGTTAAATGTTTTTAACTCTTCAAGTCCTTTCATTTACGAACATGATGAACTTCCATCACACCTTCTGTCGTACCACACGCTTCACATTTATTCGCCATTAAACGCTGTTCAAGTTCAGTTCTGCCCGAATATTTTATGCATTTATCAAGACATCTATGTCGGGGGAATCTGCTTTTATTGAACCTTTATGCTTTGGTAGATCTTTTAGCTTTACGAACTGATGAAGTTTTTCATTTCCATGTTTGCCTTTCATAATAAGGCATAAACTTGCCTGTTTATGTGTTCGCATGCTGGTTGCAACCTTCATAGAAGTACTTCTACGTTTATTAGCTATAGTTTTAACGAAACTACTTTCAGCTAGATAAAATAACCTATCTAAATGATGATAGTTATTGGCTAACTTATAGTAGTTTGCAATTCCACGTAGTTCAGCGTTATAGATATACAGAATTTCTAACTCCGAATTATTAATAAGTTTTGCTCGATGTATAATTTTAAAGCTGTCTAAATTACCATATCTGTTTTTTGTTGCAAATTCTTTAATTTTCTTTTCAGGAATTTCTAACTTAATAACACCTGATAAAATTCTCTTTTTCAATGGATGTTTTTGATTCTTGTAAGTGACCTTTTTGATCTTTATTTCATCCCAACTACGAAATTGATATCCAAGAAAAGGAATCGGCTTTTCTAAATGGGTAATGAGAGTTTTTTCATCGCTAAGGTCAAGGTTTAATTCATCTTTAAGAAATCGTTTGATTGTATTCTTCATGTTCACTGCACTTTGCTTTGAACCAGCAATCCCAATCACAAAATCATCTGCATAACGTACATATTTCATTCTTTGGTAGTTTCTGCCCCTTGGATCGATAATAGAGGTAACTTTTACTTGTTTTGCTTTAAGTTTCTGAATCTCAAGGATTAACTCACCTCTACCTTTCCATTGCATGTGGTCGTTTCTTTGATCGAGTCTTTTAATCTTTTGTGATAACGTGCTAATTTTTGAACGGAGCTTTCTATATTCCCCATTTCTTGCTCCTTTATCAAATTCCTTCAATTGTTTTTCCATAAAAAGGTCAAACTCATGGAGATAGATGTTAGCTAAAATAGGTGATATAATCCCACCCTGTGGTGTGCCACTGTAGGTTTTACGATACATCCAGTTCTCCATTACGCCACTAGTAAGTGCATTATGAACGAGAAGCAAGAAACGATGGTCATTTATTTTCTTTGAGATAAGTTTTATTAGTACCTTATGGTCAATATGGTCGAAGAAGCCTTTGATATCTCCTTCAATGCACCATGTTAGACCCTTCCACGTGCTTTTAATTTGGGATAGGGCTGTATGACAGCTTCTTTCCCCCCTAAAACCATGGGAGTTTTCTGAGAATGTCGGTTCATATACATTTTCCAATATCATTCTCATAACTTCTTGTACTAGCTTATCTTTGAAACTAGGAATTCCTAGTGGTCTCTTTTTCCCATTAGATTTAGGGATATAAACCCTTCTTACAGGTGCAAAACGGAATGTTCCAGCTTTTAATTGCTCTATGATACCTTCAATTTTTTGTAGACTGAAACCATCTATCGTGTCATCCGATATTCCTTGCGTTAGTTTTCCTGGATTTGGATATAGTTTGGCATAAGCATTCATCCACAACTCTTTTTTATACATTAAGCGATAACAATCAGTAATGAATTTTCCGTTATGAGAAGCTTTCCTTATAACGTCTAACTGATGAAATGGATCTGTCGCCATATTCATGACTCCTTTCTCATTGACGTTAACATCAACCTGTCTCCCTTCCCCATGCTAAACTCATTACAAGCGAACGTTGGGTACTACGGAGACTCCGTTACCATATGCAATTTTCAGAGACCAAAATCTAATAGCCGTGTGGCGTTTGCATTTAGGTAATCCCTGCATTATGTCTTAATTTTAGATACGTGATGGTTAGGTATCCCTTTCGACGTTTTCCTCTAGTTGAGGATTGAAGGACAAAACCTTACTATGGGCAGAGTTCAGGAGATACCCAGCAGACACACAAGCAATGTGTCTCCCATTTTGCCCTCATTGCCTGTTAACTATCGTAGACAACGGCGCACCCATCGCTCATTCGTCTAGGATTTAAGCAGTTTAGCTTTTACCGTACACCACTTGGTCTGAAGAACTGACTCGACATTAGATAGTTTTGTCGTCTTTTCTCCTTTTCACATCATGCTTTGTTTCCTCTATGGGTTTCCCCTCAAGGTAAGATGCTGACCATAGAACATTGTAAGGAGTTCTAGATTTCAAAAGAAATCACTAAAATTACGCACCTTGCAGGCGCACTCCAGAAGGGTGATTATGGGCGCATATAATAGAAGCTGCAGAACGTTTTACCGCTTCCCTATATACTTCCCGGGGATGTACGATTGAGGCATTTAAACTTCCGATAAAAATTGTTTGTCTGTGAATGATCTGATTTTTTGTATTAAGAAAGAGAACTACAAAATGTTCCTGAGGTAGATTACGCATCTCCTCCATGACATAATCAGCGCCATCCTCTGGTGAACGGATTGTATATCGTTCGTTTGGCTTATATTCATTCATTCTTTTACCAAGTTCAATTGCTGATAATATTACAACCCCCTTTGCTATGCCTATTCCTTTAATAGCTGTTAACTCCTCAATAGTCGCATCGTTTAATAATTTTAGTCCTTCAAAATGCATAAGTATCCGATTGGATAAAGACATAACGGATTCTTGTTTGGTTCCACTCCCGAGTAAAATAGCTAATAATTCCTGATTAGATAAATAGCTGGCCCCTAGTTTTAATAATCTTTCTCTTGGGCGGTCCTCCTTTGGTACATCCTTAATCATAATCGATGAAGTTGTCATTATGGTTCCTCCTTTTAAAATATATTATCAATAATAGTTGATAATATATTTTTGAACCAATCTGCAAAACCATCTTTTAAGGCAATATTTTGGTACTAAATTGCAAAAACACATAATGGAAATTCAATTTTAATTTTTTGCCTAGCTAAAAAAATACTTATTTTCTGCTTTCTATCTATTTTACATCATTTCATAATTATAGTTATGTTAATATTTTTTCATATTGTTGCCATAACACGAGCAAGAACTTCTGTATTTGCTTCTTATTTTTATGGTCCAGGTCATTAAGCGAATCGGTCATATAATCAGCAAATTTTGAAATCATTTTTGAATTCTGTGGTGGATTTTCAGCTAATTTTTCCCATTCTTTTTTTGGAAATGCTTCTTTATGATTCAATGATGTAAGTGTATCTTCCCATTGCTTCTGGTATGTCTTTAACCAATTCATTTCCCCTTTATTAAGTTCTGCTTCTATTTTACCTGTTTCCCATTCCTTAACATACAGTTCCATGTTTTCCTCTTTCATTGAAGCTGTATCCTGATTAGCCTTTTCCTTCGTACTTGCAATACCTGTCAGTAAATAATACTGATTATCTCTTTCCCATATAATCACTGGAAATCCAGATTGCTTGAACTTTTTTGCCCATTTATCAGCGTTCTCCTTTTCTGAGAAAACACCTCCCTGTATTACATAAGCAGTTAAAGATTTATTATCCATTGCAGTTGAAGTATTCTTGCTTTCATTGCCGGAATCATTTGTTGCAGCCACATTATCATTATTATCTCCTACTCCCTTATTACCTGCATTGTCTTGTATACTTCCAAACATATTCAGCATAATAAAACCTAGTATAGAACCTGTAATAATTGCAGCTAAAATAGCTATCACAATAGGCTTCAAAGATCCCTTTATACTTTTATTATCAGACTTCATATTTTTGTACCCTCTAGCAAATGTTGGGACTGGAGCGTCAGTTTTTTCAATGGTAGCTGCCTGTTCATTATTCGTTTTAGAGCCTGCAGCAAAGTTATCTTTTTTTCGATTTGACTTCGCCCGCTTTCCATTCATGCGCACGACAATTGGTTTTTTATTTTCCATCTTTTCTTCCCTCGCTTTGCTAGTTGTAATAGTTTTACTCTAGCATAGGAAATTCAAAAAGAAAGCCGATTTTTGTCAATGCTTCTAAAATTCGTTCAACAAAATATGCCTTTTATTGGTAATATGCAGCACATCATTTTACTGAAAATATGTTCGAACAAGAGATATAAAATGAATGGAACCTGTTACAAAATAACACTGTTTATGAAAAGAATTTTCACTAATCCTTTTAATTGCATCTTTCCAATTTGGAAGCTGATATTTATTAGTTGCTGGAGTTAGTTCGTATAAAGTCTTTGTGCTTGCTGCTCTTGGATGGTCAAAACTTGTTAATGTTATTGAAATGAAATGCTTATGAAGTTCATCAAGCATCGTTTTTAAATCCTTATCTTTAAAGGCTGCAAATATAAGATGCTTATCCATGTTTTCATAATTATCATTTACTGTATGTAAAAAAGACTGAACTCCTGCAGGATTATGCGCTCCATCCACGATAATCATAGGATCATGATGAACTATTTCAAATCTGCCAGCAATAACTGTTTTCCTCATTGCTTGAAGCACCTTATTCCACTGAAGACTATACCCATCTTCTATTAATTTCACTAAAGCCATTATTGCAATGGAAACATTTTTTAGCTGATGTTCTCCTTGCATTTGTATGTGAACTTGCAATTCAAATGAATTGATACGCCACATAAAACTTTGTTCGAATATGTCATTTCGAATAGATTCATAAGTGAAATTCACACCTAATTGGTAGAGGTCGGCCTGATTTAAGACCGCTTCCTCCTTGATTACCTTAAGAGCGTCTTGATGCATATCGCCAATAATGACCGGCCGATCACTCTTAATGATTCCAGCTTTATGATGAGCTATCTCTTTTATGCTATTTCCTAAAAAAACAGTATGGTCTTTTGCAACATTTGTTATAATGGATATAATAGGTTGAATACAGTTTGTTGTATCTTCACGTCCCCCCATCCCGGCTTCTATTAAGGCAATATCGACATGTTTTGCGAAATACAAAAAAGCAATCACAGTAATAATCTCAAACTCGGATGGATGCCTTTGTTCTCTGTCTAGCCGTTGAATCAGATGGTAAATATCATTTAAGATAGTTATGAAAGTATTTTCAGATATTGGACGATCGTTGATTTTCATGTATCCACATAAACCTGTAAGGCTTGGAGAAGTGAAAACTCCAACAAGATAGCTATTAGCTCTCAGAGCATGATCTAAATAAGATAGTGTTGACCCTTTTCCGTTTGTACCCGCAATATGAATAGCTTGTATCTGTTCTTGCGGATTACCGACCAATTCTAACAACTGTCTCATGCGTTCTAAACCTGGTTTTATTCCTATTTTTCTTCTGTATTCAAAAAAGTCTTCCACTTGTTGAATCGTTTCAAACATTTGTACACCACTCTCAAAAATCAGTTTTAAATACAAAAACAGTATATCAATTTAAGTATAGAAAGGAAATCAGATTGTGAGTTTACAAGGGTGGATTATATATAATGGCCAGATACCGGGGAGTAAATTCCTTGATTTTGCAGAATGGATTAAATGCTCAGCGGATCGAAAAGACAGTCATACTCAAATTTATAAAAATAATGAATTGCATTCATTGATCAGTAGTAAAAAAGTAACATTTTTAAAAAACAACCAAGATGATTTGCCAGATTATGTAGTGTTTACAGATAAAGATATTTATTTAGCAAAACAGCTTGAATTACAAGGTGTGCATGTGTTTAACAGCTCAGAAGCAATTGCTGTAAGCGATGATAAGATTTTGTCTTACCAACAATTAGCTCGGTATAACATACCTATACCTAAAACAATCATTGCGCCTAAAACGTTTCCTGGAATATCATCATTTGCTTCGCAAACCATTCAAGTAGCCATAGACACATTCGAATTTCCTATGATTGTAAAAGAAGCTTTTGGTTCGTTTGGCGAGCAAGTTTATCTCATCCATAACGAGCCGGAATTGATTAACAAAGTAAATGAGCTTCGAGGAAAACCGTTTATATTTCAAGAATTCATTGCTTCCAGCTATGGACAAGATATGCGATTACATGTCGTAGGAGATGAAGTAGTTGCAGCTATGAGAAGATATTCGACAAATGATTTTCGAGCAAATATCACAACTGGTGGAATGATGGAATCATACCATCCTACAAAGCTTGAGAAAGAGCTGGCAATTGCTGCTACAAAAGCAATTGGAGCTGATTTTGCAGGAGTAGATCTATTATTAGGACCAACGGGGAAACCAATAGTTTGTGAAGTTAACTCTAATGCACATATACGAAATATGTTTGATTGTACAAATATTAATGTAGCAGACTTTATGATCGACTATATTTTAGATAGATTAAAAGAAAAGTGAGTGGGTGTAGCATGATGCAAGAGGGCTGGTTAATTTATAACAAACAAGATGCAGAAAAAAACAAAACCTTTATTGATTGGTTTATCGGTGAAGCGTATTTACAAAATCTATCACTCAAATTAATTTTTAGAGAAGAATTAACCATTGGTATCATGAATAATGAACGTATCATTTATAAAAATGGCAAACGTATTACGCAACCGGATTTTGCAATCGTTCGTACGATTGAGCCACTATTAAATAAACACTTAGAAGCTTGCGGCATAACAGCTTTTAACTCTTCTAATGTAGCTCGAATTTGTAATAATAAAGCTTTGACACATCATTATATAACAGATTTATCCATCCCAATGGTAGATACAATCTACATAAAAAAAGAATTGATAACTGCTACTCCTCCTATTTCATATCCATTTGTTATCAAAGACGTCTTAGGGCGCGGGGGAAAACAGGTTTACATGATCGAAAACTACCAAGAATGGTTGGAAGGTATAGAAAAATATATCGAGAATGACATAATTATTCAAAGATGTGATGTACAACTCGGAAAAGATATCCGCGTTTTTGTGGTCGGCAAAGAAATTATAGGGGCAGTGTTAAGAATGAGTACTAATGATTTTAGAGCAAATTTCAAACTTGGTGGGTCTGCCCGCTGGTATGAATTAAATGATAATGAAACATCCATGATCAACAAAATAATAAATTATTTTGATTTCGATATGGTAGGTATTGATTTTTTAATTGGTGCAAATGGAGAAATGTTGTTCAATGAAATCGAAGATGTGGTAGGGTCTAGGACATTAAGTTCTGTTAGTCATATAAATATTTTGCGGGAATACGTGAAACATATCAAACAAAAACTCAGCAATTAGACAAAAAATAGGCTGTAACTTTTTATACAGCCTATTTTTTATTACTTTTTTAGTTCTGCTAGTCGTGCCTTAACTTTTGAATGTTTATCCAAATAATCTTTTTCTTTCTGTTTTTCCTGATCAACCACAGCCTTGGGTGCTTTGTTGACAAATCCTTCGTTCGCCAATTTCTTCTGCACGCGTTCTACTTCTTTGTTCCATTTCGTTAATTCTTTTTCTAATCGTTCAATTTCCTTATCAAAATCAATGAGCCCTTCAAGAGGCAAAAATAGCTCAACTCCTGTAACAACTGCAGTCATGGCTTTTTCCGGAACATCTACGTCTGTTCCAATTTTTAACTCACTCGGATTACAAAATTTTTCTAAATAATCACGTTCATTTTCAAGTTCTGTTACTATTTCATCATTTTCTGCGTGAATGAGCAATTTTATTTGTTTAGACATTGGTGTATCCACTTCAGCTCGGATATTTCTCACGGATTTAATGATCTCAACAAGTCTTTTCATTTGACTTGAAGCTTCTTCATCATGAAATTCTTCTCTTACTTTAGGCCACGAAGCTACGGTAATCGATTTTCCAGAATGCGGAAGCTTTTGCCATATTTCCTCCGTAATAAAAGGCATATACGGATGGAGCATACGCATTGTCTGATCTAAAACATAAGCAAGGACAGATCTTGTTGTATTCTTTTCTCTCTCATCTTCACCGTAAATTGGGAGCTTCGCCATTTCAATATACCAATCACACAATTCATCCCAGATGAAATTATATAAATAACGCCCTGCTTCCCCAAACTCATATTTATTAGTATTCTTCGTAACCTGTTCGATCGTTTCATTTAAACGAGTTAAAATCCACTTATCTGCTAATGACATTTCACCCGACAAATCAATGTCTTCATAAGTGAAACCTTCTAAATTCATTAACGAGAACCTTGAAGCATTCCAAATCTTATTAGCAAAATTCCATGTGGCTTCCACTTTTTCCCAATGAAAACGTAAATCTTGCCCTGGTGATGATCCAGTTAATAAGAAATAACGCAGCGAATCCGCACCATATTTATCGATAACATCCATCGGGTCAACACCGTTTCCAAGTGATTTACTCATTTTCCTTCCCTCTGCATCGCGAATAAGACCGTGAATTAGGACATCTTTAAATGGCCGCTCATTGGTAAATTCGATCGATTGAAAAATCATTCGTGATACCCAAAAGAAGATAATATCGTACCCCGTTACTAACGCATCAGTCGGAAAATAGCGCTTATAATCCTTTGCTCCTTCATCTGGCCACCCCATTGTGGAGAATGGCCATAAAGCAGATGAGAACCAAGTGTCTAAAACATCCTCATCCTGCTCCCAATTTTCGCTATCAGATGGGGCTTCTTTGCCTACATATATTTCATTTGTTTCTTTATGATACCAAGCTGGAATACGATGTCCCCACCACAATTGACGAGAAATACACCAATCACGTATGTTTTCCATCCAATGTAAATAAGTTCGCTCAAACCGTTCAGGGACGAAATTGACTTTTTTATTTCCTTGTTGTAGTTGAACGGCCGCTTCAGCCAGTGGTTTCATGTCTACAAACCATTGTGTTGATAAATATGGCTCGACAACAGCTCCACTGCGTTCTGAATGTCCTACTTGATGCGTATGATCTTCGATTTCAAATAAAACTCCCTGATCTTGCAAATCTTTTACAATTTGCTTGCGGCATTCAAATCGATCAAGTCCTGCATATTTTCCAGCGTTTTCATTCATTGTGCCATCTTCATGCATGACTAATATTCGTTCTAATTCATGACGATTACCGATTTCAAAGTCATTCGGATCATGCGCAGGGGTAATCTTAACAGCACCAGAACCAAGTTCCATATCTACATAGCTGTCCGCAACAATTTTGATTTCCCTGCCGACAATTGGTAAGATTACCGTTTTTCCTATAAGATGTTTATACCGATCATCTTCCGGATGAACAGCTATGGCTGTGTCACCTAACATGGTTTCGGGACGTGTTGTTGCTATTTCAATATATTCATCACTATCTTTTAACGGATAGCGCATATGGTAAAAATAGCCCTGTATTTCTTCATAAATAACCTCAATATCTGATAAAGCTGTTTTAGTTTGCGGGTCCCAATTAATAATGTACTCACCACGGTATATGATTCCCTTTTCATACAATTTCACAAAAACTTCACGTACTGCATTAGATAATCCTTTATCCATCGTAAATCGCTCGCGGGAATAATCAAGGCCAAGACCTAATTTTTCCCACTGCTGTCGAATAAAGTCCGCATATTCTTCCTTCCATTCCCATACAGTTTCTAAAAATTCATCACGTCCCAAATCATGACGGGTCTTTCCTTGCTCTCTTAATTTGGCTTCCACTTTTGCTTGTGTCGCAATTCCTGCATGGTCCATTCCAGGCAGCCATAATACATCATATCCTTGCATACGTTTCATCCGGGATATGGTATCTTGCATCGTTGTATCCCAGGCATGACCTAAATGTAATTTACCTGTGACGTTAGGCGGTGGAATAACGATCGTATACGGATCCTTTTTACTGTCTTCTGTAGCTTCGAAAAATTTACCATCTAACCAAAATTTATACCGATTTTTCTCTACCTCATTTGGATTGTATTTTGATGGTAGGGAATTCGATTGTTCATTCATACCTTACTCCTCCTATTTAAAATATAAAAAGCCCTTTCATCCATAAAAGGACGAAAAGGCTATATTTCCGTGGTACCACCTTTGTTTACAAGTTATAATAAACTTGCACACTCAATGATTGATAACGGTCAATGTCCGGCTTCTTCTACTCCTTTTCAAAGAAGCTGCTACAAGGGCGACTTTCCAAGAGTATTTATTTCCTAGGAAATTCTCAGCTGCTATTTCCCTCTCTTTAGGTAATACTTTGTACTTTTTCCTTATCATTGCATTTGGGATTCATTTATGGTTTTATTTTACCTATTACTCCTTATAAAAGCAAATTTTAACCTCATTTTTGTACCAAAAGCGTTTTTATATACATATCTTATTAGAAATACTTCTTAAAGTGCATCATTATTATCAAAGAGGTGAACCATATGGCAAGATTTTATCGACATCGATTACCTCCGTGGGCACGACATTGTATTATTGTAGTAGAAAAAGTTACATTACCTATTATGATATTTCAGTTAATACGTACCTTGTTTTTTCCAACAACGCTTGATGTATTTTTATTAGGGATATTAGTTGGTTTATTTGTAGCTTTTTATTTGGAATGGATTTAACTTTCTATATCGTCTAAATCAATTGTGTCATATACTTTCCCAACGTACTCTGAAAAGCGTAATCCAAAAGTTAATCTCCGATAGATACGTTGTAAAGCTTTTACTTGATTAATCATTGAAAGTGACGAATTTCTATTGATATATTGCTCCACAACTGTTATATATTCTGAAGTGTCTAATAAATAAATTGCTAGTAAATAAAGCTCACTCAACGTTAATTCATTTTCCTTCATATAAGTAGAAAATGATTCCAAAAGAGCCTCAATGTCTATGTCATAAGAATTTACTTCATGATTGAAAAAATATGCGAGATCATGTATGGGATTCTCATAATGTGCTTTTTCCCAATTTATAATTTGTACATCAAGATGATGAGATGTCAGTAAATTACCATGACATAGACAATAATTCCATGTAGGATCTCTATTGAATTCTTCTAAAAATTGTTTCACTCTCTTTTGATTTTCCTTTAATATCAATTCCAAGTCTTTGTATTGCGTGCAAACCAACAATTCAAATGGGGACATATATCGAACTTTCTCAAAATCCCCCAGATAATGTAGAAGTATTTGCTGCGCTTCTTCACAGCGATTCATATATGTATGAAATTGATTATTCATGTTTTCTGTTTCAACGGAATATGTAACCTTTGTTGCAGCATGAACCCTTCCTATACTCTGGTATAATTGTTTCACGTTGAATTTTCCAGCTTTTATCCAGGGGGTTAAATAAAATATTGTACCATCTATTTCTTTATAAAGATGGCCTTGTTTTGTTAAATATACAGGCAATACATTAACTATATTTTTCACTTTTGCTTGATGCAATACATGTTCCCAATTTTCAATAGATTCCTTTGTTAATGCACTTCTTTTGAGCGCATACATTTTCTGTGCATCCTCAATTCGAACCGTGTTACTTGATATTTGATCCATTTTTAAAGGAGAAATAGCATATGCTTCCAAAACGTCATTAATTTTTTCCAATATTTATCCCTCTTCCTCGAAAGGATGAAGATACCCCTAGCATTTGCAAGGGGTATCATTTCTTATTTCTTCCTATTTGGTATATATAATAATTGTCCTGCAAATAGGTCATCTCCATCTAGTTGATTTTGTTTTAATAACTGCAAGGTTGGTATTTGATAACGTTCAGCAATGGATTCGATTGTATCTTTATCTTGTACAATACAAAGTCTCATCCGAGCATACTGCTCCTCGCTATCATCATCTCTAAACATATCTGATAGATAGCTGACATCCGCTTTAGACTCTAAACTGCTTTCAAGGGAAGTCAATGTATCTTCAGCTTCCTCGTTTGTTGATTCCAGCTCTAGATATTCTTCCTCTTGCATCTTACTAGCGCCTTCAGAAGGAGCAGTACTTTCAAAAAATTCTTCTAGTGTTTGTGATTTTTTATTTTTTTCTCTATCTTTTTCTAATGATGTCTCGTCTGCATCTTGTGTTTCCAAAGCGGAACTCGTTGTGTCCCCATCAGTCGCTGGTTCATATTGATTTTCTGCTTTTAGATCAAATGTGAAGCTTTCTTCTTCATTGGAGATTATAGGCTCAGATTCCGAAAAATTTTTCCTATCTTCAGTATTCGTTTCCTCCATTACATCATGTTCCATACTACGTATAGCTGGGGTTTGTTTTATCTCTTCGTCATTCTTTTCGGAAAGTTTCTTTATTTCATCAGGATCTGTATCAACTTCGTTCTCTATGATTTCGTTTCGTGTTTCATTTTCATGGGAATTACTTACTTTTTGTTGTTCTTCTATTACATCAGCCGGCTCGATAGAATCATGATTCTCAATCGATTCATGATCAATTGTCTTGCGGGTATCAACTGGTTGAGGTTCACTATTTTCAGTATTTAGCCCATGAATATCAATCGTTGATGTTAGGTTTAATTGATTATTCATAGGCACCTCGTAATCAAATGACTCAATACTTACTGTTATTTGATTCATGTCTTTCACCCGATAGGAAGGTACTGATATTTCTACAGGAAAACGATGAGAAAAGCTTGCTGTATTGACATCTATATCTGTAATTCTTTCCATAAATCGCTGGGAGGGGGTATTGTCAATATCAGCAATTTTTTGCTGGTTTTCCTCACTCCCTTCAACTTTTTGATATTCTCCTTGTAATTCAATTACTCCTCTGATTGAAACATATTCATTAAAAGGTTGTATGGAAATTTCGGGTTCTAAGGCTATTTGTATCATTTCTTCAACTTCCTGTCCCTTTTCAAAATAAAGAGACTCATTTAACTCAAAACTAAATTTTTGTTGATCGTGTGACAATTCAAAAATTCCTCCCTTCAACCTAACTCTTCGATAATTATCTGTCTTAAATCACTATATGTGTAAGAAACATAAGTTATGCGCATTTTATTAATGAAGCTTTTACAAAAATAAAAAACTATTCTTTTAGAATAGTTTTTTATGTGATCACTTTTCAATTTTAGAAAATGCATTGTGTACGGCTTTAATTGTATACTCAATGTCTTCATCTGTATGAGCTGTAGACAGAAACAATCCTTCAAACTGAGAAGGCGGAAGAAACACTCCTTCTTCAATCATTGCCCTGTAATATTGAGCAAAATAATCAAGATTGGATTTTTGGGCGGTTTCATAATTAATTACAGAGTCATCTGTAAAAAACACCCCAAACATAGAGCCCGAACGATTAATGTGTAAAGGAATATCAAATTCTGCTGCTGCTTGTCTAAAACCTTCAACTAATTTATCTACCTTTTGGTTAATTTCTTTATACGAAGATTCGTCCAAAGCATTTAACGTTTCATATCCAGCTGTCATAGCTAATGGATTCCCTGATAATGTACCCGCCTGATATATTGTTCCAGTTGGTGCAACATTCTCCATAATTTCACGTTTACCGCCATAAGCACCTACTGGTAATCCCCCGCCGATAACTTTTCCTAAGCAGGTTAAGTCAGGTGTTACTCCAAAGTGTCCTTGTGCGCAATTATACCCTACGCGAAAGCCCGTCATTACCTCATCCATAATAAGAAGAGAGCCATTTTCTTCTGTTATCGTACGAAGGTCTTGCAGGAAGTTTTCTACCGGGGGTACAACACCCATATTCCCTGATACAGGCTCAACGATTACTGCCGCTATATCCTTACCATAACGTTCAAATGCAGAACGAACACTTGCAATATCATTATAGGGTACAGTTATTGTGTTACTGGCAATGGATTCAGGAACACCGGGGCTATCAGGAAGTCCTAATGTAGCTACACCAGAGCCAGCTTTAATTAATAAAGAATCCCCATGTCCATGATAATTTCCTTCAAATTTAAGAATCTTATCTCTACCTGTATAACCTCTAGCAACACGTAAAGCACTCATGGTAGCTTCTGTTCCAGAGTTTACCATGCGAAGCATTTCTACAGAGGGTACACGATCAATCACAAGTTGAGCTAGCTTATTTTCTAGCGTTGTCGGTGCACCAAAGCTTGTCCCTTTTGCTGCTGTTTCCTGTAGTTTAGTCACTACACGCTCATCAGCATGTCCTAAGATTAGTGGTCCCCAACTAAGAACATAATCAATGTATTCATTTCCATCAATGTCGATGATTTTGGAGCCTTTGCCTTCCTGCATGAATATTGGGGACATTTCCACTGATTTAAATGCTCGTACAGGGGAGTTCACTCCGCCGGGCATCAAATCAACTGCTTCTTTATAGGCGTCAACTGAATGATCAAATTTTCTCATAATTTTTCACTCCTATATTTTAATTTACTTTCCTAACCATTTTGCTGCATCTTTTGCGAAATAGGTTATGATCATGTCTGCACCTGCACGTTTCATTGCGGTTAACTTTTCCATAACCAGTTCCCTCTCATTAATCCATCCATTCATCGCTGCTGCTTTTACCATTGAATATTCGCCGCTAACATTATAAGCAACGATCGGTGCATTGAAATTGTTTTTAACATCACGAACAATATCAAGATAAGAAAGAGCTGGTTTTACAATAAGAAAGTCTGCACCTTCTTCTACATCTGATTCAGCTTCACGGAGAGCCTCTAAGCGATTAGAAGGGTCCATTTGATATGTCTTTCGATCCCCAAATTGTGGTGTACTATCTGCCGCATCACGAAATGGACCGTAATATGCTGAAGCATATTTCACTGCGTAGGACATAATTGGAACATTTGAAAACCCTGCTTCATCTAAAGCGTCCCGAATCACAGCAACAAATCCATCCATCATATTAGAGGGTGCTATAATATCTGCTCCAGCTTCAGCCTGACTAACAGCTGTTTTAGCTAATAATTTAAGAGACGCATCATTATCTACATCGTGATTATGTATTACACCACAGTGCCCGTGTGAAGTGTATTCACATAAACATGTGTCGGCAATAACGAGTAAGTCTGGAATTTCCTTTTTAATAAGTCGAGTTGCTTGTTGCACAATGCCATTTTCTATAAAAGCACCAGAGCCTTGTTCATCTTTTTCAGAAGGGACACCGAACAGCATTACAGCTCGAATATCCAATGATTCAACCTCTTTCATCTCTTCAACCAGGCGGTCTAGAGAAACCTGGAATATTCCAGGCATAGAAACTACTTCATTTTTTATGTTTTCTCCCTCGGTCACAAAGATGGGGTAAATTAAATCCTCTGTACGTAAATGATTTTCTCTTACCAAAGAACGCATCGCGTTTGAAGACCGTAAGCGACGATGTCGTGCAAATTTATTTTCCATGATATTCTATCCTTTCAATATAGTCTTTCATACAGTTTACCATGCCTTCGATCGTAAATATATCTGGAGTGATTGTGTCATTAAAACCTGCTTCGGTAGCACGCTGCTGTGTTGTGGTGCCTATACAAACACAGATTGTTCCGTCCATGAGAATTCTATTTCGCATTTTTATAAAAGCATCTACGGTAGATGGACTTGTAAATGTAATAAAATCCAATTGCTGATTCATCAGGACGTCATTTAATTTATCCGCTACCTCATCATTATATAAAGTTTCATATACTTCTACGGTATCAAACTCGATACCAAGACGTGAAAAGAAATCAGGGAGTACATTTCTTGACCTGTTCCCTCTTACAAGTAAAAATGGATCCTTTAATGCAAAGTTGTTTACAAATTCATTCACCATTTGGTCGGCACTATAAATGGTCGGAATAAAATCTGCATGATAACCATAATTTTTTAATACTTCTTCCGTTTTATGGCCTACAACTGCTATCCTAATATGTTTGAAAACACCGGAGCTGATTTTATAGTTTTTTAAAAGTTGGAAAAAGCATTCGACTCCATTCGCGCTTGTAAAAAAAATCCATTTATATTTTGACAGCGTTTGAAATACAGTTTTGTCTTCTTCCCGCTCTTTACAGGATATTTTCAGCAAGGGTACTTCAATCGGAATCCCGCCAAATCTCATTATTTTTTCAGAAAATGCTTTTGCTTGTTTGCGTTCTCTAGTGATTAGAATTTTTTTATCTTGCAATATCTTCTCCATTACTTATCTAACTCAGCTTTAACTTCTTTAATAATATCTGCTGCACCTTGTTTAATTAACTTTTCTGCTGCTTCTGTACCTACGATGTCTGGATCTTCACCTCGAACGATCTCTTTTAAGGCGACCTTTCCATCCGTTGTTAGCACAGTGGCATGCAAAATAATTTCATCGTTCTCCATATAAGCATAAGCCCCTATTGGAAATTGGTCGCTGCCTTGTAATAAATCAAGGAATTTTCTTTCTGCTTTAACTGTTTTCAAAGCAACTTTATCATTGATCTTTGCCAAAATTTCACGTAACTCTTTGTCCTTTGAACGACATTCAATAGCTAGAGCTCCTTGACCAACCGAGGGAACAAATGGATCGACTGGTAAGTATTCTGTTATATTTTCACTTAAGCCTAGTCGCTTCAAGCCAGCAACAGCCAATATTATTGCATCATAATCTTCATCATGTAATTTTTGGAGACGAGCATCAATTGCTCCCCTAATCCATTTTGTTTTCAGATCAGGTCTAACTGCTAAAATTTGTGCAGCACGGCGTAAACTGCTTGTTCCTACAATTGAACCAGCAGGCAGGTCTTTTAACGCAACAGAATTTTTTGCAATATATGCATCACGGGGATCTTCTCTTTCTGGTATTCCAACAATAACAAGTCCTTCCGGTTCAACCGATGGAAGATCTTTCATACTATGAACAGCAAAATCAATTTCTTGATCATACATCGCTTGTTCAAGTTCTTGTGTAAAGATATTGTTGCCGCCTACTTTGGACAAGGCTACGTTTAAATTGCGATCACCCTTTGTCACTATCTCTTTAATTTTAATTTCGTTTTTGACTCCAGCTTTTTTCAAAGCATTAATGACCCATTTTGTTTGTGTGATAGCTAATTTGCTTCCTCTGGATCCAACAATAATTTTGCGCATTTATTTTCCTCCAATAGATTAAAAATGAAAATTTGATAGTATGCTAAATAAAAAGAAATTAATTAATAAGACTAAAAACGCTGCGAAATTATATACAGCTATCACTCTTCCACGCTGACCTCTTCTTACATATAAAAATAAATAAATAATATAAACGACCAATACACAAACAGAACCGATTGTTTTTAAATCAAACCAATAAAATTCTGCATTAGCTACAAAAGCCCATACGAAACCAAGAATAATTCCAATTAATAATAGCGGCACCCCAAGTGTAACAGTTTTAATGGAATGAGTATCTAACTGCCTTAAGTCTGCAAAGCGCATGATCCATTTTAATCCTTTTTTGTTCTTTAAAAAACGATATTGCATCAAATACATTAACGCAAAAATAAATGATAATGTGAAAAAACCGTAAGAGACAATCGTTAAAGTAATATGGGTGATTAATATTTCATGCACTAATGGTATATCGTTAGAATAAGTGTCAATCTGTGCATTGGTCAAAAAATATAAGAGCAAGATACAAAAGCTAAAAAGATTTAAAAAAAACACTATAAAATAAATGTTGAACAGTCGATTGATGATAAGCGAAAATGTTATCAGAACCCAGGCATAAAAAAATAACCCGTCATTTACAGTTTGTACCGGCAGATTTTTTTCAATCAGAATTTCATCTATTAAAATAGCTGTTTGTAAAATCCAAACTAGACTAAGTAACCAGAAAGCAATTCGGTTCGCCTTCTGGTTATGTTGGATAAAATCGATAAAGTAACCGATCAAACTTAAACCATAAATAAATAGGATAACTTCATACATCCAAACTGTTTCAAACATATATGAAATCCTTTCTAGTTACTCGTCAAAAGATTTCTAATCAATCGAGAGGATAACTTTTTCGTTGCGTTTGTTTTATTAGCGTCTTTTTTTTCCTCATGTTTTACTAACTCCTCTTTAACCTCTTCATTAATTCCTAGAATATCAACAAATAACGACAATGCTTCCTCCGGATTTTCACTTGCAGCAAGCTCTTTTGCCTGATTGATCGGTTCCTTTAGTAACTGATTGATGATACTTTTCGTATGTTTATTTAAGACCTTCTTTTCACGCACTGTTAAGTCCGGTATTTTCCTTTCTATACTTTTCATCGTTTCGGATTGTATAGACAATGCCTTGTGACGTAACGCAGAAATTACTGGAACAACACCTAATGTTGTTACCCATTCGTTAAATGCAACAATTTCTGCATCAAGCAGAACTTCTATAGATTCTGCAGCAGATTCCCTGGATGCCAGATTTTCATCAACAACATGCTGTAAATCATCAATATCATATAAAAAAACATTATCTAATTCACTTATTTTTGGATCTAGATCCCTTGGAACAGCTATATCAACAAGGAACAAAGGCTTTCCCTTACGCTTTTTTTGAACAGGTTTCAGTGCTTCTTTAGTTAGGATCGTTGAAGCTGAGCCAGTTGAACTGATTAAAATATCTGCATGTTGAATAACCTTTAACAAATGGGAAGATTCTTCTGCATTTGCCGCAAATTTCCCCGCTAAAACTTCAGCATTTTCAAGGGTACGGTTGACTACGGTAATTTGAGTTGCACCTGAACCTTGCAAGTTTTTAACAGCTAATTCACCCATCTTACCTGCACCATTGATAACTACATGTTTATCTGCCAAGTCGCCAAATATCTTTCTAGCTAATTGTACGGCCGCATAGCTCACCGAGACAGCATGTTCCCCAATTGCTGTTTCCTTATGCGCTCGTTTAGCAAAACTAATGGCTTGTTTAAACAACTCATTAAAAATAGTCCCTGTCGTATATGCTTGTTGTGCAGTGAAAAAAGCCTCTCTTACCTGACCTAATATTTGCGTTTCGCCTAGAATCATGGAATCTAATCCGGCTGATACGCGAAATAAATGTTCAATCGCCTCATCACTTTCTGCGATTTGTAAGAAAGCAGTAAATTGTTCCTTTTTAACCTGAAACCATTCTGCTAAAAACTGCTTGATATAATAACGTCCTGTGTGGATTTGATCAACAACCGCATAAATTTCTGTACGGTTACATGTAGAAACAATCACATTTTCTAAAATACTTTTTTGCAAATTTAATTGTTTCATTGCCTCTTCTATATTATTTTCAGAAAATGTAAGTTTTTCCCTAATTTCTACAGGGGCCGTTTTGTAATTAAATCCTACTTTAATAATATGCATTTTTTTACCCCCAACGAAACTTAAACAATGTATAATAAGATAAATCAAGTTTTTTCGTAGTAAAAATATAACTTCATCTATTATAACACGAAATAACAGTTACTATTCCTAAAAAAATGAACAGAATTCGAAAAAATTATGATAGGATAGTTCATATATTTTTATTATCGAATGTACTTTACCATAGCATATACTGGTAATCAAGAAATTGATTTAATGAGAATGAAAGAGGTGAAAAATTGAAAAAACAAAATTCATTTTCCGCTTATATCTTAATTGGTATTGGATTTTACTTTTTATTAAAACAAATTAATTTACCTATTTTATCGAAATTCAATTCATGGCCTACATTGTTAATTATTGTCGGGGCTACACTGCTTATACATAGTTATGCTGCAAAGGATTATCAAAATTTATTTAGTGGTACGCTTCTTTTGGGGCTGGGTGTGCATTTTCACGGCCTCATACATTATTCACTTTGGATTGATCACTGGGCAGTTTACTTGCTAATTATCGGTATCGCATTTTTAATACGTTTTTTAAGAACCAAAAACGGATTTTTTTCAGGAATTATTTTAATTGGAGTTTCTCTCTGCATGCTATTTTTTACCAATGTTCCGGATTGGCTAGATTGGATTTATGACGTGATTCACTTTCTGGAAACATTTTGGTCCCTCATTTTAATTATTTTAGGAGTTTATTTATTAAATAAGAAAAAATAATCCATTTAAATAGCAATGGATTATTTTTCTTATATCTGCCTATATATATTTTTTTAAGATTGACCATACATCGGCTTTTCCTTCACCTGTTTCAGCTGAAAAGGGAATAACAATGTCCGTTGATTCTACTTGTAAGGTATGAATGGTTTGATTTAAATGTTTCACTCTCTTGCCTTTTGGAATTTTATCAAGTTTTGTACCTACAATAATTACAGGCAGCTCAAAATATTTAAGATAACCATACATTTGCATATCGTCTTTCGTCGGCTCATGACGGATATCGGTAATTAAGATAGCTGCTTTCAGCGTTTCTCTCGTTTGAAAGTATTCCTCCATCATACCGCCCCATTTTTCTCGTTCCTTCTTAGAAACTTTTGCATAGCCATAACCAGGGACGTCAACGAAATAAAAAAGATCATTTATTTTATAAAAATTTAGTGTTTGCGTCTTACCGGGTTTTGATGATGTTCTTACTAAATTTTTTCGCTGAATCATTTTATTAATAAAGGATGACTTACCTACATTTGACCTGCCAGCTAATGCTATTTCCGGACTTCGATCATTTGGGTACTGTTTAGCACTAACAGCACTCGTTATAATTTCAGCTGTTGTTATTTTCATTATTTTTCCTCCACAAGCGCATGTTTAAGTACTTGGTCTAAATGATTTACTTTTATAAACGTTAAATCATTGCGTACACTTTCGGGAATATCCTCAATATCCCTCTCATTATCTTGGGGAATAATTATTGTAGTGATCCCAGCTCGGTGAGCACTTAATGATTTCTCTTTTAAGCCGCCTATAGGCAGTACTCTTCCCCGCAGCGTTATTTCCCCTGTCATACCTACTTCTTTCTTGACAGCCTGTCCTGTCAAAGCAGAAACAAGTGCTGTTGCCATCGTTATCCCAGCAGAAGGTCCATCTTTTGGTGTGGCCCCTTCTGGAACATGAATATGAATATCATATGTTTCGTGAAATTTGGGATCGATATGCAATTCGTTAGTTCTTGCACGAATATAACTAAAAGCAGCTTGTGCGGATTCCCTCATCACTTCTCCTAGTTTTCCTGTTAAAGTAAGCTTTCCCTTTCCGGGATAGTGTGAAACCTCAATGGATAGTATATCGCCTCCAGCTGCTGTATAAGCTAACCCTGTAGCAGCACCGATTTGGTCTTCTAACTCCATACGTCCATAGCGGTATAAAGGTTTACCTAGAATCTCTACTAAGTTCTTTTTAGTAACAATAACTCGTTTCTTATCACCAGAAATAATTATTTTCGCAGCCTTTCTGCAAAGCGAAGCAATTTGCCTTTCTAAATTACGAACCCCTGCTTCACGAGTATAAGTCCGTATCAAACTTAATAAAGCTTCATCTCTAATTTGAAGTTTATTTTTTTCTAATCCATTTTCTTCTAACTGCTTTGGAAGTAAATGTTCTTTCGCAATATGCAATTTTTCTACTTCAGTATATCCAGCAATTGAAATTAATTCCATTCGATCTAATAGCGGTTGTGGAATATGATTTACATAATTTGCTGTTGCAATAAAGAGAACATTGGATAAATCGTAGGTTTCTTCTATATAGTGATCACTAAAATTACTATTTTGCTCCGGATCTAAAACTTCAAGCATAGCAGATGATGGATCCCCACGAAAATCATTTGACATTTTATCAATTTCATCCAATAAGAAAACAGGGTTTATTGTCTTTGCCTTTTTCATTCCTTGGATAATACGACCTGGTATCGCACCAATATACGTTCTTCTATGTCCTCTTATTTCTGCTTCATCACGTACTCCACCTAAAGAAACGCGAACAAAGTTTCTATTGACCGATCTTGCGATTGATTTTGCTAAAGATGTTTTACCAACCCCTGGAGGCCCAACCAGGCAAAGAATCGGACCCTTAATGGATTTTGTAAGTTTTTGGACTGCTAAATATTCTAAAATGCGTTCTTTTACCTTATCTAATCCATAATGATCTTCATCTAGAATGCGATGGGCATGCTTTATTTCTACTGTATCATTTGTCTTTTTTGACCACGGAAGGGCCAATAGCCACTCCAAATAATTTCGTATAACAGAACTTTCAGCTGAGCTTTGAGGAATTTTTTCAAATCGATCTAATTCTTTTTTTGCAACCTCGACAATTCGTTCTGGCATATCTGATTGTTCTATTTTTTCGTTTAAATCTCCTACTTCACCTGTCTTGCCATCCTTCTCTCCTAATTCTTTTTGGATAGCTTTTAGTTGTTCTCGTAGGTAATATTCTTTTTGTGTTTTTTCCATAGAAGTTTTAACACGTTTTCCTATCTTTTTTTCTAAGTCAAGCACTTTTTTCTCATTTGATATTAACTCAATTAATTTTTCTAAACGTTGTTTGACATTTTTTATTTCCAGCAACTCTTGTTTATCCTTTGTTTTCAAAGGCAGGTGAGAGGCAATAATATCTGCAAGATTGGCAGGATCGTCTATATCAGAAACAGTTGCAAATGTTTCTTCAGTGATTTTTCGGGATATTTTTATGTACTGTCCAAATAATTCTAATAAAGAACGCATTAAGGCTTCCTCTTCATTTGGTTCCCCATGTTCTTCTTCTAATAATTTTATTTCCACATTAAAGTGCTCTTTTTTATCAGTAAAGCGGATGATTTCTGCACGTTGTATCCCTTCAACAAGTACCCGATTTGTCCCGTTGGGTAATTTCAGCATTTGTTTTACTTTCGCTAGGGAGCCCACTTGATATATATCCTTTGGTTCAGGATCTTCTATACTAACTTCCTTTTGAGACGCTAGAAAAATTTGATGATCACCCATCATTGCTTTTTCAATTGCGGTTACAGATTTATCTCTGCCTACATCAAGGTGAAGAACCATTGATGGAAATACAAGTAATCCGCGTAAAGGAAGGAGGGGTAACTGGATAATATTATTCTTCATAGTCGTATGTACCTCCATAATTGTTATGTATTTTTAATTGCACTACACTTAATATTTTCTTAGAGTTTATAGAAAACTTTCCTATTTGTAAATAAGATACACAAAAGTTAGAAGGTTATAGTAAACTCTATAAATCCTATGTATAGCATTTCCTATTACACAAATAAATACTACCTATTATCATAAAGAAAGAGACTGATCCGAAGCAATTATTAGAGACTCCCTACATTGGAAATGCAAGCATAAAAGGAGCTAATAAGCTAAATCAGTCTCATGAAAGTATTATTTTAAGTTAAAATTATGCACTTTCTTTTGGTAACTTTTCATTACCTTCTTTTACAGTTCCATCACTAAAAATCAATTTAGGATTTCCATCTTCATTAGCAACTGTAGCTTTTGTTATCACACATTTTTCTATATCTTCACGTGATGGTAATTCAAACATAACATCCAACATCGTATTTTCGATAATGGAGCGCAACCCCCGTGCACCTGTTTTACGTTCAATAGCCTTTTTAGCGATTGCTACAAGAGCTTCTTCTTCAAATTCTAATTCTACATCATCGATTTGGAATAACTTTTTATATTGTTTTACTAATGCATTTTTAGGCTTTGTTAAAATTTCAACTAGCGCATGTTCATCTAATGGCGTTAGGCTTCCAATAACTGGGAGTCTCCCAATAAATTCAGGTATTAAGCCGTAACTTAATAAATCTTCTGGTAACACCTTAGCAAGTAATTCACCTGTATCCAGATCTTGCTGTGCTTCATTATCACCAAAGCCTATTACCTTTTTACCAAGACGACGTTTAATAATTTGGTCAATTCCATCAAACGCACCGCCCACAATAAAGAGAACATTCGTAGTATCAATTTGAATAAACTCCTGGTGCGGATGTTTACGGCCCCCTTGCGGAGGAACACTTGCAACAGTTCCTTCCAGTATCTTAAGAAGCGCTTGTTGTACACCTTCACCAGATACATCTCTCGTAATAGATGGGTTTTCTGATTTACGTGCTACTTTATCAATTTCATCAATATAAATAATTCCTTTTTCAGCTTTTTCAATATCATAATCTGCCGCTTGAATTAGTTTTAACAGGATATTTTCAACATCTTCACCTACATAGCCAGCCTCCGTAAGCGAAGTTGCATCTGCCATTGCAAATGGAACATTAAGTATTCTAGCGAGTGTCTGAGCTAATAACGTTTTCCCGCTTCCTGTCGGCCCCAACATAGCAATGTTACTCTTAGCCAACTCAACATCATCTACATTTTTAGGGGAATTAATACGTTTATAGTGATTATACACTGCTACCGATAAATTTTTCTTTGCCTGTTCTTGACCGATCACATAATCATCAAGTGTCTCACAAATTTCTTTTGGCTTCGGTATTTCTTTTAACTCCGTTTCTTCTTCCGTTCCAAGCTCTTCTTCTACGATTTCAGTACATAAATCAATACACTCATCACATATATAAACGCCAGGACCAGCTACAAGTTTACGTACTTGATCTTGACCCTTCCCGCAAAATGAACATTTTAGTTGCCCTTTTTCCTCATTAAATTTAAACATTTGATTTCACCCCTAAAAGTTTAACTCTACTTCTAATGTTTTTAAATACGTGACTCTTACTTTCATTGTCATCATAACAGAACAAAAATAGAAAACAAAATGATATACTCTTTTTCATCGGATTAAAAACACTGCAATATCCAAGCAGATCATCAATTCAAATTCTTGATTATATGATGATGATCATTTTATTTCTTATTTTTTAATTATGAAGAAATAACTGCAAAAGTCAAACCAAAACCATTTTTACTTTATGCAATTAACAAATGAAGATAAATATATACTATGTATTTGATTCTAAAATTATATTCTTATGTTAATAAAAGTGTAAAACAAGGTACGAATCATCGCACCTTGTTCTTTTACTTCCGTTATATTAATAAATTTTCTTTTACTTTATACACTTTTACTATGTTCAATTAAAAAGTCAATTGCTTTTTTGAATTTCAAATCTTCTTTAAGTGCGTCTGTATTACCGCCAAGCATTTGCTTAAGCTGCTCTACTTCTGTACCATACATAGATGCCATCTTTTCAAGTTCAGCATCAACGTCTTCTTGTGAAACCTCAATCGTCTCTTCATTAACAATCGCTTCTAATGTAAGATTTGTTTTCACACGTTTCTGAGCGTCTTCTCTCATTTGTTCCTTCAACGCATTTTCATCTTGACCTGAGAATTGGTAATACATTTCCATCGTCATACCTTGCATTTGAAGGCGTTGTTCAAATTCTTTAATCATCTGTTCTAATTCTGTATTTACCATTGCCTCAGGGATGTCTACTTCTGCATTATTAGAAGCTTGTTCAATTAATGTTTCACGTTTTTGATTTTCAGCATCTTGCTTTTTCTGTTCTTCGAGCTGTTCTTTTTTCTTTTTCTTTAATTCATCTAGTGTTTCAACCTCTTCATCTACATCTTTAGCAAATTCGTCATCTAACTCTGGTAGTTCTTTTTCTTTTATTTCATGAATTTTAACCTTAAATGTCGCTTTCTTTCCTGCTAATTCTTCAGCATGGTAGTCTTCTGGGAAATTAATTTCAATCTCAGATTCTTCACCAGTTTCTTTACCAACTAACTGTTCTTCAAATCCAGGAATAAACTGTCCAGATCCGATTTCTAGAGAATGATTTTCACCTTTTCCACCTTCGAATGCCTCACCATCCATGAATCCTTCAAAGTCCATAACAACAGTATCGCCTTCTTCAACATTGCCTTCTTCTTTAACAACAAGTTCTGCATGTTGTTGACGCTGTGCTTCTAGCTCCTGCTCTACATCTTCATCTGTTACTTCAACAGATTGCTCTTCTACCTCTAATCCTTTGTACTCACCAAGTGTAACTTCTGGTTTAACTATTACTTTGGCTGTAAAAACAAGATTTTTACCTTTTTCGATTTCTTCAATATCAACTTCAGGCTGATCTACAGGGGAAATTCCAGTTTCTTCAACAGCTTTCATATAAGCTTCAGGTAAAACAATATCCACCGCATCCTGATACAATGATTCGACACCAAATCTTTTTTCAAAGATTTTACGAGGAACTTTTCCTTTTCGGAATCCAGGGATTTGGACTGTTTTAACTACTTTTTTGAAAGCTTTATCTAGTGCTTGATCAAAATCTTCAGCTGGAACATCAATCGTTAGTACTCCTTCATTTCCTTCTTGTTTTTCCCATTTTGCTGACATAAAAATTCCCTCCAAAATCTATTAAATCTATTTTTGCTTTTCGTTATTACAATAAATACTATATCATATCATATTTACAACCATCTCATTATAACATAAATAGTTTGCCTTTCAAGCATTTCTCGTTTACAAACCATTATTCTTCGATGATACTTAAATAAAGTGCCTCACACATTTTTATTTCTTCTATGTAACGAACAGTAGTATCATTAAGCATATTATCGTCCGAGTTTATATGTATATTAAGATACTGATTACCAATATATTTCAAAGCTCTCGTCACCTCAATAATATCTTCATTAGGATACATTATTGGGTGTCGGACGTATGCATAACGATAAAGAACCTGTTTGATTAATAAAAATAATGATGGGTTATTTTGCTCTAACTCACTGACCATTAGTATTGTCTGCTTTACCGTTGTATTCAATTGTAAATCTGAAACGTTAACCGGACATATATCTAATGATAAATTCAGTTTATGTATAGATACCTCTTGTGTAACTTCTTCGTCCTGTAACCAAAGAAATATAGCTGTTTTAATTACTGGATGAATGGATTCATCAACTAATAAATGTAAAATTCTTTGGGTAGGTTTTATCTCCATTTTTCGCAAATCTTCAACAAGGCGCCATTGCAAACTATGATCATCTTCGTCTATAGCTTGCTGTAAATCATTGAGATATGCTTTATGTTTTTTTATGTTCAAATCATTTTTCATTTGTTCGCTCATATCATATAACTGTTTAAATTGTTCATGAAACATTTTTGGTATTTTATTATTTATAAATTCTTCTGTAAGTTGATCCATTAGCAATTCATATTGGCTTGTTTGAAATAAAATAGTTAAATATATATGTAGATAGTGGTAATAATTTGCATCTTTACATTTTAGAACTTGTTCGCAATAATCCTGGGCTGCTTCATATCTTCCTAATTCCATTAAACAAATCATTTTACCGATAATAATTTCGTGGTTGTTTACATGATAGCTTAATAATTTATTTAAGTTTATTAAAGCCTCTTCATATTCTTTCTGCTTTATTGCTTCCACACTTTTATCTTCTAGCATTTTTTTCCACTTAGGAAAAAGAACCACATTTTCTGAACTGTTTTTCATTTTTTCACTCCTCTCTTTTTTAATCATTGTATACAATATAATAATAACCATTCCCGATTCGATTAGAAATAAACTTTCTTTATAAAAAAAGAAACCTATTATCCAACGTATAGGTTTCCTGTTTCTTCAGATGACGTCCCAAGCAGGATTCGAACCTGCGACCCACAGCTTAGAAGGCTGTTGCTCTATCCAACTGAGCTACTGGGACATATGATTATGTATCAAAGCGGGTGATGGGAATCGAACCCACATCATCAGCTTGGAAGGCTGAGGTTTTACCACTAAACTACACCCGCATATTCAAATACCATTATGTATGTTGCATAGTTATACTTTTTTAACGGACAAGAATTATTATATGCATTATAGTGACTTTTGTCAACATATTTTTTAAAAAACGTTAGTAAAGTATTAAAAATATAATTGCCCCAAAGTTGTTATCATTATTTCTTAGGGGCAATACGATGAAAGTTATTTTTCATCTATGGTTGTTTGATAAGATAATTCTTTTATGATATTCCCATCGACTGTATAAAATTCTACTTTAATACGATCTAAATCGATCCACTCCAAAACTGCATATGTTTTTTCATGGCGAGCTTTAGGCAAACGAATACTGCCAGGGTTAATGAACAGTTGATTATCAAATTTTTGTGCCGCAGCAATATGTGTATGTCCATAGCATACAATTTGTGCATTAACTTCTTCTGCCCGATACGATAAAGTCATTAGGTTCCTTTTTACATGATGCAAATGCCCGTGGGTTATTAAAAAAGTAAGATTTTCGATTTGAATTACTTGCTCAGATGGAAACCTTGTATCCGAATCACAATTTCCGCCAACTTTAATTAACGGTTTTAATGATGGAGCGTCCATATCTAATTCCGAATCACCACAATGAATCATATATTCGGATTGATGGCGATCTGTTATTCGTTCGATTTCTTCAGTAAGACCGTGGCTATCACTTAAAATCAATACTTTCGTCATAATGCTTCCCTTCTTTATATGTTTTGTAACCATTTCTCCAGCTGAGCAATTGCATTACTTCGATGACTTATTTTATTTTTCTCCTTTGATGACAGCTGTGCTAGTGTAATCGAATAACCAGCAGGTATAAAAATAGGATCGTATCCAAAACCATTTGTTCCTGCTTGTTCGGAAGAAATTTCACCTTCACAATACCCAGTACAAAATATTGTTTCTGAATCAGGAATGACAAGCGCTAAAACGCAAATAAATCTTGCAGTTCGCTTTTCTTGAGAAATAGCTTGCATTTTTTCTAACACTTTATCAATATTTGCCTGGTCATTAGTCGGTTCACCGGCATATCTTGCTGAATAAACTCCTGGTTCGCCATTTAAAGCATCAACAATCAAACCCGAGTCATCAGCTAATACAGGAACACCTAAAACATCAGCTATTTTCTCTGCTTTTAAAGCCGCGTTGCCTTCGAAAGTTTTTTCGGTCTCCTCTATTTCAGGTAATTGGTTATTTACATCTAATAGAGAATAAGCTTCTATACCAGTTTTATTAAAAAAGGCTTTAAATTCGGCAGCTTTTCCCTTATTTTTTGTAGCAATAATTATTTTTTTCATTTATGTTCCTTGGTGGTCATTTTTATATTGGTTTCGCCTATTCGATCTGCTAAATCACCAAGTACCTCTCTTTGTTTTTCAATAATTTGCTTTAATCCTTCATCTGCAAGGTGAAGCATTTCTTGAAGCTGACTACCAGAAAATGTTGCTTCCTCCCCAGTTCCTTGTATTTCTACAAATTCTCCAGATCCTGTCATAACAATATTCATATCAACGTTTGCTTGAGAATCTTCCTTATAGTTTAAATCCAATATTGCTTTTCCATTTGGCAATATTCCAACGGATGTAGCACAAAGGAAGTCAGTTACTGGGATATGGCTAATCATTTTATTTTGAAGTAATTTATCAAAAGCTAATACAACCGCAACAAATGCACCTGTGATAGAGGCCGTTCTTGTTCCTCCATCAGCTTGAATAACATCACAATCCACCCATACAGTACGTTCGCCTATTTTTTCCAAATCAACAACCGCACGTAGTGCCCTGCCAATTAAACGTTGGATTTCCATTGTTCTTCCACTTACTTTACCTTTAGATGATTCTCTAATTGTTCTTTGGCTAGTTGCCCGTGGCAACATTGCATATTCCGCTGTAATCCAGCCTTTACCTTGACCGCGCATAAACGGAGGAACTCTATCTTCAATACTAGCGTTACAGATCACTTTTGTATCACCTACTTGTATTAAAACAGAGCCTTCTGGATGTTTAACAAAGTGTGGTACCATTTTTATTTGTCTTAAATTATTATGATTTCGTTGATCATTTCTCATTTTATTCCTCCTTATTCCAAGTCTAAGCTTATCATATTTTTTGCTAAAGCTAAATGTTAATCACTCAACAGATCACTCTATCCTTTCTTAAACAATAAAAAAAGAGGTGGTTCACACCATCCTCCATATTAAAGCTTATCAGTTGGAACAAACGTTTTTTTTGTAACCGGCTCCGTATACGCTTCCCCATTTTCATTAACTAGTTTGTCTACACCCTCTACTTCTACCTTTACTCCTTCAACTTCTTCCTGATCTGTTAGCGTGCGAACTAAAGTTTCCATTACCTCATCTGAAATCATTGCCTTGTCTCCATCTTTTAATATGTCTTTGCTAAATGATAGTTCAAGTACATCTTCATTTAGTACAGGTTTATTAGTTAATTTGGTCTTGGAATTAAAAACATGTGTTGCATTGATATTAAATCTAGGCCCGTCAATTAAAGTTTGTACAATAGAACTAAATATATCTTGATCGTCATATTCCAAATGCTGAGTTACAGGAACATAATAACGATTTTCATTATGTTCTGCAGGATAATACATTGTTACAGCTTCACTTTTTAATAGATCAAGGGCATCTGATTCTTTAAGATTAATTCCATTTGCTCTTGTATATCCCTCTTTAATGGGGGTTCCATTTACTGGCATTTCCTCTACAGAATGACCATTGATTCTTAGTTTCATTTTATCAACGTCATCAAATTGCGTTATTGTAAACGTCATTGCCTCTAGTATATTTAATTCTTCGTCCGCCTCGTAGTTTTCAAATTCTTTGGAAACGTCAACAATCATGGTTCCATCTTCTTGCAAATTAAGGCCTAAAATTTCTGTACCAGCTGGTAAAACAGCCTGAAAACCGTTCGGTAAGATGGAAGTCACGGGTCCATCTTTAACCAAATATTCCAATGCCTGTGTAGCTACTTCCTTCGACTCTTCTTTTGGCAGTTCCAAAGTTTGAGATACTACCATCCCATTAGCATCTACTAAATACAATTGTCGAGCAACCTTTTCTGAGTCCGAATCTTGACCTTTCTCACCCTCCTTTGTCTCCTTGGATTCCGATTTTTTATCTGTAGCATCCTCTTTCTCTGCCGATTCATTATTTTGAGGCACATCAATTTCTTTCATAGACTGTTCTCCTTGAAAACATCCTGTTAAGATGATCGATAAGATCATCATCAACATTAATGTTAGAACACCGTATTTTTTCATGATCTTCCCTCCTACGATAGTTTGTACTACTATCTATACGAGCCTACCTGAAAAATTAGACCAATCTATGAAAAAAATTAAAAATAGTCTGGATGTAGTAAAGAAACAAGTATAAATTAACTGATTTATTATATCTTTACATTTTCAATTGTTAACTTACCTAAATTTTCGTATTTAAAAATACTTTGAGATATTTTTGTGAAAATATTTAAATTTCCTGTAGCATAAAATTGATGATTCGGTATTTTTTCTTCTATATTTAATAAATGGTGAACATCAAGAATGGTACTAGTTTCTCTTGCCGTTTCTTCACTCGAAGAGATCAGAGTCACGTCTTTTCCCATAACCTTTTGAATGGTTTCCTTGATAAGTGGATAATGTGTACAGCCAAGTATTAACGTATCCATATCATCATCTTTATTGATCGTTTGCAAGGAATCTGATATTACATTCTCCGCTTGCTCACCTGATAATATTCCCTGTTCCACCATTGGTACGAATAATGGACATGCTAAAGCACTGACACTTATATTAGCTTTAATACTTTTCAAAGCTGTAGGATAAGCTTCACTTCGAATGGTTCCTTCTGTGCCAATGATACCAATATGATTGGTTTGTGTAGCCTTAATAGCTGAACGGGCTCCTGGCTGGATTACCCCTAAAACTGGGATGTCCAGATTTTCTTGGAGTTCCGTTAGAGCAAAAGCTGTTGCAGTATTGCATGCTACAATTAACATTTTTATATTTTTTTTCAATAAAAACCTTACCATTTCCCATGTAAATTTTTTTACTTCCTTTTTTGGTCTTGGTCCATAAGGACATCTCAATGTATCTCCTATGTATATTAATTTTTCTTTAGGAAGTTGTCGCATTAATTCATGAACAACAGTTAATCCACCTACGCCAGAATCGATAACTCCAATTGGATGATTCAAAATAATCGCCTCTTTTTACTAGTATAAATTATTTAAATGTTGTCAAATCATAGAACAACAAAAAACAGACATCTAATCCACTATTTTATTACTTTTACAATTTACAACAAAATTTGTTATTTTTAAAGGAATTAAAACATTACATGGGAGAACAAATATAATTTTCTGATGAAATGTTGTTTTTCAGAAGAAAATAATAGCAGCATGCAATTTAATTGAATTATTCAGGCAAGAGCACGCACTGATTTCCAATGTTTTCATAAGCTATTATGACTAAATAATTCCCTTCAATCTGCACTCTATTGACAGCAAGGAGGGGTTAACATTTGAAGGACAAAAACGAGTATAAACAGAAAAAATTACTGACCAAACGCGAGCAAGAAGTTTTTGAACTCTTAGTACAAGATAAAACAACAAAAGAAATTGCCCAGGATTTGTTTATATCAGAAAAAACTGTCCGTAACCATATTTCAAATGCTATGCAAAAATTAGGAGTTAAGGGGCGTTCACAAGCTGTAGTTGAGCTTCTACGCATGGGTGAATTGAAGCTCTACTAAAATAGGAGGGTTTTTTACCCTCCGTTCTTGTCAATTGGACATGCCGCCTTTAAGTATTCAAACTTCCTTCAGTATGGGATCATGACCAGCAATTGATATAAACATTAAATATGATATATACCAATTGCTGACTGTATAAAAAAACAGATAATTTAAAGCAAGTTATCGTTCAACTGATTTTCAAATACCATCCAAAAGTTTTTCTTTCATTGGTTCAGATAAGGGCGTAGGTTTGCCCGTATCCGTATTAATGTAAACCATTCTTCCACGTCCTGTCAGGCAAAGCTCTTCTTTTTGATTTAGCCCCATATAATGAATATCAACCGAGGTATTACCAACATGATTAGCTTTTACATACATTTTTAATTGGTCTGTAAAATAAATTTGACGATGGTAATCACATTGCAGATCAGCAACAATAGGGATTCCCCTTTCATGCTTTGGATCTTCAAATAATCCCATTGACTTTAAATATTCAATCCGGGCTTCCTCAAAATAAATAAATGGAGAAACATTATTCACATGACCAAACATATCTGTTTCCGAAAAACGAATCTTAATGGATATATAAAATGAAAATTCTGCTTTCCATTGGTCGATATCTTCTATATATGCAACGGTCTTCAATTTCAAGTCTCCTCTCTATTATGAAAATAACCCTTACCGTTTGACTGGCAAGGGTTAGGTTAATAAATATTAATAAGAATGATCACTACCAAAGAAGTTTTTAAAAGATTGAATATTCGTTGCACGGTTCATAGCTGCAATTGAAGTTGTTAAAGGAATACCTTTTGGACATACTTGAACACAGTTCTGTGCGTTACTACATCCGGAGACTCCTCCATCTTCCATTAATCCGCCTAACCGTTCACTTTTATTCATTTCTCCAGTTGGGTGTGCGTTAAACAAACGTGCCTGTGATAAAGCAGCAGGTCCAATAAAGTCTGACTTATCATTTACGTTAGGGCATGCCTCTAAACAAACGCCACATGTCATACATTTTGATAATTCATATGCCCATTGACGTTTCTTTTCAGGCATACGTGGCCCTGGACCTAAATCATAAGTTCCATCAATTGGGATCCATGCTTTCACCTGTTTTAAAGCGTCAAACATTCGTTCACGATCTACAATTAAGTCACGTACAACCGGAAAAGTTTTCATTGGCTCTAAACGAATAGGCTGCTCTAGTTGATCAACGAGTGCGGCACATGACTGACGAGCAGTCCCATTAATAACCATTGAACAAGCACCGCAAACTTCTTCTAAACAGCTCATATCCCAGTACACAGGCGTTGTCTTTTCACCTTTTGCGTTTATAGGATTTTGACGAATTTCCATTAACCCAGAAATAACGTTCATATTTTTTTTATAAGGTATATGAAATGTTTCCTCATAAGGAGCAGAATCCGGGCTGTCTTGACGTGTTATAATAAACGTAACTTGTTTTTGTTCAGCCATTTTAAAATTTCCCCCCTCAGTGTTTTGTTGTATAGTCTCTTAATCTTGGTTCAATTAGAGAAACATCTACATCTTCATATGTGAAGATCGGTTCATTTTTCTCTTGATCATATGTTGCAATTGTTGTTTTTAACCATTCTACATCATTTCGCTCTGGGTAATCCGGTTTATAATGTGCCCCTCGGCTTTCGTTACGATTAAGTGCACCAATTGTAATAACACGGGCTAGCTGTAACATATTTTTAAGTTGACGTGTAAACATTACTCCCTGGTTACTCCAACGAGCTGTATCGTTGATATTAATATTGTTCCAGCGTTCCATCAGTTCTTTAATCTTTTCATCTGTCTGTTTTAGCTTATCGTTATGTCTAACAACTGTCACATTATCTGTCATCCATTCACCAAGTTCTTTGTGAATTTGATAAGCATTTTCTTCGCCGTCCATTTTCATCAACGCTTCAAATTTTTCCTGCTCTTCCTTTTGTCTTCTTTCAAACAACTCTGAAGACATATCTTCTACATGTGTTTCGAGACCCTCAACGTATTTTATTGCATTTGGCCCTGCAACTGATCCACCATAAATAGCTGATAACAAAGAATTAGCACCTAGACGGTTGCCACCGTGTTGGGAATAATCGCATTCACCAGCTGCAAAGATACCAGGTATACTTGTCATTTGATCATAATCAACCCATAATCCTCCCATGGAATAGTGAACAGCAGGGAAAATTTTCATAGGTACTTTTCGAGGATCCTCACCAACAAACTTTTCATAGATCTCGATAATACCCCCCAATTTAACATCCAATTCTTTCGGATCTTTATGGGATAAGTCAAGATAAACCATATTTTCGCCGTTTATTCCAAGTTTCTGATTAACGCAAACATCAAATATTTCACGAGTAGCGATATCACGGGTAACAAGGTTTCCGTATGCAGGATATTTTTCCTCTAAGAAATACCATGGTTCACCATCTTTGTAAGTCCATACACGTCCACCTTCCCCTCGTGCTGATTCACTCATTAGACGTAATTTATCATCACCAGGTATTGCAGTCGGATGTATTTGAATAAACTCTCCATTAGCATATCTTGCACCTTGCTGATACAAAGCACTTGCCGCTGAACCTGTATTAATCATTGAGTTTGTAGATTTCCCAAAAATGATTCCAGGTCCTCCTGTAGCTAATATCGTTGCATCGGATGGAAATGATTTTATTTCATGTGTCTTAATATCTTGTGCTACAATTCCTTTTCCAACACCATCATCATCAATAATAGCTCCAAGAAATTCCCAGCTTTCATATTTTGTTACTAAACCTTCTACCTCATAGCGGCGAACTTGCTCATCAAGTGCGTATAGTAATTGTTGACCTGTTGTTGCCCCTGCATATGCAGTACGATGGACACTTGTGCCGCCAAAACGCCTAAAGTCTAATAATCCTTCTGGGGTACGGTTAAACATAACTCCCATACGATCTAGTAAATTGATGATGCCTGGTGCTGCTTCACACATTGCTTTTACTGGTGGCTGATTAGCTAAGAAGTCTCCACCATATACAGTATCATCAAAGTGTTTCCAAGGAGAATCGCCTTCTCCTTTTGTATTTACTGCACCATTTATGCCTCCTTGGGCACACACAGAATGAGAACGTTTAACAGGCACAATGGAAAACAGGTCAACGTTTACTCCTGCTTCAGCCGCCTTTATTGTAGCCATCAATCCAGCAAGCCCGCCACCTACTACAGCAATTTTACGATTACTCATAATAAAAACTCCTTTTTCTAATATCAGATCTTTAAAACCAGTTAATTGACCGGTGTATCGCATCTGACTTTTTCCATTACCATATATGTTGGTCTTATAACGTTTTCACGAACTAAACCCCATATGCAAATTGAATTAAAGTTCTAACACCAACATAGCTAATCGCTAAAAATACAATTAAAGTTGCGTATGTAGTAATCTTTTGTGAACGCGGAGATTGTATAATACCCCATGAAACAAGAAAACTCCATAAACCATTTGCAAAATGGAACGTTGTAGATAAGACTCCAATAGTGTAGAACCAGAACATAAATGGGTTAGTCAGTATACTTTCCATTAGACTGTAGTTCAGTTCTTCATTCCCAAGACCGATTTGAATACGTGTCTCCCAAACATGCCATGCAATAAATACTAATGTGATGATTCCGGATATCCGCTGTAAATAAAACATCCAATTTCGAAAATATCCATAGTTTTTCACGTTATTACGCGATACGAACACTATATAGACACCGAGTATTGCATGAAATAAAATTGGAAGATAGATAACAACAGTTTCTAGTACGATTCGAAATGGCAAACCATACATAACTCCCGCAGCCTTATTAAAGCTCTCTTCCCCGTATACAGCAAAATGGTTCACCACTAAGTGCTGAACTAAAAACACACCTATTGGGATTACACCTAATAATGAATGTAATCTCCGGTAAAAAAATTCACGTTGCGTTGCCATGAGTTACCCCCCTTAGATTGTTTAATATTAATGAGTAATGTAAAATTTTAAATAATAAAGTTAAAAATTTATTATCTAAAATTATACAATTTGTGACATGTTTATTGTACTTCTAACTTATATAACCGTCAAGGAAACGATACACCCTTTTTAGTTATTATCCATTGCCTTCATATAATTAAATGAATAGTAAATTTTATTAGAATCAGATAGATGCTTGCAGATTCATTTGTTTATGTAGATAATGGGACTATGAAAAAATAATTGTGTAATGATATTTTATTGTTTGCGATATAGATTTCAAATGAAAAAGGAGACGTTGAATTATGTCGAAAAAACAACAAAAAATCCCCATTTCTCTCCTTGATGACTTACATACATCAGGTGCTGGATATGATATCCTACGCTATATAAGCTTACCTGAATTACTAGGTACAGAATCAAAAACTCTACTATATTTTATGGGTAGGAATCTTGCTAGGAAACTGGACATAACATCACTAGAAGATATTTATGATATCTATGAAAAATTAGGGTGGGGAAAAATAGAGCTTGTAAAAGAGAAAAAAAGAGAACTAATATTTCATTTAATGGATGATGCAATCGTTTATCGTTTGAAATCCCCATTAAACTCTGAATTTCGTTTAGAAGCTGGATTTTTAGCAGAAGCCATTCAAATAATAAAAGGTAACGAATGTGAATGCATTGAAAAGGTTAATCACAAAATCTATCAAATCGAATTTACAGTTGTATATACCAAATAAAATCAATTGTATAAAAAAGGTACAGTTTGTAATAAAACTGCGCCTTATTTTTTAACCTTATTTAAGTGGGTTATGATTTTTTCTGCAACATTTTTTGGAATTCCTAAATTGGTTATGTCTTTGATAGATGCTTTTCTAATTTCCTTAATTGTTTTAAAATGCGTCAACAATAATTTTCTTCTTTTTTCCCCTACACCAGCAATGTTATCTAATTCGGAGTGAAGTAAGCCTTTCCCCCGCAACTGACGATGGAAGGTAATTGCAAAACGGTGAACTTCCTCTTGGATGCGCTGCACCAGATAAAACTCTTGTGATTTACGCTTTAAAGGCATTACAACTGGTGGCATACCATATAGTAGCTCCCCTGTTTTATGTTTGTCATCTTTTACTAAACCACATAATGGAATATCTAATCCTAGCTCATTTTCAAGGACATCCAATGCCACATTCATCTGTCCTTTTCCACCATCTACAACAATTAAATCTGGTAAGGGTGATTGTTCCTTTAACACACGGGTGTAACGTCTGCGAATCACTTCTCGCATCGTTTCATAGTCATCAGGACTGCTAACATTTTTTATTTTATATTTACGATATTCTTTTTTATTTGGTTTTCCATCAATAAATACTACCATTGCTGAAACAGGATCAGTTCCTTGAATGTTTGAGTTATCAAATGCTTCTATACGATGAGGTGTTTCAATATTCAGTATCCTTCCCAAGCGTTCAACAGCTAATATTGTTCTTTCTTCATCGCGTTCAATAAGTGAAAATTTTTCTTGCAATGAAATCTTTGCATTTTTCATTGCTAATTCAACTAATTCTTTTTTACGTCCTCGAAAAGGGGTGTGAACATCAGTATCTAATAATTCTTTTAATAAATCGGTATCTGCCCCAATTGGTACGAAGATACTTTTAGGTATAGGATGATTTAAATGAAGATAGAATTGCCCAATATAACTTATAAATATATCTTCAGCATCATCATAGAATGGAAAAATTGCAACGTCACGTTCGATTAATTTCCCTTGTCGGACAAAAAATACTTGAATACACATCCAACCCTTATCATAGCTATATCCAAATATATCTCGATCAACATTGTCGTTTAACGTCATTTTTTGTTGTTCCATTACAATTTCAATATGCTGAATCTGGTCTCTAAATTCCTGTGCTCTTTCAAAATTCAACTGGCGACTAGCCTTATACATTTTCTCTTTTAATTGATTTTTAATTTCATGATATCCTCCATGTAAAAAAGAAGTGATACTTTGCTTAATTTCTTTATACATTTCTTCTGATGCTGGTTTTTCGCTGCACGCCAGGCATTGACCCATATGATAATAAAGACACACACGTCCAGGAGGATTATTACATTTCCTTAGGGGGAATAATCGATCTAATAACCTTTTTGTTTCTCTTGCTGCGATAACATTTGGGTAAGGTCCAAAATACTTCCCTTTATCTTTTTTTACCTTTCGAGTAATTAGCAATCTCGGATGGCGTTCATTTGTAATTTTTAAATATGGATATGACTTATCATCCTTTAGCATTACGTTATACCTAGGGTCATACTTTTTAATTAAATTCATTTCTAATATAAGTGCTTCAATTTCAGAAGATGTAACAATATATTCAAAATCCACAATTTCCTGTACTAATCGTTGCGTTTTTCTATCATTAGCCCCCGTAAAGTAAGATTTTACTCTGTTTTTTAATTTTTTTGATTTTCCGACATAAATGACAGTTTTATTCTTGTCTTTCATTAAATAACAACCTGGTTGAGCAGGAAGAACAGCTAATTTTTCTTTTATTGTATGATTCAATATGCTTCATCCCTTTTATTCAAACCATCTAAAGCAGATCCCTTGTTACAATTGTAACAAGGGATCTACTTTAGTCTTTTAAATGTTGTTGAAACACTTTTTAAGCGTGTTTATTTATTAAATCAACAAGTGCTTCTTTTGGCTGGAAACCAATTACTTGGTCAACTACGCTTCCATCTTTAAATAGAAGTAAAGTTGGAATACTCATAACACCGTATTTTCCAGCAGTTTCTTGGTTTTCATCGACATCTAATTTAACTATTTTAACTTTTTCAGACATTTCACCGTCGATTTCTTCCAACACCGGTGCAATCATTTTACATGGTCCGCACCATGGTGCCCAGAAATCAGCTAATACAAGACCTTCTGCAATTTCTTGTGAAAAGTTTTGGTCTGTAACATTTTCAATTGCCATTATTCACCCTCCTCAATCATAAAGTCTTTACTGAGTATACCACCCTTTATAACTACATGCTAATAGTTTGCTTCATCAATTTTTCGTAGGATGGTTTTTCTCGATTGAAGAAGATCTTCAATTAGAATAGTTTTTAGCTAGTAGGTTGGAGTGCTTTTTTTATTTCATCTGTCAATTGTGGCACGACTTCAAATAAATCACCTACGATACCATAATCTGCAACATTGAAGATATTTGCCTCTGGATCTTTGTTAATTGCCACAATGATTTTGGAGTTTGACATTCCTGCCAAATGCTGTATTGCTCCTGATATTCCCACTGCTATATATAAATCAGGTGTGACCACTTTTCCAGTTTGACCTATTTGAAGGGAATAATCACAGTACTCTGCATCACATGCACCTCGTGAAGCACCAACCGCTCCACCTAACAAATCTGCCAGTTCATATAATGGTTTAAAACCATCTTCACTCTTAACTCCTCTTCCACCAGCAATAATTACGTTTGCCTCTGATAAATCTACACCTTCAGATGCTTTACGTACAACGTCCTTAATAATTGTACGTATTTCTGTAATATCTACATCTTTTGATTGGATATCTCCAGATCTTGTTTCATCTTTTTCCAATATAGGAATATTATTCGGACGTATCGTAGCAAGAATAATTCCGCTTGTGATCACTTTTTTCTCAAAAGCCTTACCTGAGTAAATTGGTCTAGTGAAAATTAACTCATCATTATTATGCTCAATATCCACTGCATCAGAAATCAAGCCTGATTCTAGTTTGCTGGCTAACTTAGGAGTCAAATCCTTCCCAATAGCGGTATGCCCCATAACTATCCCAGCAGGGTTTTCTTCATTAATAACTGCCATAAGCGCTTGTCCGTAACCTTCAGAAGTATACGTTTTCAAATTATCATGTTGAACCGTTACAATTCGATCAGCACCATAATAAATCATTTCCTGGCCTTGATTCTGCAAATTCTGATTCCCACAAATGATACCAACGATTTCTGCATCAGATTTGATTTTTTTTGCAGCTGCTATTGCTTCAAATGTGACGTTACGCAATTCCCCATCTCTTGATTCACCAATAACTAGTAATTTATCACTCATATCATTATTTCTCCTCTCTTTAGCATGATTTAAAGTACTTTTGCTTCATTTTTAAGTAAGGATACTAATTCTTTAACTTGATCCTCCACTTCACCTTCAAGTATTTTTCCTGCTTCTTTTTCAGCTGGTAAAAATATTTCTACTGTTTTTGTTTTTGGCTCTACGTCTTCTTCTTCCAAATCAAGATCGTCAATCTCTAAGTCTTCCATCGGTTTCTTTTTAGCCTTCATGATACCAGGTAATGAAGGATAACGTGGTTCATTCAATCCTTGTTGACATGTTACCAGGAGTGGTAAACTAGTTTCTATTTTTTCAACGTCCCCTTCAACATCTTTATCAATGTTAGCAGTGTCTCCATCGATTTTTAGGTCTGTGATAGTAGTTACATAGTTTATTCCTAAACATTCAGCAAGTCTTGGTCCTACTTGGCCACTTGCTTCATCAATGGCAACATTTCCAGCTAAAATTAAATCCACTTCTCTATCTTGGAAGAAAGCTTCAAGAATTTTTGTAGTCGTATATTGATCTCCGTCCTCCAGATCATCTTCTGTATCAATGAGAACGGCTTTATCAGCTCCCATTGCAAGGGCTGTTCGGAGCTGTTTATCAGAATCCTCATCACCAATTGTTACAACTGTAACTTCTCCTCCATGTTCATCCCGCTGATTGATGGCTTCTTCAACAGCATACTCATCGTAAGGATTAATTATAAATTCCGCACTATCATCTTCAATCTGACCATCGTTTATAATGATTTTTTCTTCTGTATCAAAGGTCTTTTTTAATAATACATAAATATTCATGTAAGTTCCTCCTTTAAATGCAATAAATATATTATATGTGGTTTATTTATCCTTGAAATTAGGCTTTCTTTTTTCCATGAATGCTTGAATCCCTTCTGCTGCATCTTCTGTATTAAAAACATGACCAAAAGCTTCTGCTTCTGCTTGCGAACCTTTTGTAAACTGATCAGGTTTTGAAAATGGGATTAAATTCATTACATGGTTGATGGTAGTTTTACTTTTCTTAGCAATCCCCTTTGCCAATTTCATTGCTTCTGGAATCAATTGGTCCTCTTCTACAACATGATTCGCAAGTCCTAGGGAGCACGCTTCCTTTCCGCTAATCGGCTGTCCAGTAAGGATCATTTCATATGCTTTTGCAGTGCCAACATAATGGGGTAATCTCTGTGTACCTGCAAAACCAGGGATAATTCCCAGTGTTAGTTCAGGAAGACCCAATTTAGTGTTTGCTGTTACCAACCGAATATGACAGGCCATAGCAAGCTCAAGTCCACCCCCTAATGCAGCGCCATGAATTGCTGCAATTATTGGTACCGGAAAATGGTCAATTCGATTAAATACTTGTTGTCCTCTTTCAGATAATACTTGATAGTCCGAGTTCTCTCTTAATGAAGTAAATTCTTTTATATCTGCACCAGCAGAGAAAAATTTACCTTCACCTTTTAGTACAATAACCTTTACTGAATGATTCGCTTCAATCTCATTTAGTTTTTCATCAATATCATTTATTAATGCGCTAGATAAAGCATTTGCCGGTGGACTGTTAATTGTTAATATTGCGACATGTTCGTCTAATTGGTATGATATCGTTTTCAAGTTATCCCCCCTCCCCAACTTCAGTATAACAGAACTAATTGGAAATTTAGATTTTTTCGATTATTTTTTTGAAATTCCTGATGTTATCAATGCATGAACTTCAGTAGCCAATTTTTCTAAGTTATATTTCTGATCTTTCATAACCCAATTTGTGACTGTTTCATCTAATGTTCCAAAGATCATTTGTCTAACTAGCGGCGTGTTTAAATTTTCGCGAAAAATATTCTCGACTTTCCCCTCTTCGATAATTTCATCTATAACATCTAAGTAGGGTTTTAATACTTTATTAATTGTTAATCGTAAATCCGTATTTGACTGTCTTAATTCTAATTGGGTGACAATTGCTAGGTGAAGATCTTCTGCAAGCTGATGGAAATGCTCTTCAATTAAAGTAAGCAATTTTTCAGACGCATTATCCTTTTTATTTGTACTATATACAATTTGTTCAATAAATTGACCCATTTTTTCTTCAAACACAGATATAAGAATATCTTCTTTATTTTTAAAATATAAATAAATTGTACCGTCTGCTACGCCTGCCTTTTTTGCAATCTTTGAAACTTGTGAAGCATGATAGCCATTCTCGGCAATGACTACTACAGCAGCATCAATAATTTGTTTGTACTTTGGCCTGTTCTTTTTCATAATATTCTCCTATCACTTCATTAAAACGAAAATATGAATGAATAATCATTCATTCCTATTTATTGTACAAAGATACATTCACTTTGTCAATATAGAGCTTGTATGAGTATGAAAGAAAAAAGAGAACAACCTCCATTTATTTATTTTCTTGAACTTTAAATTGTTCTTCTTCTTCTTCAATTAATTTTTTTCTAAGAATTTTTCCCACTGCCGTTTTTGGTAATTCTCGGCGAAAATCATAAAGTCTTGGAACTTTATATGCTGCTAAATGTTTTCTGCAAAAATGATTCAATTCATCTGCACTTAATTGATATCCTTCTTTCAATACTACAAAGGCCTTCACAGTTTCCCCGCGATATGGATCCGGGATGCCTGCAACAACGGCTTCTTGAACGCCTTCATGTTCATAAAGAACTTCCTCCACCTCTCTAGGATAGATATTATACCCTCCAGCTATAATCATATCACCTTTTCGATCAACAATGTAGAAATAACCTTCATCATCCTTGTAACCGAGATCCCCAGTAAATAGCCAGCCGTCTTTTAATACATGCTCTGTTTCTTCAGGGTTATTCCAATACCCTTTCATTACTTGTGGTCCTTTTACTGCAATTTCACCTACTTCACCTGCATCAACTTCTTCCAATGTGTTTACATCGATGATTTTTGAATCTGTGTCCGGCCATGGAACCCCAATGCTTCCATTTACTCTTTTCGACCAAAGAAAATTAGCATGAGTTATAGGAGAGGTTTCTGTTAGTCCATAGCCTTCAACTACTTTTCCACCTGTACGCTGCTCAAATTGCTCCTGCACTTCGTAAGGAAGAGGCGCTGAGCCGCTCACACATGCTCTTATAGACGATATATCATATTTATTTAAATCAGGATGATTTAGTAAACCAACGTAAATGGTCGGTGCACCAGGAAACAAGGTAGGTTTCTGTTTATCGATTGTTTTTAAAACCTCTTTAACATCAAATTTCGGAAGTAAAACCATTTTCGAACCAAACATAATAGAAAAGTTCATTATTGCTGTCATACCGTATACATGAAAAAACGGCAAAACACCTAATACAACTTCTTTCCCTGGCTTTGCTTTATACAGCCATGCTTGACACATTTGAACATTCGAAACCAAATTGTAATGAGTTAACATTACCCCCTTTGGAAATCCTGTAGTTCCACCAGTATATTGAAGTAATGCAAGGTCATTTTTAGGGTTAATTGGAACTTCTGTAAATGTATGATTCTCTTGTTCAAATATTGATTTCCATAGATGGATATTTTTGCTTTCCTCTATTTTAACTACCATTTTAGTTTGCTTCTTTTGAATTAAAGGATAAATCATGTTTTTTGGAAATGGTAAATAATCTTTCACACCAGTAACAATAATATGTTCTATATTTGTTTTTCCTTGGACATTGGAAACGCGCGGTAACAAAAGATCCAAACATACAATAGCTTTAGCTTCCGAATCATTTAATTGATACTCCAATTCTCTTTCTTTATATAAAGGATTGGTTTGTACGACAATTGCTCCAGCCATCAAAGCTCCATAATAAGAAATAACAGATTGGGGACAATTCGGTAACATGATTGCTACACGATCTCCCTTTTTCACACCTAATGATTGCATGTAACCAGCCATTTTTTTTGCCTGTAGATAAAGCTCTGAAAATGAAATCTCTTTTCCCATAAAATGAAGCGCTTTCTTTTCTTTGAATCGAGCGGCCCCATCTTGTAAAAAAGTGTGCAAAGGTTTTTCATCGTAGGGGATGCTCGCAGGTATTTCCTCCGGATAATGATCTAGCCAATTTTTTACCATAAATATTCCTCCTTTAATAATAAGCTTATTACCATTATACCGATTAATTTCTATTTTTTGAAATTTTATTTAATTCTAACTAAAAAAACTTGAATGACATTCTCAAATTATGATATCATTCAAGTTTTTTGTTTTAAAGTAAATAAATAATTCCTACGATAACAAAAGCAACTGCAACTACAATTAAAACTTTTGATAATGTTTCCAACATACTCTCCCCTTCATTGGTACTAGCTGTTATTCAAATGGGAATGATTTTGTAATCAATTTTTAAATCAATTCAATGACCGTCACTCCGCTACCGCCTTCCCCAGCCGAACCTGATCTGTGCGAATGAATATTGGGGTGGTTTTTGGCGAAATCCTGTACTCCTTTCCTGAGAGCACCTGTACCTTTACCATGAATAATAGATACCTTAGGATAACCGGCTAAGATGGCATCATCTACATATTTCTCTAGCCTTAATAGAGCATCTTCATATCGCTCACCTCGTAAATCGATTTCCGTACTTACATGATGGTTAGATCCTTTTATTGTTGCAATTGGCTTTTCAATTGTTTCTTTCTGTTTTTTAATGAGCTGTAAATCATCGCGCTTTACCTTTACTTTCATAATACCGACTTGTACAAGAAACTCATGATCGCTAATTTGTTCTAACACCGTACCCTCTTGATTGACAGTTAACAGCTTAATATCATCACCAGGTTGTATTTTTACTGATGATGCCTTTTTATCATGTTCTTTCTTTTTCTTTGATGCTAAATTAGGCTTTGCTTCCTCGAGCATTTTTTTTTGCCTCAATCCATTCATGTTCTTTTAATGAAGTTTCATTTTTCATGTTCCTCATTTCTTCTACAATGATTTCGGCTTCTTCTCGCGCTTTTCGCAATGCTGTTTCTGCTTTTTCTTCAACTTTCTTATACAATTTCTCTCGTTTATGTTCAAATTGTTTCCATTCTTTTTGGAGATCATTCTTTAAGTTTTCACTATCAATTAAAATCTGGTGTGCTTTTTCATACTCTTTTTCTGCCTGTTTTCGGGAACTTTCCAAAGCAGCTATCATATTTTCCACACTTTTCGAATCCACACCGATCAAATCTTTTGCTTCATTAATTATATTATCGCTTAATCCTAATCGTCTAGAAATTTCAAAAGCATTACTTCTACCAGGTACACCTATTAATAAACGATAGGTCGGCTGTAATGTCTGAACGTCAAATTCTACAGATGCATTAATAACATGTTCCCGGTTATAACCATATGCCTTTAGTTCGGGATAATGGGTTGTAGCAATTACTCTTGCCTTTCTTGAAATAACTTCATCTAATATCGACATAGCTAATGCCGCACCTTCTTGTGGATCTGTACCTGCCCCGATCTCATCAAACAGCACGAGTGATTTACGATTAACTTGTTTCATTATCTCCACAATATTTGACATGTGTGAAGAAAATGTACTCAAGTTTTGTTCGATCGATTGCTCATCACCAATATCAGCAAAAACATGTTCAAACACAGCTACTTCACAGCCATCCAAAGCTGGTATCTGTAAACCCGATTGAGCCATCAACGTACATAATCCCACCATTTTTAATGTTACAGTTTTTCCGCCCGTGTTCGGTCCAGTAATAAGAATAGATAAATAGGATTCGCCAATTTCAATGTCATTTGCAACTACTTCATCTATAGGAATCAATGGGTGACGCGCTTGTTGCATTTTAATTATTCCCTGATTATTTATTTTTGGTCGCGCTGCTTTCATTTTCTTAGCCAATTTTGCACGCGCATATATGAAGTCTATTTTTCCAAGAACCTTTACATTTTCATTTAATGCAGCCTCATTTGCAGCAATTTCTTCACTTAAAACACGTAATATTCGTTCGATCTCCTGTTTCTCTTTTAAAGCTGACTCTTGTAATTGATTATTAAGATCAACAATCGATTTAGGCTCCATAAATAATGTTGCCCCAGAAGCTGATTGATCATGAACAATTCCACCTATCGTTCCGCGATATTCATGTTTAACAGGAATAACGTATCGTTCATTGCGAATTGTAACAATCGCGTCAGAAAGCATGCTACTCTGGCTTCTTATATAATTATCCAGTTTTTCACGTATCCTAGTTTCGTGTGTTCGAATCGCAGAACGAATACCCTTTAATTTAGCAGAAGCATTATCCATTACATATCCGTGATCGTCAATACAACTGTTAATTTGACGCTCTAATTCTCTTAGTGGTGTTATTACATCAACAAGTCTTTCTAAATGAGGGAATGTTTCTTCTATATTTTCAATAAAGTTTTTTGTCTGTCTTCCTCCATAAATAGTGCTTGCGATATTTAAACATTCTTCTGTATTTAATAAACCACCGATGACACTCCTTTTCAAACTAGGACGAATATCATATATACCGCCTAAGGGAATTACTTTATTGAGGCGAATGATTTGTACAGCTTCATCCGTTTCTTCCTGTAATTGCTTTACCTCTATATAATCCGTTGAGGGACTTATTGCATCGATAAGATCTTTGCCTAAAGATGTTGCTGCCTGGTTATTTAATTGTTTTAAAATTTTATTGTATTCGAGAACATGTAGAATACGTTCGTTCATACTTTCTTACTCCTTTTATATCCTTATCTATACACAACTAATAACTATTTATAAATTTAGATAATTTTTCTAGTGACCATGTGTTCATCACTGTTTCTTTTTTTAGCCAGCCTTTCCTTGCCACACTTATCCCATATTTCATATGATCCATCATTTGATAATCATGTGAATCTGTATTAATAGCAATAGTAACTCCAATTTCCTGCGCTTTTTTTGCCCAGTCAGCAGATAAATCAAACCGATTTGGATTGGCATTTATTTCTAGTGCCGTTTCCGTTTCCTTCGCCCGTTCCATTAATTTTTCTACGTCTACCTTATATCCATCTCTACGTCCAATTAGTCTTCCTGTTGGATGTGCAATTAATGAAACATAAGGATTTTCCAAAGCATGATATAATCTTGTCATGATCTTTTCTTTAGATTGATTAAAACTTGAATGAATCGCACCAATCACAAAGTCCATGTCTCGTAAAAAGTCATTCGAAAAATCCAGGTTTCCATCAGATAAAATATCCATTTCTACACCTGAAAAAATATAAATATCTGGGTATTTTTCATTTAACATAGCAATTTCTTCCCTTTGCCTCCGTAATCTTGTTTCATTTAAACCATTAGCTACACGTAAAAATTTCGAGTGGTCCGTAATCGCTATATACTGATAACCAATTTTCCGCGCGTGATTAACCATTTCCTCAATCGATTGTGCACCATCACTCCAAGTTGTATGCATATGCAGGTCCCCACGTATATCACTTTTTTCGATAAGGTTTAGGTTGTTTGCAAAAGCTTCAATTTCACCTGTATTTTCTCTTATCTCTGGTGGGATATAATGTAACCCGAAATGCTTAAAAAATTCTTGTTCACTCTTAAATGTTAATATCTCATTAGTATCTTCTATTTCAATGCCATATTCATTAATTTTTTCCCCACGCGCTTTTGCAAGTTGTCGCATGGCAACGTTATGCTCCTTTGATCCTGTGAAATGATGCAATGTTGAAGCAAATTCTTCTGGTGCAACGATTCTAAAATCAACATTAATATCATATACGTCATCTAAAACAATAGATACTTTTGTATCTCCTTTAGCTATAATTTCTTTTATATTATCTATCATTAATAAAATATCACGCACTTTAGCTGCTTCATCTGCAGCAATAATAAAATCAATATCTTTTATCGTCTCTTTCATTCTTCTTAAACTGCCAGCTACCGAAAAATCTTTTATCTCAGGAACATGACTTAAAAAGGATTGTATCCTTTCAGCAATCGGCAGCATCATCGCTATCGGTAATCGTTCAGGTCGATTGCCTGCTTCTTTCAATGCAATTAATATTTTTTCAGCTGTTTTCTTTCCAAAACCAGATAGATTCTCCACTTGTTTTTTTTCAATCGCTTCTTTTAAGGACGATGCATCTGTAATACCCAGTTCTTGATATAATTTTGATATTTTTTTACCACCAAGACCTGGAAGCTGAAGTAATGGAATTAATCCCTCTGGTATTTCGCGTTTTAATTGCTCCAATGTTTCAGAAATACCATTGGCAATATAATCCTGAATGACTTCACTTGTCCCTTTTCCAATACCTTTAATGTTAGTAAATTCACGAATCTCTTCTAACGACCTTTCATCTTGTTCTAATGCTTGAGCCGCTTTTCGGTAAGCAGATATTTTAAACGGATTTTCTCCTTTTATTTCTAGGTAAATAGCTATTTGTTCAAGTAATTTTATTACATCTTTTTTATTTTTCGTCACTTTTCCAGTCACCTTCTTTTATACCTTCATTTCATTAAAAGGACTGATTCCAGTTAAAGTAATACTTATTGTACGAAACATACAAAAGTGTACACTAATACTTGAATCAGCCTTTTTAATATGCTTTGCTTAGAAAATTGTACATGAGGCATCCTTAACACCTCTAGATTGTTAATATGCTATTCATTTGTGCAAACCATGATGATTTTATCAATTCAGAAAGAATTGGTGTGTGTTCGATGATAAATAATGCAAGCGTTGAACTATTCAGCCAAACTTGTATTCCTGACATCGGTGTTAATGCTAAAATGTATAATATAACAAACAAAATGAGATAGATTTCGACAAATCCTAGTATAGCCCCAGCAAGTTTATTAATGGATTTCAAAATTGGCAAATATGCTACAAAATCAAGCATTGAAGCTATAATCTGCAACACAATTTTCGTAGCGAAGAAAATAATCGCAAAGGAAATAGCATTATAAAATCCTTTTTCAAGGGGGAGGGATTGTAAAAACGATGCCCACGTGCTATCATTTGGCAATTCTGTATACGGAACCCATACTGCAAGGCTTGAAGATAACTTATCATAATACAAATATGCAACAATAAAAGCTATAATAAATCCTACTAAATGAAATACTTGTAAAACAAAACCCCTTTTTAAACCAGCCAAAAATCCGAATCCGAGAAAGAAAAGTATTATTAATGTAACCATGGCTTATTTATCCTCTTTCTTATTTAATGAGCCTAGTAATGCTGCATAGTCTTCTTTTAATTTTAAATAATCGTTCATGGAATTAACAGCAGTAAGAACTGCTAATCTTGTTGTATCTAAATGTTTATTCGCCTCCTGGATCTCACGCATTTTTTGATCCACTAAACTAGCAACTAATCGAACATGAGATGCTGTTTCTTCTCCAACAATTGTATATGATCTGTTATAAATATCGACAGATACACGTATTTTATCTTTATGGGCCATTTATGCACCCTCCAATAAAAATTTAATATTTTAAGAAATATGAATCTATATTTTTATTATCTAAAATTATTCACCTTATATTAACATGAACATCAGGTTTAGGGAAACCGAAACTATTTAGTCGAATGGATTTACCAGTAAAGCATTTCTTTTTTAAATTGAGTTTGTTATAGTCAACTATATACAGAGGATGGGAGAGATGAAATTGGGACAAAGCGTCCATAAGTTAACCTTGGAGACCATTAATAAAATGAAAAAATATTATCAGCATTTTCTTCAAGATCCCCCACAAGGATCCGTTTTTCGAGCGAAAACCAAAAACGCCGTAATCACTGCTTACAAATCTGGAAAGGTATTATTTCAAGGAGCGTCTCCAGAAGCAGAGGCGGGAAAATGGATGAACAAACAACAAGTGCCTAAATCTCAGCAAAAAGTTACATCACAAAAAACGTCGTTATACACGCCACCTTTAACATTATTTAACAACTCGCATATTGGTTCGGATGAAGCTGGAACCGGGGATTATTTCGGTCCTATTACTGTTGCTTGTACATATGTTAAAAAAGAACAAATAGCCGCTTTAAGTGAACTGGGTGTAAAAGATTCAAAAAATCTATCAGATGAACAAATACGGAAATTATCCAAAGAGATAATAAAATCTCGCTTGCCCTACTCCCTGCTTGTACTGCGCAATGAAAAGTATAATAAATTACAGAAAAAAGGTTGGTCTCAAGGTAAAATGAAAGCAATGCTCCATCATCACGCAATAAAAAACCTGCAGCAAAAAATTAATAATCAACCTTTAAAAGGTATTTTAATTGACCAATTTTGTGAGCCAAGTTTATATAAAAAATATATCAGCTCCGAGAAAGAATCACTTTCAGCAAAAACTTATTTTATAACAAAAGCAGAAAGCTACTCGCTTGCAGTGGCTGCAGGATCTATTATAGCACGTGCAAGTTTTCTAAATGAAATGGATAAATTATCCAAAAAAATCGGAGTTCCTTTACAGAAAGGTGCTTCCTATCTAGTTGACCAAACCATCGCCAACATTATTAAAAAGAGAGGTAAGCAGGTTCTACACACTTGTGCTAAAACACATTTTGCTAATACAAATAAAGCAAAGAAATATTTATAAAAGAAAACCCACAGGACAAGAAATCCTGATGGGCTTTTGCTTTTACTTATGATCGAATATAAGAATCGTATTTTTTATTTACTTCATCGATAATCTGTTGGTAAGATTCTTCCACTTCATCATCTTTTAACGTTTTTTCCGGGTGACGATAGACCAGGCTATAAGCAATAGACTTCTTACCCTCCGGTAAATTCTTTCCTTGATAAACATCAAAAATACGTACTTTTTTCACAAGAGGCGCCCCTATTTCTTCAATCGAAGCTTTTAGATCGCCTGCGACGACATTCTCATCTACGATAAAAGCAATGTCCCTTGTAATGGATGGAAACTTTGGAATGGGTTTCGTTTCTGGTTCCTTTTTATAAGCAGAAAAAACCTTTTCCATATTGATATCAAATACGTATGTCTCTTTTAAGTCCATCTTTTTAACAAACATCGGATGTACTTGTCCAATAAAACCAATCGGTTCATTGTTTACAGCAATGCTTGCACATCTTCCAGGGTGCATATCAGAGAGTTTTTCCTTTTTAAATGTTGCTGGAAGTTTTAAAAATTCAAACAGCCCTTCTACGATTCCTTTAACTACATAAAAATCAACTTTTTTATTCTCCTGTTGCCATGGATGACTTATCCATTCTCCAGTTAGTGCACCAGCTAAACGTAGTTTTTCTTCCGGTTGTTTCGTTAAGATTTCTTCTTCCGTAATAAAAATCGACCCAAGCTCATAAAGACCTGTATTCCGTTGGCCCCTAGCATTGTTATATGCCAATGTACGAAGTAATTCAGGTAAAATACTTAACCGTAAAAATTGATGGTCCTCACTCATTGGCATAGCTAGTTTCACAGGAGTTATATTTTCCTCCTCTATATCTGGACTTATTAATTTCTTGGAATTATTTAGATCCGTTAACGAGTATGTAATTCCTTCCATTAATCCTGAACTTTCCATGAAATTTTTCACTTTCCGCTTTAAATTTTGTCTTTGTGTTAAAGCACCTGCATCAGCAGCTCCAATCGGTAAAGTGTATGGCAAATTGTCATACCCATATATTCTTGCAACTTCCTCAAGCATATCTTCAAAAATAGATATATCACCGCGTCTTGTTGGTATTTCAACAGTAAAATGATCCTTCTCTTGATCAAAAGCAAAGCGTAACTTTTCCAGAATAGAGACAATTTCCTCAGTACTGATTTCCGTCCCTAATCGTTTATTAATCTCATTTGTTGTGATTTCAACGGTTTTCTTAGTACAATCTAAGGAGTCAACTTCCACACTATTAGCTAAGACTTTCCCGTTAGCGTATTCATATAGTAGTTGGCATGCACGCTCACCGGCGATCTTCACCCGACTTGGATCGATTCCTTTTTCATATCGCGTACTAGCTTCACTGCGTAACCCAGTAGCTTTTACTGTTTTACGAACTGAAAAACCATCAAAATAAGCTGCCTCAAGTAAAATCGTAGTTGTTTGCTCGCTTACTTCCGTGTTTGCTCCTCCCATTACACCAGCTAATGCAATCGGTTCCTTACCATTTGTAATTACGAGATTATCTGTTGTTAACATCCTTTCTTTTTCATCTAAAGTAATAAGCGTTTCATTTTCTTTAGCACGTCTTACAACAATTTTCTCAGATTGGAGCTGGTCATAATCAAACGCATGTAAAGGTTGCCCGTACTCCAATAACACAAAGTTTGTAATATCAACAACATTATTGATTGGACGAATCCCCGCCGCTATTAAATAATTACGCATCCACAATGGTGAAGGCTTAACTTCAATATCTTTAATAATAAATGCGCCATAATAAGGGTTTAATTCCTTATCTTCTACTTCAACAGATACATAATTTTGAGCTTTTTCAGTGATGGTTTTTATTTTTACCTCAGGTAAATGAATATCTTGATCCAATATTGCAGCTACTTCATAAGCAATCCCGATCATACTTAAACAGTCCGCCCGGTTTGGAGTTAAATCAAATTCCAGAATTGCATCATTTAAATTTAATAATGGTTCAACATCTTCTCCAATTTCAACGTCATTTGGAAAAACAAAAATGCCATCTGCTGTATCCTTTGGCACGAACTTTTCCTCAATTCCAAGTTCCTGTAGTGAACAAATCATACCATTTGATTCTACACCTCGTAATTTCACCTTTTTAATTTTAAAATTCCCTGGTAAAATTGCTCCGGGTTTTGCTACAGCAACTTTCTGACCTTGTCGAACATTCGGCGCACCACAAATGATTTGTAATTTTTGATCACCGACATCAACCTGACAAAGATTTAATTTATCTGCATTTGGATGTTTTTCACAAGTTTCTACATAACCTACAACAACATTTTTACTTTTTTCGGCAATATACTCAATTCCATCTACTTCAATGCCGGATTTGGTAATTTTTTCAGCAAGTTCTTCTGGCGTTATTGAATCGATGTCAACATAATTTTTTAGCCAATTTAATGATACTAGCAATTTATATAGCCTCCTTATGCATTATGATATTGTTTTAAAAATCGTGTGTCGTTCACATAGAATTGGCGAATATCATCTATACCGTATTTCAGCATAGCAATTCGATCAGGTCCCATTCCAAATGCAAAGCCAGAAAACTCTTTGGAATCATAACCAGCCATCTCTAGTACTTTCGGATGAACCATCCCCGCTCCAAGAATCTCTATCCATCCTGATTTCTTACAAACAGAACAACCTTTTCCACCACATATTTTGCAAGATATATCCATTTCCACAGATGGTTCCGTAAATGGGAAAAAACTAGGTCGTAAACGGATTTCTCGATCTTGACCAAATATTTTTTTCGCAAAGTTATTTAAAACACCCTTTAAATCACTCATGCGAACATTTCTATCAATATATAGCCCTTCTATTTGTGTAAACTGATGCGAATGTGTTGCGTCATCATTATCTCGGCGGTACACTTTTCCCGGACAAATCATTTTTACGGGTTTCTTCCCTTTATATTCCCGCATTGTTCGTGCCTGAACTGGTGAAGTATGTGTGCGGAGCAATAATTCGTTTGTAATATAGAATGTATCCTGCATATCTCTAGCCGGATGGTTTGGTGGTAAGTTTAATGCTTCAAAGTTGAAAAAGTCTGTTTCAACTTCAGGCCCCTCCTGAACTTCAAAACCCATACCGATAAAGAGATCTTCTATTTCTTCAATTAATTTAGTCAGTACATGCTTTCCTCCAACCTGGACAGGACGTCCTGGCAGTGTAACATCAATTGCTTCATCTTCAAGTTGTTTTTCTATCGCCTTTGCTTCAAGTTCTTCATTCTTTTGCTCAATAGCCGCTGTAATCGATGAGCGGACACGATTTGCAACTTCCCCTACAATTGGACGTTCTTCTTTAGATAATTTGCCCATACCACGTAAAACACTGGTTAGTGAGCCTTTTTTGCCTAAAAAGGATACTTTTATCTCCTGAAGTTTTTTTAAATCTTGTGTTTTAGATATGGAATCTAAAGCTTCATTTTGTAATGACTCTAATTGTTCTTTCATATTGAAATACCTCCTTTAAAATAAAAAAAGCCTTCCCAAAAAGGGACGAGGCTGTTTTATCGCGGTACCACCCTTGTTGACACTTTTAACACCTTAGTGAAAACCTACGCGAAACAAGCTAGGTTTAATAGATGATTTGTGTCCAACTTGAATAAAGATAACGGTAATTAACCGGAACACCTTTACTTGAATTCCAAGGTCTAAGTGTCAGCTCCAGAGTGAAACATTAACATTCGTTGCGGTAGATATGTTTTCAGTCTACGACATTTCTTCCCTGTTCCGTACCTATGAATGTTAATTAGCTCTTTCATTGCTTGTCGTTTATGACAAATTTCTTTCATTATAGAGAATCGCACAAATAATTGCAAGCTTTATCCTCTAATATAATACATTAAAATGCCAGCAGCAATACTAGCATTTAAAGATTCGGCTCTTCCGTAGATGGGAATATTTACAATGGAATCAGCTTCGTGAAGCAATGTATCTTGAATACCTGCTCCCTCATTGCCTATAATTAGCGCAACTTTATCCTCAACCTCTATTTGATTATATGGTTCTGCACCTGACAATGCCGAAGCCCATATTCGAAATCCTTCTTTTTTTAATATTGATATTGTTTCTAAAAGATTCCTCTGTAAAACAGGAATATGAAAGAGAGAACCCTGTGTAGACCGAATTACCTTATCATTATATACATCCACTGTCCCCTCTCCTAAGATAATCGCATCAAATCCAGCGGCATCCGCTGTCCGAATCATGGTACCAAGATTACCCGGATCCTGTACCGCATCGATAAGCAGCATATAATTCCCTGGATAGCATTCTGTCTGATTCATCTTAACAACAGCAATAATTCCTTGCGGTGACTCCGTTTGTGCAATGTGATGAAAAACAGTTTTGTTTACTTTTTCTATTGTAAAGTCCATGCACCAATCCGGAACCTGTTGATCTTCTTTGATAATAATTTCATGAATATCCCAATTACTACGCTTAGCCTCCTCGATTAAGTGGTATCCTTCAATCAGGAACATCCCAGCCTTAATTCTACCCTTTCTTTTTTGTAATTTCTTCCAATATTTTACTTTTTGATTTTGTACAGATGTTATCATATTTTTCATTCCTATTCTTCATTATTGTTATATCATACATATTTCGGCCTATATCGGTCAAACTATCGATAAATTCTAACTGAAGTAGAGGTGATTTTAGATGGATCTAAATTTACGGAAAGCAATTGTGTCCAATATTGCTTCCAATGATCAAGAACAATTAGAAGCAACAATCGTTGATGCTATTCAAAAAGGGGAAGAAAAAATGCTTCCGGGGTTAGGAGTACTTTTTGAATTGATATGGAAGCAATCTGGAGAACAAGAAAAACAAGAAATGATTGGTGCATTAGAACAAGGTGTCAAGCAAGCAACAAGTTAAAAATAAATCAATTCTTTAAAAAGATGGATTTCTAAATGAAGAAGAATCCATCTTTTATGTTGAAGAAGGAAAATATTTCCCGACATAATTTGACTAAATTTTATAAATTGAGATAAAATCAATATACATGCTTTTTAGTTATCATTACGTGCCTTGAATAATACATATATATGGAAAGCATGAAACAGAAATAGAAAGGAGAAGAAGGAATGGAAGAAACGCTTAACGATGGACAAAAAAAGGGGTTTCCAAAAAAGATTGTAGCAATTATTATTGCAGCAGTTCTTGTCATAGGAGGTGGTGTAGCAGCTTATGTAATGTTAAATTTGTCTGACAAAGAAAAGTACTTCCTTTCAGAAAAAAAATCAATGGAGTTTCTTACGGATAAAGTAGAGGAGCGCTTCAAGCCAGAATTTGATTGGTTAGAACAAACGGAAAATAATCCGACCGAGACAGTTATAGACCTTTCAGCAGAATACAATGACCCAACTGCTTCATCAGGCTATGGAGCAATGAGTCCACAAGAAATCATTAATAACTCAACAATTACACTTACTACTTCTGCGGATATGGAAAAAAAACAAATAGCTTCTGAAATAAAAGGAAGTTTTGGGGATATTGAAATTGACGATGTTCAATTTTATTTAACCGATGAAAAAGCTACTATCGGCCTGCCATTTCTTGAAGAATTACTTCAAATAAAAGATAAGGACATAGGAAAATTCCTTCATGAACTAGATCCCATGACATTCACTGGTGAGGAGAATCCAAACTTTGAAGTTTTCTTTAAACGAGGTTTATCTGAAGAAGATCAGAAGTATTTCAATGAAGAATACTTAAAAATGATTTATGACAAACTCCCGGATAGTGCATTTAAAATTACAGATGAAACAGTAAAAATAAACGATGAATCTGTAGACACCAAAAAAATGACAATGCATCTTTCCGAGGATGAGGTAAAAGATATTTTAAAGGCTATTTTTGAAAAAATGCAAAAAGATGATAGATTAAAAGAAATTATGCAAGAACAAATTGAAATGCAACAATTTGGAATGCCGGCAGACGCTAGTTTGGATATGAATTTTGATGAAATGATGAACGATTTTGATGATGCTTTAAAAGAAGCACAAGATGGACTTAAAGATTTTAAAATACCTGATGGGATAACATCTACCATATGGACAAAAGACAAATTAATAGTTAAGCGCGAATTTTCTGTAGAAATGGGACCAACAAAAGACCAATTAGCAAAGTTTACAGTGAATGGAACGCAAAAATTAGAAGATAACAATCAAATCTTCGACTATAAACTTGCATTTTCAGATGACTATGAAGAAAGTTCAGCAAGTGTTACTGGAGATTTTTCAACCAAAGATGATAAAGCAACTGATTCTATTAAACTATCTGCCGAGAATATGGAATTGGCATACGAAGGTAATAGTACGCTAAAAGATGGCAAGCGTGAATTTGAGCGTCAATTTTCCATAGATGACCAATATGGTGACAGTGGCAAATTGATTTGGACTGGAAATGCTAATTATGAGAAGGATAAAATGAGTGCGGAACACAGTTTTTCAGTTGAATTTCCATCTTTAAACATTACCCAGGAAATGGCCTCTCTGCATATTAAAAATAAAGGAAAAACGATAAAGAGTGTCGAGATGCCTAAAGAAGATAATATCAAAGATCTAGGTAGTATGAATGTGGATGAACTCAAGAATTATTTCGAAACAGATGTAGCTCCTCAAGCACAACAGTGGTTTCTTGGTATTATGGGCGGACCAGGAATGAGCTTTTAATGAACTGGATGTGATTGTATGAACTTTTTAAGACAGATGTTCCTTTTTACTAAAAACAACTTTATACAATTACGGAGGAAGTGGATCTCACTTCCTCTTCTTTTGCTTCTGCCAATCATTACTATTGGATTAATTGTTACAATCATTGTGGCTTTTTTCTCACCCCCAGACAGTAAACCGATTAAAGTTGGAATAGTCGATTTGGATAAATCTGAAGAAACTCAATTAGTTGTTGAAATGATTGACGAAACATCACAATTAGGAGATTATATTAAACTAGCCAATATGTCCGAAAATGAAGCAATCAATGGTATAAACAAAAATAGGATCAGCAGTTATATAGAACTACCAAAAAACTTTACCAAAAACTTGTATAATGGAACCCCTGTTACAATACCTATCAAAGGGAATCCAAACCAAGTGACAGAGAGTCACTTAATAAAAGAACTAATTGACAGCGTAGCAAGACATATTCGTACCTCACAAGCTAATATCTTAACCATTAATCATTTTGCAAAGGCATTGGCTATTGATGATGAAACACGACATGACATGTTGTTTGAGCAATTTAAGAACTTTTTATTTTATACAATAGGAAAGGATAAACTCATAGACCAAAAAGAATTAAAAAACCAGGCTACATCATCCCCAACAGACTATTTTAGTATTGCCAGCTGGTTTATAACCATATCCATTTGGATTTTTATCATTTATACATTTCTACATAGAGAAGAAACACAGCGTATAAAAACGCGGATGAAACTTTATGGGGTTATAGAACTGCATCAAATTTTTGCTAGAATGCTCGTTACATTACTCGTTACTGCTTTATTTGCAATTATTTCGTTTGCTATATTAAACTACTCTTTATCTTTTCAAGTGTGGGGAGCGAACTACCTGCGAATTAGCATTATTATGGGACTTTATAGCATACTTTTACTCATTACATTTGCGGTGATAGAAACATTGATAGCTGCAATGAAACTTCGACTGTTTTTACAATTAACCATACTAGGTATTATATTAATGCTAAGCGGATCTTTTATACCGAGTCTTTACTATCCATTACAAATTCAATCATTTATGCCTTATATTTTTTCTAGTGTGACTTTTCATTGGCTTCAGGAAATTGTCTTAAACGGACGTTATTATGCTGATTATCTTCCATTGCTATTAATGAACGGGGCAGGTTTGTTAATCCTTATGGGACTTTCATTAGGAAAGGAGCGTGTCCAGCAATGAGAGACATCCTTAAGACGCGCTTGATTCATATTAAAAAACAGTGGCTCAGCCTGTTATTTTGGTTATTGTTCCCTATTCTTACTACACTTGCTATTATAAACTTAATGAATATCATTCAATCGGATACAAAAGTTCCCGTTGGAATTATATTGGAAGAAAAAACAAACTCGTCAATGGAACTTTATCAGCACATAAAAGAAACACCTTTTATCCGGGTTTATGAAACTACCGAAGACGATGCGCTTCACCGGCTAAAGAAGCATGAGCTGGATAGCGTTTTTATCATACACGAGGGATACGAAGAGAAAATACGTCAAGGAAAGCGTAATCAATTAATTACAAGCTATCAATCTGATTTATCCTTTGCCTTTTCACCAATCAAAGAAATGATAATATCCTATGCTCAACAAGAAACTAGCAGATCAAAAGCTGCTCACATTATCCAACATCTAAGTGAACAATACCCACAAAAAGAACAATGGTCTTGGAAGGAAATTATAAATAAAAGCAAATCCATTCAAAAAGAAGAAAACCTACTTTATACCAAATTTACCTTTTCCAATACGGATAAACAAGGACCAAAAAGGGAATTATTCACTTTGGATACCTGGGGTATTTGGGCATTATTAAGTATTTTAACTACTTTATTTATATTTGATTGGTTGATAAAAGAGCAGAATGCAAATATTTTACCACGTTTTGTGTTTATACGCTTTACATGGAAAAAATACTTATTGTATAACTTTTTACTGTACACGATCCTTTTTCTAATGTTTGATATGGTGGCGATCGGTATATTTCATACCTTTTTAAAAGAACCGGTAAATTTATCTTTCATTGGTGCAATCCTCTCCTTTCGGTTAATGTTAAATACAGGAGCATTTCTATTAGCCTTATGTTTTAAGAACATATTCTTATTTTACAGTGTTTCATTTATCATTACTTTATTTTTATCAATTGCAAGTGGAGCTATTCTCCCAATTGAAAGCATTACAAGAAATTATAATTGGGTAGAATATTTTAACCCGCTTCATGCCTTTCTATCAGGACAAATAAGTTATTTATGGTCTGTTATATTGATTGCTTTATTAGGTTTATGGTGTGGGCGAAAGGAGAAATACAATGCTTAATGCACACGGATTAACAAAATCTTACGGAAAAAAGTTGATACTTAATGATATTTCTTTTTCTATAGCTAAAGGAGAAATTATAGGACTTGTTGGAGAAAATGGTGCAGGAAAGTCTACTTTACTCAGTATACTGGCAACAACTCTAAAACCTTCTAAAGGTACGGTAGCTTTAAATGGTGAACCTTATCAAAAAAATAAAACAAATATTCGTAAACAAATTGGCTTTGTACCTCAAGAGATTGCTGTTTGGGAAGAGTTTACAGTTGAGGAAAATATGATCTTTTTTGAAAAATTATCGTGGAAAAGAAAGAATAAAGAACAATTAAGACAACTGTGCTTGGATATGAAACTTGAAAAGTGGAAAGAGCCAGTAAAAACACTTTCAGGTGGAATGAAGCGTAAATTAAATTTAGCAATCAGTCTGATCCATAATCCACTTGTATTATTATTAGATGAGCCAACTGTAGGAATTGATCTTAAGTCACGAAAAGAAATTGGTAATTATCTGCTAGAACATGCAATAAATAAGGAAAAAATAATTGTCTACACTACACATGATATGGATGAAATTAATCATCTCTGTGATCGTGTATTTTGTATTGGAGAAGATCCCTTTTACAAAAATATTTTAAGTAAATCAGGTGAAAATGTAATATCCTTATAAATCGAACATTGTTTTATGGGTCTTTTGTAGTAAAATAAAAATATATTATAGGAGGGAATAACTAAATGGAAACAAACGATTTACAGCGACTGATTCAACATCAAGTAATGTCCGTACATAGAATGAATAATAACGGGATATCTCATGATTCATCGATGCCAAATGCATTTAGGCAATTGCTACAAGCAAAGATAAATGAAGCAACTGCCCTAAATAAAACGAACAAAAAAGCGAGCAATGATCATTATCCTATTAATTATAATGCTTCTTCTCTCCAATCCAGGTCCAAGGTCACTCATGATCCTGTGTCTGCAACGATTGATCAATACATACAGGAAGCGGCAAAAAAATTTAATGTCGATGAAAGTCTCATTCATTCTGTCATTATGGCAGAATCGAATTATAATGTACAAGCACAAAGTTCTGCAGGTGCACAGGGTCTGATGCAATTGATGCCTGGAACAGCACTGGGGTTAGGTGTATCTGATCCGTTTGATCCTAAGCAAAATATCGAAGCTGGAAAAAAATATTTAAGTCAAATGCTAAAAAGATATAACGGAAACAAAGAACTTGCTCTCGCTGCTTATAATGCAGGACCAGGTAATGTTGATAAACATCAGGGGGTTCCCCCATTCCGTGAGACAAAGAATTATGTAAATAAAATAATGAAGAATGATTTAGCATAGAAAAGATCAGCAACAGAATAATTGCTGATCTTCTCCTATCACAATATATGAATAAACCTACGCAAATTTAATTTCCTTTACTGTATCAGTATCTAATTTTTTTATTGTTTCAACGATTAATTTTACAGCATTTTCAAAGTCGTCTCGGTGTAATATTGCTGCATGCGAATGAATGTATCTCGTTGCTATAGTGATCGACAATGCAGGAACTCCGTTAGCAGTTAGGTGAATGGAACCCGAATCTGTTCCCCCACCTGCCATTGTTGCGTATTGGAAAGGTATATTATGTTCCTCTGCAGTATCTATGATCAATTCACGTACACCTTTATGCGATATCATGGATGCATCATATAAAATAATTTGAGGTCCTTCACCTAATTTACTGTCAGCATCTTTATCACTTATTCCTGGTGTATCACCAGCTATTCCAACATCAACTGCAAAACCAATATCTGGGGCAATCATATTTGTCGCGGTTTTCGCCCCGCGCAAACCAACTTCTTCTTGGATTGTTCCTACACCGTATACGATATTTGGATGATCCTCTTCTTTTAACAACGTTAACACTTTAATAGCTATTGCACAGCCTATTCTATTATCCCAAGCTTTTGCTAGTAACATCTTTTCATTTTTTAAAGGAGTAAATTCAAAATACGGTACGATAGAATCACCTGGACGCACACCAAATTCGCTCGCTTCTTCTTTACTGGATGCACCGATATCAATGAACATGTCTTTAATTTCTACAGGTTTTTTTCGCGCTTCAGCAGATAAAATGTGCGGTGGTTTAGAGCCGATCACACCTGTGATATCCCCTTTGGCCGTTAAAATAGTTACACGTTGTGCCAGCATAACCTGGCTCCACCATCCGCCAACAGTCTGGAAGTAAATAAAACCTTGATCATCAATACGAGTGACCATAAAGCCAACCTCATCTAAATGTCCTGCAACCATAATTTTAGGCCCATTTTGATTTCCTATTTTTTCTGCGATTAAGCTTCCTAAGTTATCCGTATACACTTTATCAGCATAAGGCTTTATGTAATTTTCCATTACTTCTCTTGCTTCTTTTTCATTACCGGGAATTCCTCTTGCATCTGTTAAATCCTTTAACATCGTAAGTGTTTCATCTGTTTTTGCCATATGTAAATTTATCCTCCTTTTAATACTTTCTACCCTTTCATTATATCTGTTTTCTTAGAAAGAATACAATTTTTAAAAAGTATCATTAGTACCCTTGATTTTGTCTTTCATAATTTACTTCATTTTTTTTGAAATAAGCTTCTTGTATATCTGTTTCATTATAACCAAGCAAATTTCCGAGCAATAGATATTGGTTAAATAAATGCTCATAATTATTTTTGGTTGGCTCTTTTTTAAATTGTACACATGCGTCAAATATATGCATAAACTGCTCTGATTCAGATAAAGTATCTCTTACCTCTGGAATCATTGTGTATCGGTATCCTTTTTCAATCCCTAGCGATAAAAGAAAATGTATATTATCTACGTATTCTTCTAAAATCACAGAATCATCATTTCTTGGCTTTTTACTCCAAAATTTAAAACACCGTGTTTCATTCGCTAATTCACCGAGCTCTACTAACAGAGCTAAGCATTTTTCCCGAAAAACATCCGTATTTTTTATATTGTTTTTTTCTTCAATATATTCATCAAGTTTCTCTTGCATTGTAAACAACGTATTCCAATCCACGAATGCTAACCTCTTTTCCCTTTTTTTCGATTGTAACATATTGCATTATTAAAAAGGCTATTTTCGCATATTTTTTTGCTAATGTAGGAATCTCCATAGATTTCAATCGCTGCCTTTGATTCACCTTTTCAAAGATAATCCTTTATTAATAACAACCTCTTGGATACTAATCAAAAAAAATACCATTCACACGTATGAATGGTATCAATAAGTACTTACTTGGAAAAAATCTTCCCATTTAATATTGATTTCTTTTCTTCTTAGTATATAAATCAATGACAGTAACACCGCTAAAAAGATAAAAACATGAAGTGGGGATAAATTTGAAATCCATTTCCCAATCGAAGTATACACAAAAGCTAAAGGAATATTAGATAATAAAGATGATTTCATATAATCCTTAAAACTCCTCGAAATTTCAATTAAACATATAGATAAAAGATGAAAATGAATAAAAGGGATAAGTCGAAGGAGTGCGATCTGCGACATTGTAAATTTGGATTGTTCTCCTATTAATTTTGTCTTTAAACTGAGAAGTTTATCTAATGTCTTTGGCATCCATCGGATTACACCATAAAAAATAATACTCGATAAAGTAATTCCTATAATCGAATAAATAGTTCCTGCCACAGTTCCAAATAACACGCCCCCAGAGATACATATAAATACAACTGGTATAAAAAATAGGGGCCGAAGTAAATGGAAACTTATGAATAATATTGGTGCAAATAATCCTCCTAATTCAATATAAGCCATCAGATAGTTACCAATCAGTTCCATGTCCTCCCCTCCTTCTGTAGGCAAATACCTATTTATTATAGGTATATGACAAGAGACGAGCCTTTCATGACATAAAGTACAAAATAAAACGCGGATACACTTTAATCAACAAAAGTAATTTCGATAAATCGAATACTACACTCTCTATTTTAAGACAATCATGCGTTCGTTTTCCTCACATAAATAAATCGAGTAGGTGACTAACCATTACTTGGTTAGTCGACCTCTCACACCACCGTACGT
>NZ_JFBD01000046.1 GCF_000709085.1 Virgibacillus alimentarius | reverse complement strand
CAGGCGATGAAAAGTGTCATTCGGTATTAGCTCACGTTTCCGCGAGTTATCCCAATCTTACAGGCAGGTTGCCCACGTGTTACTCACCCGTCCGCCGCTCGTTCCACAAACGTCACCCCCGAAGGGGATCGATTTGCTTCCCGCGCTCGACTTGCATGTATTAGGCACGCCGCCAGCGTTCGTCCTGAGCCAAGATCAAACTCTCCATAAAAGTTTGTGTAAAATTGACACCAATCAATTCTACAAATGTCTTAGCTTTATTTCTTGCATGTAGATAATCAGATTGTATTCATGAATTTAGATCAGTTGATCTGCATCCACAACCACAAGCTATCATCTATACTCTTGACATACTGGTTGTTTTGTTCAGTTTTCAAAGATCAATGTTTCCTTTTGTCTTTTTGCGACAAGATTTAATATACCATGTTCGCAATTAGTTGTCAACTAGAAACTATAAAAAATATTTTTTCGTTGTTTTGCTATGAAATATCCCTTGCGTTTCTTTCGACAAAAAATAATATAGCATATAAAAATAATAAGTGCAATAGGAAAATCGAAAAAAGTAGCATATTCTTTTTTTCCTATTACACCTAATAATAAAATTATGTTTTGTATTGTTATACAATCCTTTAATAAAGAAATAGTGACTACACCTTGGATATAGACATCAAGATCCTATTCATCATTCGCTTTGCTTCTTTTAAGCATATATTTCATTGTTTCTTGTTCACTAGCAACGCGGCGAAATAATTGAAATACGATTTGATACCTCTCCCTCATCGCTCGTCTTACCACATGATCGATTCGTTGATCATCCATATCCATCAGCAGCTCTTCTAATTCACGTTTAAGCATATACTCCATTTCTTTTTGTTCTATATCATTAATTAATAAACCCAACATTCCTATCACCTCAAGCCCTTCATTACTGTTCACTGACTCTCTTTTCGATACTGCATCAAACAATCTCTAAAACGATTGCCTTACATTCATTCGTGGCCTTTCGCAAATTTTGTCGGTTAATCTTTATTATGTCACTTTTTCTTCACTTACTTCTTACCCCTAAAAGATACCGTTTAAAATTACTATTCCAAAATAAACCCATTTTCATCCATCTTTAACTTATATTTTTTCATTTTATATTATAGCTTGGACATATTATGCTTTTATTTTCATAGACTTTAGTAAATCGTTTCTAAATTTCATTCGAAAGTACATACACACATCAGTTTAGGAAGGAGAGGTATTATCTATGCAATACTTTTATGCAATACAATTTAACAAATGGAAACGTTGGCTAATCATAGGAATATTGGCTTTATTTACAGCTTTGTTTGTCTGGTTCGAGCAAAATGGCACCTTTTCTGTTTTCTCAAATGAGAAACCAAGTGCATTTGCAAAAGGGAATGCAGATGAGACAAATATTGGTTTAACTTTCAACATTAGCTGGGGGGAGGAAAAGGTACACGACATATTAAAACAGTTAAAAAAGCACGAAATACAAGCTACTTTTTTTGTTAGCGGTGAATGGGCTGAACGCCACCCGGAAATTCTTGAAAAAATAATCGAGGACAAGCATGAACTTGGTATGATGGGGTACCGTTATAAAAGCTATCTCGACCAGGAAATTGAGGAGGTTCGTAAAGACTTAGTTAAAGCACAAGAAATATTTGATAAGTTGGGGTACGAAGATACAAAGCTTCTTCGGACACCTAGCGGGCATTTTAACAAAGAAATCATAGAACTTGCAGAGGATATGGGTTTTCAAGTCATTCATTGGAACGTAAATCCTGATGACTGGCAAAACCCAGGTACACAAAAAATTATAGATCATGTCATGAAAGAAACTACAAATGGAGATATTATATTAATGCATGCGTCTGACTCTGCAAAACAAACAGCAGAAGCCTTAAAAACAATATTACCTGGTTTGAAAAATAAGGGATTCCATTTGGTGTCCATGTCTGAGTTGATTAATCAAGCAAACGCTAAAGCAAAATTAGTTGAATAATAAATAACTCAAAACCCCTGATAATGAATCATACCAGGGGTTTTACTGTTATATTTTACTCGGTTTTATTTTTTTATGCTGCGCAGCGTTTCTTTTATTGGCCGGGGAACCTTTCCCTTTATTAGCAGATTGTTTTTCTGAATCTACTCTTGTCAATCGGTGTAATATTAATAACTGATACGTATTGCATGCCAGCAGTGGAATAATCATGAGCCACGCATAATCCGTACCGCTTGTTCGCAATCCAGGAACCCATTCAATCGTCGTCATGACTACCATTAAGAATAAAGCAGGTATAAATGCGCGTTGATTGGTTTCCTTCGCTTTTATTTTAGCGATGATCCATCCATATACAAGGATGGCAGCTGACATAAGGATAAATAAATATAATGGAATTTCTCCTTCTGCTGCCTGATACGGAAAATAAACTAAATCAAATACAACAAATGCAATAAGTAATATTTGCACCGTAGGCCAAAACGAACGAAAAACACTAAGACCTAATCGGTTAATAAACAGATATGCAAAAAATCCTGTCTGACTGACAACCGCAAACACCAATCCAAGGCCAACAAAGAATACAAGCAGACCCAGGAATTCCAAGGCATCAAAAGGACTTAACACCTTTGCATATTCTCCAGCCTTAACAAAAAAGCTAATAATAAGACCAGCCAATCCGCCTATCGTTAATGTTTTAAAAAACATTCCAACCAATTTACGACTATTCAATTTGAATCCTCCTACTTCTATATAACTACAGATAATTTAGAATGAAATACGCTGTTTCCTTGTATTTTATCACGAACAATGACTATTTTCCTTTATGACGTGAATATTTTTTTATTTGAGCACTCATATTATATGTATGAGGAAGGAGGAGTCCCAATTGCTCCGGATTATTTTCATTTCTATATTAAGTTTCTCCATCCTATTAATTAGTGCATGTAATGGGGAAAAAACAAAAGATGCAGAATATGATACAACGAAAAAAATGGTTGTTGATATACTACAAACGGATGACGGGAAAAAGGCACTTTCGGAAATTATGGAAGATGAGAAAATGAAAAAACAATTGATTATCGAGTCTGATACCGTTAAAAAGTCTTTAAACGATGCACTCGCATCGAAAAAGGGAAAAGAGATGTGGACTAATCTTTTTAAAGATCCAGCTTTTGTTGAGACCTTCTCTAAATCGATGGCTGAAGAACAAAAAAAGCTAATCAAAAAGTTAATGAATGATTCTGATTATCAAAAACAAATGCTCGAATTGTTACAAAATCCCGAGATAACAGATCAAATGCTAAAAGTGATGAAAAGTCAACAATTTCGTTCTCATTTAGAAGAAACAATCCAACAAACATTAGAAACTCCTTCATTCCAAGCAAAAATGAAGGAAACATTACTAAAGGCTGCTGAAGAACAAGGAAAGAAGGAAAAGCAAGGACAAGAAGGAAAAAATGAAGGTGGTGGTGGCCAATCACAACAGCAAGGTGGGGGACAGTCCTAATAATACAGAAGGTTAGACGACCACGCTTTCTTCCCTATAAACGTACAAAAGAGGTGACTACAAGCACCTCTTTTCTCTTCTTTATTCTTCTACTTTTGCTATCACTTTTGCAGCTATTTTATGGTACTCTTTCCCGATCGGATGATCCTCCTGGTAAATGGATGGGGCAAAAACATCCTCATCTTCATATGGCTGTTGCAAAGGCAAGTGTCCAAGTACTTTCGTTTTAAGAACTTCCGCTAACTTTTCACCTCCACCTCGGCCAAAAACATATTCTTTTTCTCCCGTTTTTTGACTCTCAAAATAAGCCATATTTTCGATGACACCTAAAATATCGTGATCCGTTTTTAATGCCATTTGTCCGGCACGTGCCGCTACAAAGGCTGCTGTTGGGTGTGGTGTAGTAACAATAACTTCTTTACATGTAGGCAATAGCTCATGAACATCCATGGCAATATCTCCAGTACCTGGAGGCAAGTCCAATAGTAGATAGTCTAATTCGCCCCACTCCACTTCTTTAAAGAAGCTATTTAGCATTTTACCAAGCATTGGTCCACGCCAAATAATTGGTGAATTATCCTCTACGAAAAAGCCCATTGAAATCACTTTGACGCCAAAGCGTTCCACTGGAATGATCTTTTCTCCTCGTACAGTAGGGCGTTTTTCAACACCCATCATATCTGGAATACTAAACCCATAAATATCCGCATCAATAATACCAACTTTTTTTCCAAGTCGCATTAAAGACATAGCTAAGTTTACAGTTACTGTCGATTTACCAACCCCACCTTTACCACTGGAAACAGCGATAAAATGAGGATGGGATCCTCCACCCAGTAATGATGTTTCCTTTGCAGCATCTGCAGCAGGCTGGAACTTTTGAATGATTTCATCTGGTAATTGTTCAAAACGCAAGCCAACAGTTTTGGCCCCATTTTTCTTTAAAATTCCAACAATCTCTTGCTGTAATTGCATCTGCTCAGCGGTATTCGGTTTACCGATGGCAAGTTTCAAACTAACATGCTGCTTATCTTCTTTAATCGTAATCTCTTTAATACCATCGGTTTCTTCCATCGTTATATGTAAAAACGGATCCTTAATTGGGTTAAGGAGTTGTACAATTTCCTCTTTTGTTAACACAATGCGTCACCTTCCTTTTCTAGCTTCACAATCCTCAAATTCCGTCCACTGCTAGTATAACATAATTCAAACAAAAACTAAGTGATTTGAATTATAGGAAAGATGATCTAATTGGCTTTGCTATCTTCTTCCGGTTCCTTGGTTTCGTAGTGTAAAATACCTTTATAAATACTACCTGCCAACTTGCGCTGATAATCTTCTTGTTTCAGTAATTCAAGCTCCTGTTCATTTGATAAAAATCCAATTTCAACTAACGCCCCAGGAACTTTAGCATGTTTTAAAAGATACACCCCATTAATCGACAATGCTTCCCGATCCGTGTTTTCCAGGTTACGGATGATTTCCGATTGAATCATATTTGCCAGGTGCCCACTTTCTTCCATTTTCGGATAATAAAATGATTGTGCTCCATGCCATTGAGTGGCGGAAAGAGCATTTAAATGAATGGACACAAAGAAATCAGCCTTTTTATCATGGATAAATTTCAATCGATTGCGTATATCCTCCGACTTTCGATTAGCCAGCCCTTTTGTATCTTTAGCTGCTAGATCTTTGTCCTCTTCTCTCGTCAAATAAACGAGAGCACCGGACTGTTGTAAATAACTTTGCAGCTTTTTAGCTACATCTAAGGCAATTTCTTTTTCAGTTGTATCATCTTTCCCCACTGCTCCACCATCAGGGCCACCATGCCCAGGATCAAGTACAATCGTTTTTCCGGAAAGCGGAAGTGACCAGGATTCCCATGTTGTTTCACTTTTTTGAATTGGAAACTGAATGAGAAAAGCTAAAAGAAGAAAGCCTGTAATCCAAATAGCAACTTTTCCTGTTTTATTCATACGTCCCATGCTAGTCGCCCCTCGTTCTTTCATATTATTTATCTAATTTTATGGGACAAGTTGAGGGTTTATGACTGAATATAGTTAAAAGAAATCCGCAAAAAAAGGTTGCTGGTTTGGAATCATTTGCTCAAGCTCCGAGACTGAGCGTTCGTCTCCTTTTACTAATCCAACCTGATAAAGTTCGAATGGCCGCTTATAACCGAGAAACATCGAAGTAAGCATCTGGATGGTACAATGAACCCCGACTTTGGCATCTGTCTGATTCACATGAATACGTTCGATGTTTCCCTCTCTATCCAACTGATATGTGCCACTGTTCTGCTGAAAAAACGAATCTTCAACATGTAAAACCAAGTTATCGTCACTTAATTTATTTTCAAATGGGTATTTTTTTAAAAAAGTTAATACATCAACAATTCGCGCCATAAAATAAGGTATTATCCTCTGTTCAAACCTCGGTTCATCTACCAAAAGAGATAAATGATCACTTTCAGGTGCAACCATATCAATCTTCTCAACCATCGAATCATGATTAGTGATGAACTGTAGCAACAACTTCCAACCATTTATTGATGTGTAAGCAATTTCCGATACACTGAATGTATTATTTTTCACACGATAAATAACATAACCTTCCGCATGATTTTTTTCATTATACGCTACCGCAATATGTTGGTCATCTTTTAATACACGCTGTTCCCACCATTTTTCATCCCGAATTAAAGTTCCACTAAATTTTTTAGCATACGAGCTATAGATTTTATGTAGGAGAGGAATATCTCTATGTATTCGCCTTACATATCCCGCTGGATTCCAACTCCCTCTTAATTTTTCTATAGGAATGGAATAATGCTTTTCAGTAAAGGTAAGTTCCCACCCAAACTTACGATAGAAAGGAACGGAAAATGGATGCAGGAAGGATAATGTTTGTCCATTCTTTTTCATCTGTTCAAGTCCATGATAAAGAAGATCTTTAACTAATCCTTTTCTTCGGTGTTCCGGCCATGTAGCTACAGAACTAATGCCACCCATTGCGAATTCTCTCTCATGAATATAACAGGACAGTGGGACGATATGCATTTTGGCAGCAAGCTGTTCATCAACCATCCAACCCCATATCGCATGACGATTTGCCTCTTCTTCTTTTTTAGCTAAAGCCGCTTCTGATAATTCATATTGAAAGGCAAATTGGGATAAGGCAAAAATATCTCCGTAATCCGCTTTCGTTAGCTGTCTTATTTGCTGCACTACGCACTTCCTCCTCTACTCAATATTACAATATTTATTTTATCAAATAGCTGCTCCAGGAGTGACCGCAGTATTTAATAATTGTTTACGGGTTTTCCTTGGAAGAAATCGGCGGATGCTATCCTCTTGAAAACCAACTTGGAGTCTTTTTTCGTCCATAATAATCGGGCGTCGCAACATTTTGGGATTTGCAGAAATAAGTTCCATTAACTGCTTTAGAGAAATAGTATCTAGATCTATCTGAAGGTCTTGGAAAACCATTGATCTTGTGGATATAATTTCATCTGTTCCCATTTCAGTCATATAGAGAATATGCTTAATTTCCTCAAGCGTTAATGGATTTTTATCTATGTTTTTTTCGACAAAAGGAATATTATGCTGTGTTAGCCATGATTTAGCTTTTCTGGATGAAGTACAAGTTCCTGTGTAAATGGTTGTTGTCATGTCAAACACTCCTATAATGCTTATTCTATAAAATAAGATGATTTATCTTTATAAAGACCATTTTTAAGCAAATTAATTTCTAACTCATATTTCTCAATCGCCTTTTCAAACGAAATCTCCTTTGCAAAGTTTTGAATGAGATTTTGAACCGTAACGATTTTTAAAATTTGCATTACGTGCGGTAATTCACATTCATTTTCAATGTTAAGCTTTTCCTTGTCTAAAATAGCATTGATACTAGTCAAATCATCTTCTCGTTTATTTTCATGAAACATTTTATAAAAGATGATTTCTATTTCATGATTCATATTTAAAAAAGTGTGCTTAAAAAAATTACGATTTTCGGGGTTTTTAAAGTCGTATAGCAAATGTTTAAATACTTCTAGAAATGCTTTAAACAGATCCCCTTTATTTTGCCTTAAAATGGCAATAAATTTTTTATTCATATCTTCTGTCCGCTTCTCTAACAGATAAAAAAAGACATCCTCCTTGCCCTCAAAATATTGATAAAAGCTACCTCTGGGTATTTTTGCAACTTTAACGATATTAGATATAGAAGCTTCAAATAAGGGGACTCTAGAAAATTCCTTTTTAGCTGCATCGATTAATGTATCTTTTTTTTCCTCTGGTAAATTATAAAAAGTGTGCTTTGGCAACTTGTCTCCCCCATTTTTGGATGGTGACACATTGTCACGTATAAGTATAATTTTACACTACGTCAAAACACTACGCTTGTCAATTGAAAATGACATATTGTCACCTATTTGTTAAAAGGCAAGTAAACCAAGTGATACATATTACGTTCATTTCAAGGAACAATATACAGAGGCATTCTTTATAAAAAAGAAATGGAGGGTAAATACGGTGGAGCAAAACTTACATCAACAACTACAACAAGCAAGTAAACAAATAAAAGAAGCTCGAGCAGCTGTTTCCCGGGCACAGGGGTCACATACGCAGCTCTTGGAACAAGCCCATGAACAATTACAGCAAGCAGAACAAGAATTAGAAAATGCTCAAAGTCAATCTGGTACAGAAGCAACAGAAAATCCTCAATTTCAGCAAGCCTATGAACAATTGCATGATTTACGTCAGCAAGTACAAGAAGCAAGACAAAATAACCATGATATTTTGTAAAGGAGGGGGTACAATATGTATCCCTTTTTCATTTATGAAGCAAATGTCCTCCAAAAAGAAAAAGAAGACCAGCTATCATTAATAAAGACTTAAAATATTTGATTTTTCCTAGCTTTAAGTGGATCGTTTGAACCCATCTTTCTATAGGATAAAAGAATTCCCTTTTTCCAATTAAAAGAATTATTCCAGCAATAAATAAAAACACACCGATTATGATAAAAGTAAATGTATATATATATATAAACAAAGACGATATCTTTCAACGTAACAAACTGATTATTTACGTTATACCCAGAAACTTCCTCCCCAACATCAGTTGAAAGGATCGTTTTTTTATTCACGCTATGTCGATGGAAATTCAAATCATCATCTCTTGTTATTACAGACAGATAGCAGCACCTACAAACCCCCAAAACTTTTTCATTATCATTCACACACCTAAGGTTTTATGCATCTTTCTATTACAATATCACGCTATGCAAAATAAATATTCCCAATTTCCTTCTTTTTGGGCAAATCACTATTTCATGAAGCTGTTATTCATTATTTAGAAAAGGATCCGGAGGAAATGTCTCTTTGGCCATCTTCTACGAAGCGTAAAACCTGGAAATTAGATAAATATAGAGCGAAGATATTAGAGTGGTTAAGAGAACTTCCTGATTTGTTCATGCATTTGGTAGAAAGCCAAGGGAAATAGTTTATCTATTATCTTACATTTATCAATTTTCTGCACGATACATTTTATAAAACTCATAACCCACTCATTGTGATACAATATGATTGAAAGGAAGGCATACTTGTTCAGCAGTCCTAATTCATTCATTAAAAGAAGACAAGAAACCTTGTAAGAAATAATATGAACAATGAGGAAAAAGCCTCTTTTTAAAAACTGTCTGGACGGTATAATAAGAGTGGAAGATTATTCGAAAGGAATATGTTTATGTCTAAAAATGACACGCGTTCTAAAATTCTCAAGGCGGCGGCATATATCGTACAATCAGATGGCATATTGAGCTTAACACTCGAAGCTGCAGCAAAGCAAGCCGGTGTGAGTAAGGGAGGACTATTATATCATTTTCCGTCCAAAGATGCCTTAGTCGCCGGTATGGTACAACATCCCATGCAAAATTATATAGATAATATCGAAAAGAATGTTGATCAGGATACATTACAGCATGGGAGAGGAAGATGGACACGTTCGTTCATCAAAGGAACATTCGAGCAAAGCAATCCCGATAAACATATGGACGCTGGGTTAATGGCAGCGGCCACAATCAATCGAGATTTATTGAAGCCTGTTCAAGATGCTTATGAACAATGGCAGGATCATATTGACAACGATGGCCTTGATCCCATTAACGCCACTATTTTAAGACTGGCCGTGGATGGTCTTTGGTTTTCCGAAATTTTTGAGTTGGCCCCATTAGAAGATGATCGCCGCCAACGTGTTCTAGAAAGACTCATCCAGTTAACGAAGGAAGAATGAACATTTGAGCGGCAAGTTGAATAAAAACAATCGTTAGGTCTCTCTAGCCAATCTCATCCCTTGGTGGAATTTTAAGGACGAATACGCCAAGACCATGAAACCATCCTTGCGCGGCCAGCATGCCTTTAGTGTACGTATAGCGCCTGGGTACTTTGTACATTCAATAGAAGAAAGACCTAAATGACCGCCAAAGGATGGCGAAATGTCTTCAGGGAACAATGATACTCTATTACATAACGAGAAGCCCTCTAATAAAAGCAAGATGCTTCTTGATGCGACCTGCACACCGGCCGATTTTTCCTACCCAATCAATGAGGCGTACGAAAAATTGGGACACATCATTGATATACTACATGCGCCGTATCGCGGGAAGAAAAAGAGAACTCCTCACACGTACTGATATGCTCCTTCTCAGTAGACAGATATAAAAAATCTGTTTACTGAGAAGGAGCATCTTTATGTCTGAAAGAAGTTAGAGTATCCGGAAAAAAATTGAATGTCATCAATGACTATCAAAGCGGGATTCACCCCATTCCAGGGAGTTGCTATCGATATGACGTAAGCGAGGAGATAATCTAAACACGCCATGGTATTCAAGGAAAATCTGATCTACAGCTGCTTGAAATTGAAGCTTGATGTCAACATTGCTGTCTTGTTATGCACTGTGCTGTTCAGACATTGCTTGCGTAATTTAAAAGATGACAGTAGCAGTTACAAGTACATCCCGTGGTAGTACTTAGAGTATATTACGCGTGAATTTTCACCTGTTTTTAAAGCACCGCATATACAGTAAAATCCCCCAACCATAAGTGGTTGAGGGATTTGAAAAACTTGATTTCTTAACGTTTTGAGTTTTATCGCCTATCAAATCATAGATAATCTATACATACGAATCCTTTTGTATCAATATCATCATTTAAAGAAAATAGATTAATAGGGATGTAACTGGGCTCATATAGATTCAGCTTGCATCTTTTTCCATCATATAGATAGTGTTAATAGTTATATTTTTATGATACTAAATTAACCTTTTTTAAATATTCATAGTGAATACAATACAAATTATATTCTTTGTGCTTATCTTTAAAAGAGTCTACTATATTGTTTTTAAATTCGTCAGAAATCCATTTATCAAAATTTACTTTTAGATTTTTTTCATATCCAAATTGAAGCATTAATAGAAAGATGGCCTTATTAAGGCAATATTTTAATGAGTAATCATTTAAAGTAATGTCTGTTGCTAGTAAATGCCTCTCTTTACTGTCGTAAATAGAATTCCCTAATTTCTTTATCACTCTTTTTATCTGTTCATACTCCGAACTATTACTGACACGTTTAACTAAATATCCTGCTGCTTTGTAATTTTCCAGTTCGCACGCTTTCACAATAATAATCACAATAGAACTAAGAAGCTCATCCGAAAATTTCAAACTAGAATTCTTCTGAGTTTTCCATGTCTTATCTAGATCTAAATTGTTACTTTCTTTATCAGATACACTCTTAAACATTTTCTCTATATCTCTAGCTGTCCTTCTAGTTCGTTCCTTATATGAAGAATCTTCTTTAATTGCTTGGTTTTTGGTAAGCAAAGCAATTATAATCGGGAGCTCTGTGGTAATATTTTCGGTTACATATTTATATAAAAGGGACAGTAGAAAATATTCACTATACATTTCTTCTTTAATATCTAGGTTTGCCCTATTTCTAAGAAAATAGTTATTTTCTATCACAATAGAATTAAATGATTCATCATGTAGCAATGTATTTAATATTTCTTTATGACTAGTATTGAAATATAGAAACTCTATCCCCTTTAATAATTCTTTATAATAAAGAAAAGCTAATCTACCATAATTTTTAGTATATTGATTCTTAAACTCATCATCTAAGTCCTCTTTTAGCATTGGCAAGCTTACAATTAGAATATTCAGCAGTTTATTAAAATAATATTTTAAATTAATGTTATCTGCAACTTTATCAATAATTTTTAAAGTTCCACCAAGAGTTTGTATATATATTTTCTCATGGCGATCGGTTATTTCATTTGAATGATAAATTATTGATTGTATATTACCACTTATTTTACTCCAATCATTCACAAATTTGTCTATATATTCTTTATGATTAAGAGTCATTAAATAACAGAGATTATCTATAAAAATATCAATATCCTTAGATAATTGATTCATTTCTCTTGTTCCTAATGGAGTAGAATATGCATCGTTTGTTAGCATCTTTATTTCTTCAATATTCTCAACTAACAGGAGATTGTCTTTTTTTGTTAAATTATCTAACTTCTTGATTTTTTTCAATGCACTTAATCTCATGATATTTTTATAATTTTTTTCTATTGTTTTTCTTATATCGAATGAATTAACAAAATTAACTAGGCTAGTAATAAATATTGTCGTTGACACCACAAATAAAAAAAGGCTTACAGCTGTCATAACCTTTTCAATTGTCCAAGATGTAGTAAATATTTTCTTTAAATATACTAGATTAGGTACCGCTGGCATATCATAGAAATTATTAGGAAAAAGAAATATCAATAAAAAAGAGCTTATCACTCCAACAAACATCCATCTAGCTCTCCCCATCGACGTGAATTGGATTGGAGATATTGAAAACATTTTGCTATATATGTATACATTAATAGTTACTATTGCACCTAAGTAAAAAATTGAAGTTCTCAATACTACTGTAGAATAAACGTTTGGGTTAGTATATATTTTTATAACCAAAATACTAGTACAAATAAAAACAAGAAATGCTAAGAAAATCATTCCAGCATTTCTTTTAATGGCTTCCAACGAAGTATTATATTTCATGATTCATCACTAAAATAATTGTAAATATCGTCACTATTGATTTCATTATTTTCGCCTTCTTTATATACTTTGCTCCATGGCCCATCAGTAATGTGGCTTATTTCTACTAAATCAAAAGCACTCTTATCACGTAGGGTTCCCCACACTTCTTCAATTATTTTGATTTCATTTTGTTTTAAATTTTCAAATTCGCCTTTTATACTAGTTGGAATATCATTTTGACCATATACATTAAAACGATAATAAATTTCAGGAACCACTGGCCCGTATCTCCAGGCTTGAAATTTTGTATCTTCAATTAATGAGGTACGATTTTCAGATACTAAAAACATGGCTTCGCAAAAATAAAGTAACTTTTGCAATTTAAGATTTGTTAAGGAAAAGTATAGACCATTTTCGCTATTTTTATTGCGTAAATACAAAAGATAATTAACGACTTCATTTACTGCAGCCATATGTCTCACCCTCCAATTACTTTCTAACTTAATTGTAATACAGTGTTGCAAATAGTTCAATTTTATGGTGTTACAATAATCAAAACCATAAAGTCTATCTCTATTGCACCATCATATCACATTAATATTCCCCGTATATTTATATCATTATTAACCACATTTATTATCTGCTTTAAAACAAAGAGAGTATAAAATATCTTGTGTAAATGAATAAATAGAAAAAGGAAGCCCTTTTCTTGTAGAATTAAGTCACCACAACCAATTCACAGAAAAGAGGTCTTCCCTATGAATCAGTTTACAACAGATATTGTCAATGCTCTAGTGAAAAAACAAGATATTACTGAAGTTTTTCGGTCGCATTTAGAAAAAGCAGTCAATACACTATTGACCACGGAGTTGACAGCATTTTTAGATTACGAAAAATATGACCGTATTGGCTTTAACTCTGGTAATTCAAGGAATGGATCGTATGGGCGTACATTACACACAGAATATGGTGATTTAAATATCCAAATTCCACGCGATCGTAATGGTGAATTTAAACAACAGACAGTGGCACCATATAAACGATCAAATGACACACTAGAGTCGTTTGTGATTCACATGTTTCAAAAAGGTGTTACAACGTCTGAAATCGCTGGATTAATCGAAAAAAATGTACGGACACCATTATACACCGCAAACAATTTCAAACATGACGAAAACGATGACAGAACAAGTTGAGGCATTCAATAAGAGAACGCTGAGTGCACGCTACGTTTGCGTTTATTTGGACGCGACTTTTATTCCTGTTCGCCGTGAAACAGTTTCGAAAGAAGCCGTTTATTTAGCAGTCGGCATCAGCGAGGACGGTACAAAAGAAGTGCTTGCCTATACAATTGCCCCGACGGAATCTGCATTTAACTGGCAGGAACTACTAGTTGATCTAAAAGAACGTGGCGTAGAAAAGGTCCTTCTCTTCATTTCAGACGGTTTAAAAGGCATGGCGGATGCCATTTTTTCGGTATTTCCCAAGTCACAGTACCAGACGTGCTTAGTTCACGTGGCCCGTAACTTGTCGCACAAAGTGCGTGTGGAAGATCGGAGTGAGGTTTGTGATGATTTTAAAACCGTTTACCGAGCCGATAGTCAGGAAGGTGGGCAAGAAGCATTGGATGCCTTCTGTGAAAAGTGGCAAAAAGCATATCCGAAATTAACGAAATCACTCGCTGAAAACCCATATTTACTGACGTTCTACAGATTCCCTCAATCTATTTGGCGAAGCATTTACTCGACGAATTTGATTGAGTCCTTTAACAAGCAAATCAAGAAATATACAAAGCGTAAAGAGCAGTTTCCGAATGAAGAAGCACTCGAACGCTTCCTAGTATCACAGTTTGAGGATTATAATCATCGCTTCGCCACTCGATGCCATATCGGATTTGACAAAGCACGCGCCGAATTAGCAGCAATGTTTGAAACGAAAGAATAAAACGGGATTCACAACGCGCGCGATTTTGAATAAAGTGTATTTTAAATAATAAACGTGATGGTCTACTAGAAAAAGGGGATTGTCATTTACACAAAATTATTGACACTCCCAAAACAAATTTTTAATACATATCTTATCGTTTGTAGACTACTTAAACCATATTTATTTTCTAAAAACCACGATTTCCACCCCATTTTTCGCTATTTCCTATTTAAAAGCCCAAAGTCACCACCCATTTCACATTCTTCTCACTCGTTCTTCACTTCAAATTCACCATCCACTTCACCAAATGTTCCCTCGAGATTCACCAATCAAAATTTCAATGCTTTCTGCTTATATTTATATAAATTTAAAAAGTAGAGAAACTTTTACGAGTTTTGCAATCTTTTGCTTTTAGCTCTTTCAATACTCCTTGAAGTTTCACATGTTACTGATTGCTATTTTCTTATTTCTTGCTTCTGCCTATTTCCATTACAAAAAGCTTTCTGCCATTTCTAAATTGACTCAATTTCATTTTCTTTACGAATTGCTTTTTAATATTTCTACCTAAATGCTACTTTCTACCAAAGAAGGGACTTCTTTAAATATTTTGCTTATCACTGTTTCTAATCAAATCCATTTATCTTCGCATCCTTATCGACTTGGTTAAATTATCTCTATTTATTGCTTTACACTCTTTCAGCTTTTTTAAAATATCTAGATCATGATTAAACAGGTTTTCATAACTTCATTAATTCTTGTAAATCATGCTTTCAGCTCTTTTATACTTTTCTACTATTAAATAGCCTTTGTCACACATCTAAAAGACTTTCAGTAATTGCGTCTACCTTCATCTCTAAAATGTAATCTTGCCCACTGTATAAAGGATTCTGCACTATTCTGTATAAATGCTGTTTTAAGTTATGTATTTCATCCAATTCTAAAAGCATTCGCAACTCATCAATAGAAAAATCTACTTTAACTGTTTCTTCACACATTTCTCTTAAATCGTGCATAAATGGAAATAAGTTATGCCATGCTAATACGTAAATATCTACTTCCTCCTTTTCATCAAAGCCAACATAACTGAACTCCTTCCGATCCAAAATATAACTTTCTATAAGACCCGAATCCACAGTTAAAAACGACTTATCATTTCTACATTCACTCCCCTTACTCCCCTGTTCAACTACACTTACATAAATCACATCATCAACTCCTTTGCTGGATATACTATCATGACTGGCTATAGAATATCCGCTCTTTAATGTATAAATGCTTTCTAACACAAAAAACCTTTGCTCGTCTGAATACGAACAAAGGAAGTTTAATTCAGTTCTATGTTATTTTCGTTTAAACAAATCAACGATTCTATCTGCAGCTACATAGCCTATAATGACATTTAAAATGCTCTTGCCATTGATTCCAAGACCGTTAGCAGCCTGACCTGTCTTGCCAAAAATAAACATCATTACACTAATCATGACTACATAAATTCCGTACAAATATGTAAGTAACCAAAGAAAGGTGCTTAATCCTCCATCGACAAAATATGCAATGATCCCGAGAATTAAAACTCTCATAAATCGATTCGTTGTCTTGCTCCTAAAGCCCAAAAGGCTGTTAAATATAACATATGCACATACCAATAAAACACCTATCCCACCAACAACAAACATGTAAAAGTCATCCACTCTTTACACTCCTCTCACTTCAGCAATGTCCGCATTCTAAACCTGATTTGCTACTTCAATTAAGAGATCCTTTATTTTGAGTCATGTTACCATGATCCTCGGTCAATATCCGCATCACCTGTATAAACAGCTATATTTGACCATTAAAAAGCCCTTTGTCTGCTTAGTGAAACAAACAAAGGGTCATGACTTACTTTATTCTGTTGTCTATTTAAATCCCCCCATGGTATGGAATATTACTGTTCGTTAAGTGAATACGAACATCGACTAAAGGTGATTAGTTAGTGAAAAGACGTATAGCTTTCCTTACTCCTTTTAAAAAGCCACCTGTTAAATAGATAATGCTTTAACATTTCCAATTATCTATGACTTTAAAAAGAAAAGCTATGTCTAAATATACCGTCTTCCAAATCGTTCATCAAATGATTTCATCTCTTTCTTATCAGAAATATAGATAGTTTAAACAGATAATTATTCCATCTAAATATAATAATTTTTCTGCCATTTCTCCTATGAAATCATCATATTTTCTATTGTTTAAAACATCTTTCCTTCTATGATTTGCTACGTCTTCTATATCCGTATATAGTTTGCTAATTATCTTTATTATCATTCCATTTAGCTATAATAACTTCGTCAACTTCTTCATCTTCTGGATTCATTGAATATCTGAAGCTTAAATTGTATGAACTGCCCAAACGTTCATATAAACTTGGTCTATACAACCTTGTTTTATTATCATTAAAAAGACTACGTTGACCACGTTCACCATTTTCTTTAACTGGATTTCTTCTAACTGAAAAACAGTATTTTTTTCTTGGATCCTCTGAATCACTTTTACTCAACGAATTACACATAACTTCTTTTTGATCTTCACTTTTACCTTCTATAACTTCTGTCGGAATAAATTTAGAAAATGTTTTCGCAAATTGAAATAAAATTTCTCCTAAATTATTACTGTATTCAATGCCAAAATACTCCCGTAGTGTTTGGGGATCAGTTAAAAGTTTTACTGAATTTGCATAGACCGCTAATATATCTGAAAAGTCATTTTCATTTAAAAATTCAAGTTTAACCAAAGCATATTTTGGAGCCTTTTCATCTTTTTCCAGTAACTTGACCAATACAATATAATTCTGTTGTTTATAACGAAATCTAAAAGAATCTATGACCCACCCTTTAGCCTTCATATTTTGTTTTAGTAATTTCAAGTTTTCAAATACATGTGCCACAATGAGTCCCTCCATATATCTTTTTTAACTACATTATAGCAAAGTTGCAAAACATCTACTTCCTTTTAAATCAATAAAAAAGTCTAGCCGGTATCCCTCGACTAGACTTTTTTCGTTTTCTTCGGTACTTATAATATTTGTGCTTCCATTTTTGCAAGTTCATCAGCTCTCTCATTAAATTTGTTACCTGAATGTGCTTTGATTTTGAAAAAGTGAATGTTAAGATACTTTTGATATTCTTGCATTCTATCAGCATAATCTGCCGTCATAGTTTTGTTTGCATTCCATGACCCATTCGCCCAATTTTCAATGCCAATATAATCATAACAGATCATGAATTCTGTGAACTCATTAGCAATTGCCCACTCTACAGCCTCTAAAGCGGCAGTAATTTCTCCAGCAATATTCCACGTATTTTCAGCCTTATCTATTTCCGCATTTCCAGACTTTGTAGCAATTTCTATTCCTTCTTTAACCATTACACACCCATAACCAACTAATTCTTTTTCGTTGTTGTAACTACCATCTACGTAAAATTGTGGTAAAAACGTTTTGTTTACAGACGCTTCTTTCTTTTTTCCTCTAGCTCCCGGCTTATTTTCTCCATTCATAAACGCTTCAGCGTCACTCAGGTTTGTAAATTTTTTATAAACAGCATTGCTAAACTTGTGTGTTTGTTCCTTGCATTCTGACCAAGTACTATAAATACCTTTTTTTCTTCCATTTCTAACTGCATAATATGCTTTACTCATATAAAACTCTCCTTGTTTAAATTTTTTTAGCTCTGTTTATCACTCTTATCTACCACTCTAACTCACCTAAATATTACATCGCTTTGCATTGCATATAATTTTAATTATATCCCCCTTTTATTCAACTTGCGGTTGACAATAGCTAATAACAAGAGCTTATTTCTAATATAAACCATTTTTCTCTTCCATTTTCTGAAATTCTTATCCAAATCATATATCAGAGTACTCTTGAAATTATACATTTTTCAATAACGTTATTCTTCAACACCGTTTCCTCTCTCCTTATCTTATCTTTTCCGTATATGATTTCCATCTCTCTCTATTCTCACCTCATATGTCTCTCTACTTCTTTATCTCTTTTTCCATCTAATTCTGTTCTCTTGGTCTCAAATACTTCATCTAACACCTATGATTTATCTCTACTAACCTATAATGTATCTTGAATTATTCTAGATTAAAGGAAGAACTTTACTTGACTTATACATGTATAACAATTACACACAGCGGCGAGAATAGAAACGGCTTAGTGTTCTCTCCAGGAATTTTGGACAGACTGGTATTGTCAAAATTCCTGAAGAAACACTCACAAAGATCGCTCACAGCAACTGAGCAGTAGTATCCGTGTCAGTCTTCACATGTTTGGTCCAAAGTCGACCACGCAGGCTTTCAAACGCATCACGTCCCTTGCCTTAAGCCTATTAGAATTAATAAACTACATCCTGCGCCCTCATCCATGATTTCCTTTAACCGAACAGTTTATTTTTACGACTTTTTCTACCTCGCCACAGGTATTATTCATCGATAGCAGAACCGTCCTAAAAACACTTTCCCTATCAGCAAGGATATGTGAAGTGTACCTTACTGACACGCTGTATTTTCTGAATAGGCTACAGCTAACCTGACATCTTTTTCTTAAAGAGAGATAAGCTCGTTGCTCCCTATTTTTTATTCAGTTGTAAATGGCTACAATCCTAATATAAAATTTCTTTTCTTCTACTCTTATTGGTGTATTTCCCTATCAATTTTCTTTCCATCACTAAGATATTTCCTTACCTTTTTATATTTCCTTCTGCAGCTATTTATAGTTTGTACAAACCATTTTATTTGCTATAATTTATTATCAACTCATTGATTTATCAAAAAAGTGTATATTTAAAACAGATAAAAGGAAGATTGATTTTGCAAAAAAATTATACAAAAGAGTTTAAACTGAAAGCGGTTCATGAAGTAATTAAAGAAAATAAAAAAGTGAAAGATGTCGCAGAAGAATTAAAAGTACCAATTGGAAATTTGTACAAGTGGCTTAATATTTATAAACAAAGCGGGGAATTTTATGGCAAGGGTCATGCAAAAAGTGAAAACAAAAAAATCCTCAGAAACCTAGAAATAGAAAACCAAATCCTAAAAAAGGCTCTATTTTTACCAAACAAAACAGAAGTCATTTTTGAATTCATTTACGAACACAAAAAAATCTTTCCTGTTCAGACAATGTGTAGATTGTTAAAGGTATCTTCAAGTGGATATTATAAGTTTGCTAACAGCACTGAGAGCCTAGAAGAATTAAGATATAAACAAATAGTAAAACTAGTTAAAGACATATATTTAAAACACGGACCTGATATAGGCAGTCCTAGAATTACAGAAATAATAAATCACAACGAACCTATTACGTCCCAAGCGACTGTTGCTAGAATACTAAAAAATCACAAAGAGGAATGGCATGCTAGCAACTCACGATTTCATAAAGACGAAGATGTAGTACTACATTTTCACAATAAAAATACATATTTTGATATGAATGCTGGTAAATACTATCATCAAGAGTTTGCTAAACAAAAAATTGAGTCATTGTTAGACTCCACCTATTTGCATGATTTTCATAAACACAAAAATAGAGATTCTTATTCTGTAGATGGATTTACTCTGAATGACAATTTGGCCATACAGGGAGAAAACCTTATTATTCTACATAAATTGAAACAATACTTTAGAAGAAAAATAAAATTAATATATATTGATCCTCCTTACAATACAGAAAGGTCTGACTTAAGCTATCATGACAACTATTCACGTTCGGATTATTTACTGTTCTTAAAAAATCGTTTAGAAGTAGCAAAAGACTTACTAAAAATAAGCGGATCCATATTTATACATTGCAGTAATAAAGAACAGGGGTATTTAAAAGTGCTTTGTGATGAAATATTTGGTGAGGAAAACTTTGTTAATCAGATTGTATGGAGGAAAACTTATGGTCAACAGAACACTTCACAAATGGCAACAACAAAGGATTTCATATTAATTTACGCAAAAAACAAGAAGTATTTACAATTGAACAGATCTAATATATCCGCCAGCCAATTAAAATCTTATAAATATACTGATCAACATGGTAGATTTCGCATTGATAGAATACAGAATAAAAGAAATGGTTACTATCACTATCAAGTAAAAGCACCCAATGGTGAATATATCGAGAGCCGATGGGATTATCCCAAAGCTACATTTGAAAATTTGTTAAACAACAATCTAGTTTATTGGTCGAATGGTAATGTTCCTTCTAAAAAGGTTTATTTAAATGAAGAACCTTCTAAGGTTGTTAATGATTTATGGACATCTAAAGAATATGGTTCAACTCAGAAAGCAACTATTGAACTAAAGTCTGTTATTGGAGAAAATGACTTTACATATCCCAAGCCAGAAAAGCTTATTAAAAAGATCATTGAATTAGCCTCTCTGGAAAATGATATAATGTTGGACTTCTTTGCGGGGTCTGGAACTACTGCAGCTGCTGCATCTAAACTTAATCGTCAATGGATTTCCGTCGAATTAAACAAAGATAACTATGATTTAATCATTAAACGTCTACAAAAATCTATAACGGATTCACAATCATTTATTTCTTGCCAGTTAAAATAATAAGAGACCTCCTCAAGTATGAGTTGGTCTCTTATTTTCTAATAGTATCCATTAAGATTTATATTTCTTCTTTAATTTAGAAACAATCCCTGGTAATTCATTAGATAATGCCATATTGTGTTCAAGTAAGTTATTTGTTTTAGGATTCTCAATCGAAGCATAGTCAATACTGTTCGTTATATCATCTATATATGGAATTTCATCTGGGTTTGAAACAGAATATGCTTCGATTGCCTTCTCAAATATGACACTGTCAATGCCCCAGTCTGCTGATACTTGATAGACTTCCTTACGAAGCTGTTCTTTTCGCCAATTATCGTACGCTTCATCAAAATTAATATTGCTTGGAACATTGCCTGGTTCTAATTCTTCTGATACAAACCGTCTTAATAATTCGGCTTGTTCATAATCCCCCATATTGCTCACTTCTTCAATATTTTGATAGATCAAACGCAGTGTCTCCGCATCTACTGTTTGTACCCCTTCTGTCGTAGTTGCTTGTTCACCCATTAATTGAATAATATAGTGTGCATCGATTCGTTGCGAACCTGCCAGTTTCGCTTCACCGAGTGGCAAGATTGGTGTGTCGTCTTCAGGATCATCTTTATCATCTCTGGTTAAGTTCCTGTATGCCCCTACATACTGCATCCATTCATGCTCCGTTACACCAAATGCCTCATCTACCCAGCTAAATTCATAGTATTGCTGAATTTTATTCAATTGACTATTCGCTTGTTTAAAAGCTTTTACAAATGCTTCTTTTGTTTCTTCATCTTTTTCGAGCTCTTGCCAAGTTGTTGGATCTCTCAATATCTCCATCACTTCTTGGGAGTATTCTACAAATGCTTCTACCGCTTCAGGATATGGTTTCACTATCGCTTGACTACTTTCGCCACCACTTCCATATAAAATCAGTGCCTCATTAACCATTTCTTCTGTTATACGAGGATACTGGAAATTCACAATCGAACCAAATTCCTTTTCCTTCCCATAAATCCGATTCGTTCTTGAATATGCTTGAATGAGTCCTTGTAATGCCAACGTACGATCCACATATAACGTATTAATAAATTTAGAATCATAACCTGTGAGTAACTGGTCTGCGACAATCACAAGGTCGATGTTTTTAGGATTTCGTCCACTACCACCTCGTGTCGCTCTCTCGACTACATCATCATAATACGCATCTTCCCCTCGGCGTTTATCACCATACGTGTATTCAATGCCAGTAAAGGACGCATAATCTTGAAACATTTTTTGTATCAGCTCTGGATCGGTTGGGTCTGGGTCAGCATCTGTTCCAAAACTAAAGGTCATGGCCACATTAATATGAATATCATCTCTTTTGGCTAGCTGTTTTTGAAACTCTTCGTAATAAGCGATGACACGATGTTTGAAAGCAACGGTTAAAATCGCATTAAAAAACCTATGCTGTGACTGTTCTTCCCAATTATTTAAAATTTCTTCGACGACTCTTGGAATATGTGTTTCATCCTGATAAAAGAGTAATTTATTTTGCTTGGCTGCTTTTTCAACGTCTAAATCCGACCATTCATAGACTTCTCGCTCAATCTTCCGCTTCGGTGTATCTGGTTGTTCTTCTAACTTATAATCAGCAATCTGTTCTCTTAATACATCATAGCTTTCAAATTCACCTGTATTGATATAATCCACGTGAAAACCTAAGACGTTTTTATCCGCAATGGCTTCGTCAATCGTATATTGATGTAATAATGGCCCGAAAAGCTTTTCCGTTGTATTTATCAGTTCACTTTTTTCATTGATCATACCTGAGATGTTATTTTCATCGAATAGAGGCGTTCCTGTAAAGCCATAAAACAATCCATTTTTCCGGAAATAGTCTTTAATCGTTACCATCATGTCACCCATGGTTGTTCGGTGCGCTTCATCAATAATGAACACGATTTTCTTATCAGCTAAACGATCATCTTTCCCTTCTTCTAAGTCTTTTACGAGATTATTTAATTTGAAGGTTGTCGTGACAACGATATTGGACGTTGCCGACATTAATAGCTTACGAAGTTGATAGGTATGTGCCGTATCATCGACTTCCACTGATTCATATTCTGAATAAGCTTTGAAATTATCACTTGTCCGACTATCAAGTTCCTTACGATCCACTAAAAAGACGACCTTATCAAAACCACCTCTAATAGATAAAAATAACGCTGTTTTAAAACTTGTGATAGTTTTTCCTGATCCAGTCGTATGCCAAATAAAACCTCCATGTTTAATCTTATCTTCATTATCCCAACCTAATGCAGCTCCTTCAATCGCTTGAAGTGCATGCACTTGATAAGGGCGCAAGAGCATATGCTTTTGATTTTCGACATCTTTTGCTTCATCAATGACTAAATAATCGCCCACCATTTGATGTGCCATCGGGATCATTAAGAAATGGCCAACCACATCTTCCCAATGATTAATCGGCTCATTATCTTTATTTGCCCAATGAAATACAAAGCTCGGATTAAACGCTTGAATTGATTTCGGTGTCGCAAAATAACGTGTAGCGACTTCTGACGTCATGACCATCATTTGCGAGAAAGCCATGAAATTATTCACATACTCGCCATCCCGATAATATCGCTTAAATTGATTAAACGCTTCTTCTAATGATTTATCTGTACGTTTTTGTTCTATGTTAATGAGTGGTAAACCATTGATAAGTAAAACAAGATCAAAACGATTTCCGTTTGCAGACTCTACTTCACGTGCAATTTTATAACTCGAGTCCCCACCACGTACTTGTGCCTTTTTAAAAATCGTTAACGTAATCTGTTCACGAGTGACATCTGGATGCGTATCCCGATAAATACCATCAATTTTACCAGTCGATTGTTCCATCGCTAACATTTTGGCCGCTTCATAACTATTATCAATTTGCGAAACCTTCTCCATGACTTGCGCAAATTCATTATCTGTCAGTGGAATTCCTTCTAAGACATCTGCGTTGATACGATTAAGTTCCCCTCGCCAATGGTTCACTAAGTCTTGAACCGTCACTTTTTGTTTGTTACCGTCTAAAAAGGCCGGTGCTTGCCATTTATATTTTTGTAGTTCTTTTACAAAATTGTCTTGAAAAGCTTTCTCAGACACATTTTTAGCATGATTGCTCATCGTAAATCCTCCTTCCTACACAAACATTTCTTCTAAATACGCTTCCTTCATTTTTTGTAGCTTATCTAGTTTCTTTTCTTCCATTTCGATTTGATTATCTAAGTTTTTGAAAAATGATCCTATTTTTTGTTGTTCTTTTTTATTTGGCAAACAAAACTTGTAACTTGTTAATGTTGGTAATCTAAGTGAATCAACAGTCGCTTTTACCGTGTGTTTTAATGCATGTTGTTTAAATGTCGTATGCATAATATAATAAATGAACTTTCCATCTACATTTTCGTCGAAATCAGAAATTTTATAAACCCTTTGATGATAGTTAAATTTACCATTGTAATAATGATATATCTCACCCAATTTCCCTTCTCCTGGGATTAAAATTGCCTCACCATCATACGTATAAGTGTCACTATTCTCGATATTTTTAGAACGTACAAAGAATGGATATTCTCCATCTGAAACAGAGTCCTTAACATCACTTTCTCCAGTGTTTATAAATGATATTTCGCCTAATCTTTTTGTTTTCCATTCATCCTCAAACCCTTTAAATCGTCTTTTCGGTACGGTTTCCCCTTCTTTGGGGAACATTTCCGTTAGATAAGCTGATTTTAAATCTTTGACTTTAGCAATCTTCCGTTCTTGATTTGCTATGCGTTCGTCTAAAATATTGAAAAACTCTCCGATTCTTTGTTGTTCTTTTATAACTGGTAAAGCCACTTCTGTTTCTTTAATTTGCTTTAGTCCTAAATTTTTAATTGTAGAACCAGTTAAATTGTTTAAAAAATAGTTATATACATTTGGAGTTTGCAAATAATAAAATATATATTGTTTTTCATTTTTCTTCAATATAATAAAAGCAACACTTTTTCCAAGCATAATTTCTTCACCATTATAGAAAGCTAAATTACCAATAGTACCATTAACAGATATTAAAATAGTGTCAGTATCTAACAACAAATCATTGGATGATTGTTCATATTTAGTTACAGTTTTCGTATCTTTATAAAAATTAATCTTTCCATTAAAAATATTATTTCCATTTATAAAATAGACACTACCATTATCATCGTACTTTGGGGTGCCATGGAGGCCGTCACCAATCTTCTGAGATGTTTCTTCTAAAGTTATAACGTCCCAATTCTTTTCAAACCCTTTAAACCTTCTCTTAGGCACCAACCTTTTCTCTCCCATCACTCTGTCACCACCAATTCTTTTAGCATCTCTTCAAATTGTGCTTCAAGTGACTGACTTTCCTTTTCAATCGTTTCTAACGTATCCGCATATCTTGCTTGTAACTCTTTCAAGGTATCCAATTCATTTTTAAGTGGAATCTCTATCAATTGTGTCATCTTATCTGTTAAATCACCAAACCATTTTTGATACATCAATTGCTCCATTTCTTCATCTGTTAAATTTTCAATTTTATCTTCCACTTGTTCATTTAATGCTTTTTCTTTTGCTTTAATCTCTCTAGTTAATGCAGATTTTTCATCTAGTAAGTTTCTCACTTTATCCAATAGTTCATATTCATTTGAATCTTTTTCTACATTTTTTATTTCTGACCTAACTGCTGAAAGTGTAAAATCGTCTTCTCTGGCATTTAACGCATCCCCTAATGCCGCTTCTTCCTCACTTTCTTCTACTTTTGCCGCTTCGACAAGTTCATTGATTTCATCCGTAATGGATGCTAAAGATGCTTGTTTTGTTTCTACTTCTTCTAATTCATCAGTATAGAGCTCTTGTAAGATAAGTTCATTCGGCACAATCGCACCAATCCAACCATCCTGTTCTGTTCGTTTTGTTTTACCCGAACCTTTGGTCACCATATTAGGTTCACGTGTTCTTCCAACGGTGTAAAAATCACTGATTGCAATTTTCTCCGTATCTTCTGCGAGCATCTCTTCCCATAACTCTGCGATGATCTGATAACCTGCATAAGTACTGACATGATTGAATTGTTTTAACAACTGTTTGATTTCCGTTAACATATCATCTTTCAGTGGCTCAACATTATTAACATCCTGAACTGTTTTTAATTTTTCCCAATACGTATTCATATAAGTGTATAAAGATTTTTTTAAGTCCTCTATTTGCTTTTGAACTGTTTGATTAGCTAATACGTTCTCTGTTAATTCATCTATGGATGTCGTTAATTCTACATAACCCGGACGTACTTCTCGAAAAGCATCATAAAGAACATCTTTTGCCATATCATGTAACACCGTTAATTGTTCAATCTGGTGGATAGGTATGCCACCATATAAATGCGCATCTACATCTTGTGCAATATCTTCATCGATTGCTTCGATATAACGTGGAATGTTTAAATTATATTCGTTTTCCTTAATTTCTTTTTGCGTCGCTTGATGGCTATAGCCTTTTTCTTCCGTTCGTTCGATATATGTATCTACGATTTTGGAAATATCTTTTTCTTGCAATACATTTTGTTTCCCTTCTTTGACAAAGGCTTTTGATGCATCAATCATCAAGACAGGGTCATCTAATGCACGATTTTTCTTTAAAATAATCACTGTGACGGGAATTCCTGTATTCGTGAATAATTTGTCAGGTAAACCAATCACCGCATCAATATGATTTTTATCTAATAAACGTTTACGAATTTCGCCTTCTGCTCCACCACGGAATAACACTCCATGTGGTAGAACTATTGCCATTGTTCCTTCTTGACCCAAGTGGAACAGTCCATGTAATAGAAACGCATAATCTCCTTTAGAGTCTGGTGGTAAAACTCCTGCGATTTCAAAACGAGGATCCGTCACTTTCAAACCTTCTTGGTTCCAATTTTTAACCGAATAAGGCGGGTTCATGACGACCGCATCAAATTGGACCCCTTCATTCGGACGTTCAGGATCTTCTGGCCAATCTTGCGCTAATGTATCTCCATTATTTACTGTCATTTTTTCAGGACGAACGCCATGTAATAATAAGTTCATGCGTGTTAAGTTGTAAGTTGCGGTGTTTTTCTCTTGCCCGTAATAATGAAGATCTTTTCTGCCTTCTTCATTTAAATGTTTTCCCACCGTTAATAGTAAAGAACCCGAACCAACTGCTGGGTCATAGATCGATTCTACACTAGTTGTTTTCGCAACAATTTGCGCCATGACTTCACTTACTTGTCTAGGTGTATAGAACTCGCCAGCTTTCTTTCCGGACTCCATCGCAAACTGACCAATTAAATATTCATATGCATCGCCTAAAACATCGCCTTTTTGAAGTGCAACCATGTTCAAATCAGCAAATAGCTCAATTAATTGGCGAATATTTTTACTACGTGCATTCAAGTTACTTCCTAAAGCAGAATCTGTTAAATCAATCGTTGAACTGGAGAATAACCCTTTGAAGTCATCAATATCTCCAGTAGTCGCGACGGTACGTTCAAAGCTTTGTAAACTTTCCGTTACTTTTTCGAGTTCAAATGTACCTTCTCGAATATCTTTCAGCCATGTTTGATATAAATGATGCGGCAAGACATAATAGCCAAGCACATTTTGGATCATTTTAATTAAATTATCGCCATAACTCGCGTAAGCATCTTGGTAAGTTTGAACAATTTCCGCTTCCGTACCTTTCGTTCCACTTGTCGTTACAAATGTCTCCAGTGTTTTATCGCTCAAGAATTTATAGAACATTAAACCTAGCATATAATCTTTGTATCTACTTGCGTCCATGGAACCCCTCAGATTATTCGCTCCGTCCCATAGCCTTCTTTTTATTTCTTCTGATGTAATCATTCATTTTCCCCCTAATATATGTATATCACTATGTACAATTTGATGTTTTCTAATAATCCAGTCACTTCATTTTCGTACCTGTACAAATCAATCTTTCTATCCTATATGATATCATTTATTTTCTAGAAGCACATAAAAAGACATGGTTCAAAATAATTTAAACCATGTCAATCTTTATAAATGCTATTAAATTTTGATTTGTTTTAATGCCCGATATAAAGTTGGCTTAGATATGCCCGTCATTTCCTCTACCTGCTTATATGTATGTGTATCTTTTAGCTTCATTGCATGATCCAATTGTTTCCTAGAATATTTTCTAGGTCTGCCTTCTCGAAAGTCTGGATCCTGTTTTGCCATCATCTTACCTTCCTGTGTTCGCTCAACAATCATATCTCGTTCGAACTCGGCAAAAGACATCATGATATTAAAAATTAATCTACCAGTAGGAGTGTTTTCGATAACTCCCATATTTAGAACATGTACTCTTACACCCAAATCAAAAAGTTGTTTGATGACTTCAATGCCGCCTCGCACACTTCTTGCAAATCTATCTAGTTTTGTAACAACTAAAGTATCCCCTTCTTCTAGCACGTCTAATAATTTGTTAAATTCTTTTCTATCCATTTTAGTTCCTGTAAATTTTTCCGTATAAATATAATCACAATTCTCCTCTTCCAACATCTTCAGCTGGGAACGCAAATCTTGTTCGATTGTTGAAATTCTTGAATATCCGTATTTCACACCGCATTTTCCTTTCCACTTATGATATTAAGTTTTGAACCGCTATAAAACCTAATGTACCGTGGAGTCAGAAAACACTTCAAATCTTAAAAGTTATGATACGTTTAGTTAAAAACTGCTAGAAAGGCAGGTCTTGTGATACTTTATTTAAAAATCAAAAACCTTTACAGAAAATCTATTTATTAAATAAGAATTATTTTTCGACATATCCAGGAACCATGAATTCTTCTCCTGTAATTTCTGATGCAATTTCATCTATAAATTGATTTGGGGAATTCTTTATAAACTCCGACAACAGCCAATTATGTTGAGCATTTAAATGTTTGTATAACAAAATGTTTTCATATCTAGATAGCTCACTCAACCTATGCATTATTGCAAATGTTATCATTAGAGAATTATGGTCTATTATAGTTTTCAAGCCTACACGTTTTATATACCATAGCCGTGTCAAGCCAGTTATATAGAAAGTATTTTTTCTGATTCTTTGATGTTTATTAGACAGTCTTTTTATACTTTGATCTTTAGTAATATTGTTTGTACTAATCCATTTAAATTTTTTCTTAAATCGAATGGAATCATTACTTTTAGTGGTATAATCCTTTTCAAAAAAACTTGGCAATTTATTTAATGTATGTCCATTTGCATAGTTTTTATCTAACCTAGCTGTAAACCAACTTTCACTAGAATTTGTTTTTTTTACAAACCTAGGTTCTTTAATGGGGATAAAGAGTTCTGGTTCTTTAAAAGTTAAACAATATGCTCTATGTATATAAGGCAGATTATACAGCAATTCTTTTAAATTATATTTTTCATTTTTAACTATTGGTTGATTAAAGTAATTTCCTAAAGCCGGTAATATTCCACTTGTTAAAAAAGTTACATGTTCATTTGGTAAATGAGCTGTTCGCTTGTATGATTTACCAAAAACGCCATGTTTATTTGAAAAAGATACTTTTTTAACAGTAAGTAGTGTTTTTGTAGCATTTAAAAAGCAATAATATAATGTAAGAGGGGAAGATGTTAATGGTAACATTTTTGAAGCCTCATAAAAGTGCTTCGCTTGTTGCCAATAAAAAATAGCCTCGTCCATTCCATTGTTCCTTTTTAGCCACATTTCAACGTAATCCCATGGATCGCTTACTAATACTGTTTTATTTCCAAATTTAGGATTTACTATAGTTTTATGTAATGAAATCTCTTTTTGATTATATTTTATCGGCCGTATATCTATTTTCATACGCCCCCTTTACTAACATTCCTTATCATCAAAAATAAACCTCCAAATATATTCAATTATCCGTAGTTATTTAATCAACAATATAGCACTATTAGCAGGATGATATTCGTGCGATAAGAACTGTTATATTAATAAAATTCTCTAAAACCTCTTTCGTTTACAAATTTTCAGATGTATATAGAAAAAACCTTACAAAATCGCTTCCGAATTTCGATATTCCAAAGCGTTCTTTTGACTTCATTTTGATATTTTTCTCTTTTAATTCGGGTAATCTCTTTTTTTTACCTTTAAGGATGTTTTCAAATTTACTATTGTAATCTTTGATATGATTAATAATTCCATTAACCGAATCAAATAATTTTTCAAGATCAGACGTACTTTCTTGTTCTGTTTTCGTAGTCAATAAACCTAATCTAAACAAATTATTTTGGACTGACTTATATTGATCATGTCTTATACTATACTCATCAACCACTTCATAAAATGACTTCGTACGAGTAAAATATATATCCCTTAACACCGCAATATCTACCATGCTTAAAGAATTCAAGAGATTATAGTACGTCAAAACAAAGTCTTCTGATAAACTATCTGGATCATGAGTCGTTATATTCACAAATCCATTAACAAAAAACTCAACCTTATCCACTTGCCGTTCATTTTCTATATAATCCATTACTATACCATGAAGTTTATTAATTTTTTCCTCATAGTTACCCCAATTATTTTCCATATTGTATTGAATTTCATCTACTTTCAACGAAATTGCATCAATATATTTCATAGTATTTTCTCTGTACCTTCTTAATTTATAACCCTGTACTACGCCATAAAGACCAGGTATCGTTGAAGTTGTCGCATCAGATGCTATCTCCGACAATCCATCGGACAAAAAATGTGAAATATGCTCCTTCATTGTTGAAGCTCCAAGCTCCGATAAAGTGTTTAAAAACCACTGAATCCCTTGGTCTTTAAACGCCATGAGTGCCTTGCTCTTATCCATTACCATGTCTCTCCCCTAGTCTGATTTACGAATAACTACTCATTTTAATTGTATTATATCATTCAAAAAGTCTACTTACTATGCGGATCTTCATTTATAACTGCTTTCATTTTCTTGATAAGTAGACTTTCCGCTAGTTATATAAATTTCTAATGAAATTTTCTATTATTTCACAAACACGGATTTGACCATGTTTTAAACTAGAACAATTAATCTGTTAATCACATTATTCCTACTTATGATAATTATTTACAAAAAATGGTCGGATATTTTTGCCATACTATATAGTTTTTATATCTTTCCATTCTCATGAAATTTAAAGTTAAGAAGAACATACGTTGATTAAGTTCGAAACAAATAACTACACGATTTTGATTGAGTGTAACCAGAATTCTTCATATCTATTAACACGTAAAGAGGCTTCAAAGTTTGTCCCTAAACGATGGCTATATAAATTGTGTAAGGGGCTCAAATAACACATAACTATACTAATTGTTAATGTTGCAGATGCACCACCTAATGTAAATCCATCTGTTTTTTCTCCCGAAGAATAACTCTTTTCCACTTTTCTATCCCCTCTTAACTTCAACAATCTGGCAACATTATTGAACAAAATACATTTGAACATCATTGTAGCATATTCAGTTATCACATTTAATATTGTCTCTGGTTCTTAATCATTAATTAATTTTGTTTATTACTAAATTTGTTAGGCTCCTTTTTACTACGTGATTTTTTTCCATTAACTTAAAAGTAATAATGCGTTTCTCAAAATAAAAAGGCTTACCTTAAGAGCATATCTTTTAATGTATATTTTTACAATCGTACACGTTTGCTTAAAAGCCTAAATTTATATTTAGTAATTAATTTTTGCTAAATGTTTAAGTTCTTCATCTTGATCCAAAGGACAAGATAGTTCATTGCAACGTACAATTAAACGATCTCTTAATTCAAATATTGCTATAACTTCTATCTCCCCAGTGTTCCCATCTACCTTATCTACAGTGATAGTATATCTAAGTGTTGCAGTTTGTTCATCTTCATCAAATAAAAAATCATAAAATGGAGATATAGATATTGACTTTACAACTTCATGGAGTACTGAAATGTGATTGGTAAATTCAGTTATATTAGAACTAACTCCATCAGTTGTTTGAATATACTCCTTACTAAAGTAGTAAGGTATTTTTTCTATTCTCATAGCTACTAAGATCTCCTGATAAACTTCTGTTAAAAAATCATAAGCCTGCTTTTTGTTCATGACATACACGCTCCTTATTTTATAATTGCTCTGACCACTTATTTAAAAACTTAGTAATAAGCTGTAATTCATCATCGGTAAATTGATTTAATAATTGTTCATACTTCTCTCGTGCTTTTTGATGCATTTGTTCATGAATTAAAACAAGATCTTTTCCTGTATTTGTTAAACTATAAAAAACTGCCTTTTGATTACTTTCTTTCTTCTGAGAAGTAACTATACCTTTCTCCATTAAAGCATTAATGGCTTTCGTTACTGCTGGTTTTGAAATACCTAATTGATTTGCCAAAAATGTATTATTTGATTCACTTGGTTGTTCATTTATTAAAGCTACAATATGCAATTGTGTCAAAGACAACTTACCCTCAGAAAATCCATGATGTATTAATAAACTTTCTGCTACATCATTTTGTTGCTTTTCATTCTTTTCACGCTGTAAAATAAAATTTTCAATGGCCTTCAACGTTCTTTCTTTTGGTAAACTTTCCAAACATTATTCTCCTCTCCACTTTTGTTAACCGGTTAATAATTGTAGTTTACCAGTTAACAATAATGATGTCAAAATTAAATAGAATTGTAAACTCTGTATAAATTAATTAGTTATTAAGGGTGCATGCACTGCCGTCGCATCAATATCATTAATCAATGTGCTCTTCAGTTAAATCCGTTCAGTGCTTTTTATATCATTAATAATACATCTATATTTATACCTTCATTCTCTCCACTTTTATGATAATTCTACTTTTCACACGTTTTATTAAATTCTTCTTAACTTTTGAAAAAGATTGATATATACTGTCATGCCAATGCTGAGTCTTCTTACGATACAGTTTTAAAAGAAACTTTTTTCGTTTATGATAATTTTTTTCCATTTTAGTAACTAAATTCTTGCTAATATAAATATATCATCTTCTTTATTCTTTTTATCTTTGTTAAAAAATATAACGAAAGGATGGCGATGAAAATGGAACATTTCAAAGAACAAAGTAAATATCCGTATTTACTAACTAGGGAACAAGCCGCTAACTTTTTAGGCATTGATCCCAAATCGTTCGACAAGTACATTCGCTCTCATGACAACTTTCAGAGGTTCATGCTAGGGAGACACGAACGATACACAATCAAATCATTAATCGAATTTATAGAAAAACACGCATGTTAAAACGGTTGTTAGTTTGGTAAGTTACTTTTACCAGACTAACACCACAAAAATTATTTTTTATTATGAAAGGAAAGATATTAAATGGGAACAATCTCAAAAAGAAACAAATCTTATCAAGCGCAAGTTTCATTTTATAAGCATGGTAGACAAAATAGAATCACAAAAACATTTCATGTAAAATCAGAAGCAAAACAATGGATTCGAAAAATGGAGTCTTTTAAAGACGACAATATAAAACTTAACAAATGGAAGATGTCTTTTGCAGAGTTCTTCGAAGATTATATTTACAACGTGAAGAAACATACTGTTAGAGAAAGTACATTTCAAAATTATAGACAGGCTTTAAAAATCATTAAAAAGTATGCACCAAATTTAGAAGTCAGACATTTATGCTATGAAAATGTGCAGCACTTAATTGACATATATTCAGAAAATCGTTCTAAAAGGACTTCAAAAGATTTTATGGACAAAATCAAACCAGCAATCGCACATGCTAGTGGAACACAATTAATCTCAACTGACTTCTCTCGTCTACTAGAATCTAGAGGCTATGATGCAGATGATAGAAATATTGTCTTATCAATTACTGAATATAAAAAGCTCAGGAATTTTGTAAAAACAAATCATAGTGAATTAAACACCTTTATCTTTGTTATAATGGAAACAGGTCTTCGAAGAGGTGAATGTCTGGGGCTACGACCTGAAAATATAAGTAAAGATGAAATACATGTCAAGGAATCGATTGCACCAAACACGTCTGATACTGAATTGAAAAACAAAGCCGCCTGTAGAACAATCCCTATAAACGAAGATGTGTATAATCGATTAATGTCCTTACCTATTAATAAAGATGGCTACTTTTTCGATAAAAAATTTGATCAAAGTAAAAAGTTAAAAAGAATTTTAAAGAAACTAGGAATCACACAAACAACGATTCATGGATTACGATCCACTTATGCTTCTATCGCATACAGTCTTACAAAGGATGATGTATACATTATAAAATTAATGGGACATCGAGATTTTTCAGTTACGAAAGAATATTACATTGATATTCTAGACGAAGATAACATTAAACTAGACAGCAAAATTAAAACGTTCTTATCTGATTTTTAACCCTTTCTCTTCCCCTCTTCCCTATCCTTCAATATTTTATAATACAGCATTTCAACAAACATCTATTTACCGATGTTTTTTTATTTTGTACAAATTAACGTTTTGCATATATGCTCATCTTGTATCTAACTAACACTATCCATATTTATAAAGGAGTTGATATGGTGGGGTATATAACTAGACGGGGGAATTCTTATCTAGCACAAGTATCAATTTATAAAAACGGTAAAAGTAACCGATTAACAAAAACGTTTAAACATAAAGCCGATGCTAAGAGGTGGGTTTTAGAAAATGAATTATCAAAAGCAAATGGTAAAGATCTTGCGAATACATTAACTTCCTTTGCAGAGTTCTTCGAGAACTGGATTCACCTAGTTAAGCGAAATGATGTTAAAGAAACCACGTTTCAAAATTACATGCGAACTGCCGAAGTAATTAAAGAACTTTTTGGTGATATTCGTTTAAAAGACTTAAATGACATTATGGTACAAAAGAGAATCGATACATATGCTGAAACACATTCACGAAAAACCACTCATGAAGTTTTACTAAAAATAAAAACCGCTTTAAGAGATGCTTATGCTCGTGGATACATAGTCAATGACTTTGCAGGTCTCGTTAAAACAAGAGGAACAGATCCTCCAAAAAGAAATCGTGCCTTATCTATTACAGAGTTCAAAAAACTTCGTCATTATATTCTAAAACATCCTGAAAATGAATTTCACATCCTTGTTCTTCTTGCGTTAGAAACGGGCATGAGACGCGGCGAACTCCTTGCGATTCGTCCTGAGTCTCTTTATGAATATGGTGTTCAAGTAAGACATTCAATCAGCCCAACATCTACTGACACCTCTCTTAAAACAAATAACGCTAAACGTGATATTTCTATCAACAAAGAAGTTTACAATCTCGTCCAGTCCATTCCCGTTAAAAGTAATGGTTACATCTTTGACTTTGATGCCTTTAAACAGTCTGAACGACTTGCAACTTTATTAGAAGAACTAAATATATCTAGAACTACATTCCATGGGTTAAGAGATACTCACGCATCATTCTTGTTTTCTCAGGACATTGATCTTGTTTATGTATCTAAACGTTTAGGACACGTAAACATCCAAACTACTCAAAATTATTATCTGGAACTCATGCCAGAGAAGAAACATGAACAAGAGGATATAGCTCTCAACCTGTTACGAGACTTATAAAAGCGTACAAAAAACACCGACATTTCTGCCGGTGTTCTAAGCAATTTTTATCTTTGTATATAAATTTGCATCAATTAACATCACTAAGGGCATATAAACCCTTGGTGTGACAACATTCCACTTAACGTTTTGAGAACTGTGGAGCACGACGAGCTGATTTAAGACCGTATTTCTTACGTTCAGTCATACGTGCATCACGTGTTAAGTATCCTTCGCGTTTTAACGTAGAGCGGTATTCAGGATCCGCTTCTAGAAGCGCACGAGCGATACCATGACGGATTGCACCAGCTTGGCCAGTGAAACCTCCACCATGAACATTAACTAATACATCATATGTGCCTTCTGTTTCTGTAGCAACAAGCGGCTGATTCATGATTAATAGTTGTGTTTCATATGGGAAATAGTCTTTTGCTTCACGTTTATTAATAACTACACGGCCATTTCCTGGAACTAAACGTACACGTGCAGTTGATTTTTTTCGACGGCCAGTGCCGTAATATTGTACTTGTGCCATTGGTTTTACCTCCTTTTATTATCCACGAAGCTCGTAAACTTCAGGTTTTTGTGCATGATTTTTGTGTTCAGATCCTCTATATACGTGTAATTTTTTACCCATTTTACGGCCTAATGGACCTTTAGGAAGCATTCCTTTAACCGTTATCTCAAGCATTTGCTCAGGGTATTTTGTACGCATTTCATTCGCATTGCGTTCTTTTAAACCGCCGATAAAGTTTGAATGACGATAGTACATTTTATCATTAAGTTTATTACCAGTTAGTTCAATTTTTTCAGCATTAATGATGATTACATGATCACCAGTATCAGCATGTGGTGTGTAAGTAGGTTTATGCTTACCGCGAAGAATCGAAGCAACCTCACTTGCTAGTCGGCCTAATCTTTGACCTTCAGCATCCACAACAAGCCATTTGCGTTCAATATTGTTTTCATTCGCCATGAAAGTTGTGCGCATGATTGATTTCCCTCCATATTTCATTCGTTCATTTGTTGTTATTCCTATATTTCAACACAATTAGTTTCCGGGGCTAATCATGGTTTAGAAATAAATTGCCATAGATCATAATATACCAAATTAGGGCTATTTGTCAAGTTTCCTCGTGCATTTCAACTATTTTAATGAATATTTTACATCCCATAAATATAAGCCTTGTGGTGGTACTGTTTTCCCCACAAGTCTTCGATCTTTTTTTGCAAATAGGTCATGTACCTCTGATGCATTCCTTTTTCCTTGCCCAACATCTAATAGGAAGCCAACCATGATACGTACCATATTATACAAAAATCCATCCCCGCGAATGATGAATTCTATTTCATTCCCATTCTGGTTGCATGTTACTTCATAGAGTATTCGTTCTTTGCTTCCTTTTACTGTTGCTTTTGCAGAGGAAAATGCAGTGAAGTCATGCTTCCCTTCAAAGTATTTACAAGCCTCTTTTATTGCTTCCATGTTTAGGGGACATTTAAAGAGATAAAAATAATTCCGTTTAAAAACATCGGTCCCCTCTTCATTCCATACATAATAGCGGTATTCCTTTTCAATCGCATCGAATCGTGCATGGAAAGAACTTGGTACTTTTCTTGTCTCATGTACATATATATCGCATGGTAGTAGTGTATTTAAAGCTTTCTTCCAATTATGCTCCGGAATCTCGTACGGGCTTTCAAAGTGAAATGTCTGACTTTTAGCATGTACACCTGCATCCGTACGTCCTGAGGCTTGAATCCGAATATGTTCTCCTTTGTGTACTTTCATTAAAGCCTTCTCCAGTTCACCCTGCACCGTGCGTATTTTTGGCTGTGATTGAAAGCCAGAAAAATCTGTACCATCATAACTTATCGTACATTTCACCTTTTCCATAGCCATCCACCTGTTTATCAATTTCTAGTATACAACAAGAGAGCAATAACAATTGCAAATAAGATATAGACAAAGATATCACGTTTTTCAATCTTTAATGCACGTAACTTTGTACGCCCTTCCCCACCATGATAGCCACGCGCTTCCATTGCCATTGCTAAATCTTCCGCACGCTTAAACGCACTGACAAACAGTGGAACTAGTAATGGAACGATTGCTTTAGCACGTTCTTTAATCGGTCCTGTTTTAAAATCAACCCCTCGCGAAGCTTGAGCTTTAGAGATCTTTTCTGTTTCTTGCATCAGCGTTGGTATAAAGCGAAGCGAGATCGACATCATTAACGCAAGCTCGTGAACAGGAAATTTGATTTTTTTTAGCGGCTCCAGCATATCTTCAATGGCATCTGTAATTTCAATAGGCGTGGTAGTTAACGTTAAAAGAGAAGTTACAAGAATCAGCAAGAAAAAACGCATAGCGATAGCGAAACCTTGAATGACACCACCGGAATATACTTTAAATGTATATATTTCAAACAATACCGTTCCTTCTCTTGTCACAAACAAGTGTAATATAAATGTAAATATAATTAAAAACCAAACGGGAGTTAATCCTTTTACAATATAATGAATGGGGATTCTTGTTATAAACATACTCAGCAGTGCAAATACAATTAATACACCATAGCTTCCAACTGAATTAGCAAGAAAAACAATAATAACAAAGAAAAATATAATAGTCATTTTTGTTCTTGGGTCTAACCGATGGACGATCGAAGAACCCGGTACGTATTGTCCGATAATAAAGGAATTACTCACTTCGAAGCATCCCCTTTCACAACGTTGCGAATCGATTTGGCTATATCTACAATCGATTGCCGCATAAAGGGAATTGGTTGATTGAACTTCTTTTCAAATTGATCTAAAAATTGTATGACCTCAGGAACATCAAGCTGCACGCGATGGAGTGCTTCCTTTTGAATGAATACTTCCTCCGGACGGCCTTCCATATACTTCGTACCTTTATTTAAGATAATGACATGATCTGCATATTTTAGTGCATCTTCCATACTATGTGTAACCAAAATCGTTGTTAAATTCTGCTGCTTGTGCATACTATAAAACATATGCATGATTTCTTTTTGTCCACGTGGGTCTAATCCTGCAGTGGGCTCGTCCAAAACAAGCACGTCTGGTCTAACTGCTAACACCCCTGCAATAGCCACTCTCCGCATTTGCCCACCACTAAGGTCAAATGGGGAGCGTTTTAGGAAATCAGATGAAAGACCAACAAGGGGAACGATTTCATGAATTCGCCTTTTGATTTCCTCTGCATCTACATGAAAGTTTGTAGGCCCAAAGGCAATATCTTTTTCCACGGTCTCCTCAAACAGTTGATGTTCTGGATACTGAAAAACCACTCCAATGCGGCTTCGTAGTTCTTTCATATTTTTGGGTTTTTTATCCTTTGTCAGAAGAAAGTCTCCTACCCTTACTTCTCCCTCACTCGGAACAACAAGCCCATTTAAATGTTGAATTAGCGTTGATTTGCCAGAGCCGGTATGACCGATAATCGCTACAAATGAACCCGAAGGAATATGGAAGGATAAATCATCGATCGCTTTATGGGCAAAAGGTGAATTTTGCTGGTAAATATAATTTACGTTTTTAAATGTAATGTCCATAAATCCTCCAGTAATTCCTCGTGGTTTAAAGGTTCATGTGAAATAGCTATTCCAGCATGTTTTAATTCATCTGCTAGAATGCCGATAAAAGGTACATCTAATCCAATTTTTCTCAACGCATCCTTTTTCCCAAAAATATCACGCGGTTTTGCTTCTTCCCAAATCTCTCCGGCATTCATTACAATAACACGGTCTGCTTGTACCACCTCTTGCAAATCATGCGTAATCGTAATTAATGATAACTTTTGACTTGTTTGCACATTGGAGACTGTTTGCATAATTTCTTTGCGACCTTTAGGATCGAGCATCGCAGTCGCCTCATCTAAAATTAAAACCTGAGGAAAAATAGCTAGTACGCTCGCAATGGCTACTCGCTGTTTTTGTCCTCCTGATAGACGATGTGGCTCGGTAAATCGGTAATCTTGCATATTAACAGCCGCTAGCGTGTGATCAATTCGGCGAATCATCTCATCTCTGGGAATGCCTCGGTTTTCCATCCCAAAGGCAACATCATCCTGTACAGTTGTCCCAACAAATTGATTATCGGGATTTTGAAAAACCATTCCGACATCTTTGCGAATATCCCATATGTTGGCCTCATTCACCTGTTTTCCATTAATAATGATTTCGCCCTCTTGTGGAAATAATAATCCATTCATTAGTTTTGCAATGGTAGATTTACCTGAACCATTATGCCCAATGATTGCCAACCACTCATTTTCAAAGATTTCAAATGAACAGTTTTTTAGCACCCAAGGTTGCTCTTCACCATATCGAAAAGACACATCTTTAAATTCTACTAATTTACTAGACATTTTCGGCTCCCCCTATTAGATGTTGTGCACCTTGGAAAAACAGATATATTACCTAAGTGTATTGGCATGTTAACGTAGTAATTTAATATTAATGAAACTATTTGAGTGGACATATGGTGATACCCCGACACTTTTTTACTAGTAGAAATACTAATAAAAAAAGGGCCTGGATTCACCTCGTGGAAGAGATTCTGTCCTGCCCTTGACGCGCACAAGTATCATTAAACTAGTTCAATGATTGCCATTGCCGCTCCATCACCTTGGCGATCACCTAGTTTAAGAACACGTGTATATCCACCTTGTCTGTCCTCATAGCGTGCAGCAACGTCATCAAAAAGTTTTTGAATAACATTATTGTTTTCATCCGCTTCTTGGTTATATAGGAAAGCTGACGCTTGGCGACGTGCATGAAGATCTCCACGTTTTCCTAGCGTAATCATTTTATCAACGATAGATTTAAGTTCTTTCGCTTTTGCTTCTGTTGTCTCAATTCGCTCATGAATGATTAAGTCAGACGCAAGGTTGCGAAGTAGTGCCATACGATCTTCTGTTCTACGGCCTAATTTTCTAGCCATGGACTATCCCTCCCTTTCTTGATGCTTGGGCGATTGTAATCATTAGTCGTCGTTTCGTAAACTTAAACCGAGGTTATCTAGTTTAGCTTTAACTTCTTCTAATGATTTACGACCTAAGTTACGTACTTTCATCATATCTTCTTCAGATTTATTAGAAAGTTCCTGAACCGTATTAATGCCAGCACGCTTCAAACAATTATAGGATCTGACTGATAGATCTAATTCTTCAATTGTCATTTCCATTACTTTTTCTTTTTGATCTTCTTCTTTTTCTACCATGATTTCCACGTTTTGTGCTTCATCCGTTAAACCAACAAAAATATTAAGGTGTTCCGTGAAAACCTTTGCCGCTAGAGAAACAGCCTCCTCTGGGCGTATGCTTCCATTGGTCCAAACATCTAATGTTAATTTATCAAAATTAGCAATTTGTCCTACCCGAGTATCTTCTACCTGATAAGTAGCACGTGATACAGGTGTAAAAATAGAATCAACTGGAATTACACCGATTGGCTGCTCATCATGCTTGTTTTCTTCAGCTGGACGATAGCCACGACCACGTTCTGCAGTGATTTTCATATACAAGCTACCTTTACTATTCAGTGTAGCAATTGGTAGTTCTGGATTTAATACTTCTACATCACTATCATATGTTAAATCTGCAGCCGTAACTTTACCTTCTCCTTGTACATCAATTTCTAGTGTTTTTGTTTCATCAGAATAAATTTTAAGGGCTAGCTTTTTTAAATTTAAAATAATCGTAGTGACATC